>JBMONL010000079.1:0-36965 GCA_049324635.1 Verrucomicrobiota bacterium | reverse complement strand
AAAAATCCACCAAAAAGTTTCCCCTGTTTTAAAAAAACACACCCCTTCCACTTGTTGAAATACGCAAAATATATGCGATCAGCTATTTAGAAAAATCCCTCATCAAAAACAGGGGAAGGTTCTGTATTCTTAGGAATTGCCGAGAAATTAGGGAAAATTTCCGAGGAAACTTGCAACAGCGCCTTGGGCGTTACCAAAAGAACTTTGCGCAATTGGAAATCCCGTCAAGCGACGGGAACCCTTGAGCGGAAGAAACGTGTCAAGAAAGGACATCAGATTACCAAGCGCGCAGAATGGTATCTCCTGGCAATATTGTGGCTTTATATAGAAATATTACCTCATTTCTCGATCATTCAAATCTGGCTTTTTCTGCTTAAAATTCTTGGCGAAAAAGAATGTCCATCGCAAAAAATCATTTCATATTTTCGTCAACATCCCGACCAACTCGAAGAGCGCCAGAATAAAAAGGATATCGAAGTGGTCAAAAAACTTATGCCTACACTTTTATGCCGAGCTTCCGCGCCAAACGAGATTTGGAAAATTGATATATGTGAATGGATTTTTACGATTGCCGGACGTCGATTCCATTTATGGCTCATTGTAGTTCTTGACGTTCATACTCGTTATATCGTTAATGTGCACATCTCTCGGGCGACGCCGACGACAGCGAACGTTTTGCTCGCCATCCGCAATGCTATTCTCAACAACCGCGCCAAGAAGGGCGTCTGGGGCAAGCCGTTACTGATCATTACCGACAACGGTTCTGTATTTACTTCAAAAGAATATAAGCGTGTCTTGAAATCTCTTTCTGTTGCCTATCATTTTATCGATAAAAAAAGCCCATGGCTTAATGGACATATCGAAAGAGCCGTGAAAACCATAAAATTTAGATTGGCAGGGGAAGTGCCATTTTTGTTGGGTCGCTTTTTAAATTTTCTTGCCACGGAATGCTGCAAATTAAATCCCGAGATTTTCGGCAAACAAATCGATGCCTCCATTCAGCGAATGATAAAAGAATATAACCAAACCGTTCATCGTTCTACGCAACAATCCCCTTTAGATCGCTGGAATCAGCATCGAGATCAGGCTTACGGCATCGACAACATCAATCCAGTCGAAATCGACAATAAGTTCTTCTTGCTTTTTCCTCGTCGTAGAATTTATTCCCGTGATTGCGTCAAGATTCCCAACGGCGAATTGTGGTATTCAAATGATGTCGCGGGACTCACCCACATTGACGTCTGCCGATCTCTTCTCGAAGAGAAGGCATGGGTATTGCTCGGTGGACAACCCTATATGCTCTACAGAAAAGACGTTCAAAATGAAGCCATGCCCGAACATGGGATTCATCATCAACGTAATGGCACGACATCTCGCTTACTTTTCCATGGCGCAGTCGAAAATGAAGATCCGGACGGTTATGCTGTGGCAGCAATTTTGGAGGAAGACACTCATGTATCATGATCCAGATAATTTGAATCTGTTCGTTAATACTTCGGCAACCATTGTCATTTTAGATTTTTTCAAAAAAAGTCAAAAAATCAAACGGTCGCTTATTATTAGCGGCGGCACAGGTGCCGGAAAAAGCATGCTATTGAATCGGCTAAGGCAGCTTAGTTTTTGCGCCAGCCACGGAATGATTATAAGCCATTTCTGTATGCCGACATCTGCAAGATGCGATATTTTTAAGCAAATAAATTCGTCGATTCGCCTTCAAACGCGCGGCTTAGAATCTGGGACTTCCCTCGATTATCACTCTGAGCGACAATTCATGGATCTTGTACAGCATTTTTCAATTCACACCATATTACTGGACGCAGCGGAAAATTTGTCTCCCCAAGATTTTGCGAAATTGATTCATGTATTGGAACGATTAAAAATGGAAAAGAAGTTTTCTCTGAACATGGTCATTGCAACCCAACATGGACGTGCTTATTACAAGGAGCATTGCGCAAAGCTCCTTGATCATTCTATCACGCTTAGTTTTCTTTCCATTCCTCCACTCACCCATAAGGATGTGACGACTGTTTTTAAGGTGCGCGGCACACCCTTTACCGAATTTGCCGATCCTTCTTTAAAACCACGCGACCTTGTAGAAATTGTTCTTGAAGGCATCAATAAAACAATGAGTAGCTTGATGCTTTTTTGCGATATTTATAAAAATGAATTTGGAAATTACCCTATGACATTAGACCGTATTTCAAGCGTCTTACGGCTTATGAAAATGGATATCAATCTCGAGAAAATTTTAAGCAACACGAGTACGACTAAGGAGATCAAGGATGCTCTTCGTGAAAAATTCCCTTATGTGCAGGGAACTTTTTGGCCGATGTAATTCAAGCACCCGTGCGCGCGCGACATAGAGCGTGATTTCAAATTCAACTGCGTATATCAACTCATCTGACCGATGTAATCATCAGCTTTCAGGCGTCGGTTTATGAGAACGGAGAGAGGCAAAATCCCGCCGCTATCTTTTTTTATGATAGCGTTTAAAGATTCATTTCAAAATGACGGGACGTGTTCATATACGTCGCAACAATTAGAATCCATTCTTCAAAAGAAGGGCTTGCTGAAAGAGCTTGAGAGCTACGACGGCAACCTCGCGCAATTCGCGCACGAACATGGAATGAATGTGAGCACTGTTTGGCGTTATAGAGAGAGAGCAAAACTTGGCAGCGAAGCGCTTATGGATCGCCGCACGCGCCGCCGACTTGGAAAATCTCACGTTTCCAATCAGGTGATGGAATTCGTTTTCGGATTCAAGGCATCACATCTCAAAGCAAGCAACGCCAATATTTATCGTGCGCTTGAAGAAACGGCCAAAAAGGAAGGCTGGCGTGTGCCAAGTTATTCGCAAATCTGTCGCCTCGTGCGTGCAACGCCAAGAGACATGCAGATTCTGCTCGAAGACGGAGCGCGAGCGAGTTTTGAAAAATGGGGATTAGTTGCCAGAAGAGAAAATAATTTCCCGAACGAGCTTTGGCAACTCGATGCAACGGAGCTTGACCTCTGGGTCATCGACACCGCGAGCGGCGAATTGTACCGCCCGTGGATGAGCTCAGTAATAGACGGATTCAGTCGAGTTGTTTTAGCCTGCGAAATTACTCGTCACTCGCCAACTTCTGCGGACTCTATCCGGCTCTTAATGAAAGCGATTTTACCTAAGAATGATGAGCGTCATCCATTTTTTGGAATTCCGAAGTTGCTTCAGCGCGATAATCACCAGATTTATCGTTCCACGGATTTCTTGGACGCGCTTGCGCGGCTCAATATTTCTTTACACGAGATTCCCAACCAATGTCCGAGTAGCAATGGGAAAATTGAACGTTTTTTTGGGACATTCAAAGATCAGCTACTCACCTCCCTCATAGGCTATGCCGGACAAGAAAATGCGCTCGCGTTAGCGAAGAAAAATGCGATTCCAGATAAGCTCCTGCCGAGGCTCGTTGATAAGTTCCTCTTGCAATATCACCTTAGATCACACGCAGGAATTCGAGGCGAAACGCCTTGGGAACGCTGGTGCGAGAATGTTCAAACCGCGCATGGACTTGTAATGAATTTTGATGATGTCCGCAACGCTTGCATGGTTCGACGCGAACTCACTCTCCAGCGCGACGGCTTTGAAGTCGAATCCGGACGTCATTTCTCATCACCAAAATTGGCGGGATACGTCGGCGAGAAATTTGTCCTACGTCTTCCGATCACTGGTCGCGTCGAAGAAGCTGAGGTTTATTATAAGGGCGAACTTTTCTGTAGAGTGAAATGTGTAGAGGAAGATCGCTCGCTCGCGGATGCAATCAATTCTGGACGTTTGGCTCGCACGATTGAGCTTCAAGAAATTCGCAAGGAGCTTCGGGAACGTCATCAGCAAAAATTCGAGCCGCAAATTCCTGCGCCCGAAGAAACGTTATCTTCCAAAATGGTCGAAACCGGAATCAAGGTACCCAACCTTAAAACGGAGAAAGAATTATGAGAGACCAGATCATCTGCACGTCTGAAATTGACAAAATCATTGCCCTCGCCAAAGAGTGTATCGCAACATGCGCGATTGGTGTGGTCATCGGTGCTAATGGCGTTGGCAAAACTACAGCCCTCAAATTTTTGGAGCGGCGTTACGAGACGTTGAAGCTACCAAGAAAATGTCTCTTCCATCGTTGTTGTGTGACTTCGGGTTGCACGAGTGGAGTCAAAGATCTGCTTATCAGCCTCGGCAGAAGGGATTTAATTTTCAGATGTGGAATCTCACTACCAGTTTTGATTCGTCAGGCGGTAACTGTGATCCAGAAGAAGAATCTCGGAATGATTCTTCTCGATGAAGCCGATGTTTTGTCGAAGGAAGCTCTCCTCGGACTCATCACACTTCAAGATGTTTCTTGCGAAAGCAATCATCCGCTTGTCTTTATCCTCGGAGGCATTAGACCGCATCCACTTTGGATCGGCACGATGTCGTCGGGGATTTCACGGACGCTGCGAATCGAAAATTTCAATCACCTCAATCTCGAAAATACACTGGCGGTTTTATCCAAATGGGGAAAGCCATTCCGAGATTTCATCGCCAAAATTGAAAAGGGTGAGGTGGAAGCAATCCGTTTGGCTCAGTTGATTCACAAGAACACTGCCGGAAATTTCCGAAGGCTTCGATTTTTTACAGAACTGTTTTTGATGCAAGAGACCAAGGTCGATAAGGAGTCGGTCGACCGTACATTTTCTCGTTTGTACTATGAAAATCCTGATCAAAAGAAGTATTCGGCGTAAGCGTAGCGCAACGTATCCCGCTAGCCAAAAACAAACGCTAGTACGCGAGGTAGAGTTTCTTTCTAAGAAACTTGATCGCCCAATTTCCTCGAAAGATCTGAAGGAATATTTTAGTTCTGATCCCATGCGCCAGCCTCTTCTGCGGCAGCGACTCGGACAACAATTGATCAAAGCGGCTTATCCGCGCCTACAACCAGTGAGCTTTTTGTATCAGGTCGGCATCATTGGAAATCTCGCGTTCTATGCGACAACGCCCGAAAAAAAGTGGGACAAAAAGCTGGAGCAATACTTTTTGGAATTGGAGATTCAAAAAGAACTCCATTTGCATACAGTTGATCATGCAATCGGTCTGTTCGGCACAGCCTACGAAAAAATGGCGAGAAACGCGTTGGCAGGATTTGTCAAACAGTGGAGCTTTGTATCGAAACTCAAACAAACCGAAGAAATCGCCAAGCTCAAACGAATGCTCAAGGAGGCAAAACTTCATGTCGCTAAGACTTTCAAATTGCAAGCGCCTCAAAAGCTAATTTCTCGTCAGGACGCCGAAAGATTTCTTCGCCGTGAAGCCGAAAAACGTCTCGGAAAATTCCGCGCGAGCCACATCAACTACTCCCGTTACCTCGCGCCTTGGTCATGGCCGCAAGTGAATCTTTTCCAAAAATCATCCGAACTGCTTTACTCGCCTCAGCAGCTGCAATGGATTGCGCAAAAAACTTGGCCGACGATTGATGATCCATTCTTGCCAGAATCGCTTTTAGTCTGCTCGCGATACGGCGTTTAGCGTTTTTGATTTTCGCGCCATTGGAGGTGGAGTTTGGCGCAATGAACTTGGAGGCGTTCGAGGGCTTTAAGAAAAGTTTTTTCTTTGGAGGTTTGGACATTTTTATGGAGCGCTTGGATCAAAGATTGCATTTTTGAAGGGTCTTCAATGGCAAATGTGATGCGTATGGGGTCTTCTTTTTTAGTGGGAAGAGCGACGATGAGAGCATCGATGCCGTCTTCTTTTTGAAGATGACTTCTTTGAAAAAGTCCGTCTTCTCGAATGAAAAGGTTTTCGTAATCGGCAAATTTCAATTTGAGAAAAGGTAGTTTTTTGAAATCCAACCCCAATTTTTTAAAGTATGCTTGAATATCGGTATTGCTTCGTAACGTCGAAGAAAGCCAGTTCCCGTTCTGTTTCATAGCAATTGATATTAGCCTTTGCTTATTGTGACGCAATCCTCCTCTTGTTTAAAAGTTGGTCGGGGGATTCTTTCGAGAAAAGAATCCCTGTCGATGGCTGAAGAAAAATGTTTTGCGAAATTTTCCAAACGAGGTTTTTTATGCCGATCAATCGGTGCCGCAGCGCGATGAGATTGCCGAAGATTTTTTTGAATAGCATTCATTTTTCTGCTGATTTTACATGGATTGACTCTCTGAACGCTGGCGATTTGCGTGCAAGTTTTAACCCCGTAAGTCAGTTCGTAAAAAATATCCCAATCGCAAGAATTTCGAAGGAGGTTTTCCAGCGTCGCTAAAACGCCTTCTTGAGTCAAAATCTTTGTAGGAATTTCTTCGATTTCAAAACTGTCGTCTTCACTTGCAATGGTCTCCAGTAACGTGATCTCTGGATTATCCTGAAGAGGCACGTCCAAGGAAATTTGCAGACGGTTGCGCTCATATTCTTTGCGGAGATCGTTACCGACGTATCCCGCTACAAAGCGACGAAGAAATCGTTCGAAGCTACAAAAGCCTTTAGAGTTGCTGCGCGTTGGATCAAAATGTGGGATTCTTCGATAAATGTGTTCGAGGCAGAGAGACTCAAGTTCTTGTTGATTCTTGACGACTTTTTTTAACCGCCAACGACAAGAAGACGATTTTCTAATGCAGCATGCTATTTCTGTTACAAATCCCGACATCCAAGGCGTTTTTTCATCGAATAAGATTTTCAAATTTAAGTCTTCGACGTGAATGCCGCGCTTTTCATGCTGTTGGGCGTCATAGCGAAGAGACGCTTTGACGGCTTCGAGAAAATGAGACTGAAGATATTCCTCGATAGGCACGTCTTCAGTATAGGATAGCGCCAAGTCAATAAACCTTGGAAGTAATGTGTAAGGATATCGCCTTTCAAGAAGATATTCCCATCGGTGTTTGCGAATGGAATCCGCTGCGTTCGTCGCGTACTCTTTCGTCGTATTTATCATCATAATTTTTACCCTTTTTTCCTTTCTAAAGAACGGCGCGTTTTGTCGTCGCTATCTTTATTAGTGAAGAATGGTAACAAAAATTGTGATCCGCGTCGCCGTTACGAAAACGGGGGTTTTCATAACGCCCGCATTGCGATTTACACAAACGACGATGACGGCAATAAATACTTTCTCGAGCTTTTGAAATTTGCCATTCAGCAGGGATGGAAAAATCCTGTCAGCTTTTCAGATCCTCAAAAAAATAAATGCCCGACTGCGGGAATGGATGAGCTTCTGGAAGCTGTTTCTCAAGAGCGCGTCGATATCGTGCTGATACGTCAACTCAGCGATGTTGCACTATCGCTTGAAGCCATAGCGAAATTCTTGGAGCAACTTCAGGCGGCGAATGTTGTCCTCGTCTCAATTTCCGAGAACATTGATTCTCGGCAACTTCCGTCGCTGGCGCTAAGCGCAAAAATTTTGAAAGCGTGGTCTGAATTCCAAAAAATACAAGCCAGTCGAAAGACCAAAGACGGATTATCCGCCGCAAAAGCAAGAGGAATCAAGCTCGGGCGACCTGACAAAAGTCAGCGTTATCAAAAGAAAGTCGACGCATTGCACAAGCGAGGAGACTCAACTCGATCCATCGCACAGAAACTTCGTCTTTCTCTTCCGATGACGCATAAACTTATTGTGAAAGCCCGTTCGTAAAAAATCCGTCATCGCTCGCGTCGCTGTAGATAAAATCTACTTTTGCCTTCTACGCCAAGTGTCCTTCCTCTCTCAAAATTTCGACAATAGGTTTTGAGTATTTGGTATTCGCGTTGATGTGATAAGAAGAAGACGGCGTAACAATATAGGCTTCGCCACGTTGGAGGTTGACGAAAGTCATAGGCGTGACGATTGGCGACACATTTCCGTCTGTATTTTGAAGCACTCGAATTGTTCGATTACTTTTTTGCCAAGGAATAGCGGCAAGGGAAGGTTTCTTTAACCCGAGGCACATGGATGCAAATTCGTTTGTAATGAGATCGTCGTTCGAAGCAAAAACCTTTGTTTTAAGATTGGAAACTAGCCCAAAAACTTTCGCGTTGCTTCTCAATACACCTTTCAGAAGAGAAAGATTTTGTGTGGCAAAAATTGTGATGATGCCCATTTCGCGGCATCGAGAAATAAACATGTCATCTCCGTCCGTCTTGCCTTTGGTTGTTACGCTGTGAAACTCGTCAATCAGCAGGGCTATAGGACGTATATGATTGGAGAGTTGGTATCGCCCGAGCAGGCGATTCATCACGGCAATTTTGATTGCGACGAGTGCACCGCGTGAACCGCCGCCGGAATCCGAGCATGGGCAATCTATAATCAGAATTTTTCCCTCATCGACGACTTGCTCAATAGAGATTACGTTTTCATGAGGCGACAAGAGTGTGTTTAACGGTTCTTGTCGGAAAAATGAAACAATACTCTGTAAATCCGTCGCAACACACGACCAAGTATTTTCTGATAAATGACAGTATCGAAAAAAGAGATCCTCGGCTTTTTTCTTACTCTCCGAAGTGAGAGTCTTCCAGAAATTGTCGAACGGATGCAATTCTTGAGGAGATGCAGTCATAGGATCAATCTCATCTAATAAAACCCTACTCCAGTTCATAAATTGCTCGAAAAGCAGGCTAGGTCTTTTTTTGTTTTTCCGATGATGAGAAATCCAGCTCCTTAATTGCATGAGATCAAATTGATTGAAGCCGGCAGCTTTGAATTTTTCTTTCAATTCGTGATTCGGTTTCTTTGAAAAACGTGTTTGATTCACAAAATCCAAAAAATTTTCGACTCTCCAAAGGAGTGCGTGAAGAGCGTTAAAAAAGTTTGGATCTGTACCCGGAAATAAAACATCCAACGACGCCAAAGTATTCAATATATTCAATCGCTGTCCCAGCCAAAACTGGCGATCGTGATCGATGCTTTCAGAGCTATCAAAAACTTGCGTCATGACTTCCTCAATCCATGCTACCAATGCCGCACGACATGTTTCGGGTGAATTCCATTTAAAAATTTCAAAAAGCGAAAGACGGCAAGAACAATCCTTGTTGCCTGTTAAGTGAATGACATCGCTACGCCTACTCTCGGGAAGTTTTTCAAGAAATTGCCTCGCGCCACTTCCCTTTGTGTTAAAATAAATAATGGTAGATTTCTTCTCTTGGTCGTCGGAATTTAATGAAGCAATTTCTTTTGCGAGCCTATTAGCCCACGAGACCGTCTTGCCGCTGCCTATGGCGCCCGTGATAAGCACACCGGAACAAAGTTCTTCAAGGGAAAGTTTGATTCCATTGAGTATGACGTGCTGTCCTCTAAAATTTTCACAAATTTGATTAGCTTTCATGAGGTGTCTCCAAAATATTCCATTGTTTGACAGGCACGGGTATGGCGGATTGAAAGTATGCGCCGAATCTCGGATGGAAAATCCTACTGTCGAGAATGACGATCTGTCCTGCATCGTTTTTGCTACGAATCAATCTTCCGATACCTTGTTTAAATTTGAGAACGGCCTGTGGAAGTGAGTATTCGTAAAAAGGGTTGCCGCCGTCTTGTTGAATTTTTTCACATCTCGCTTCGTGAAGAGGATGGAAAGGCACCCGAAACGGCAATCGTGTGAGAATAAGATTGCTGAGAGCCTCGCCGGGGACATCAATGCCCTGCCAAAAACTATCGACGCCGAAAAGCACGGAACCTACATTCTTCTTGAATCGTTGCAGAAGATTATAGCGGGATATTTTCCCGTTTTGAATGAGTAATTCGATTTGATTTTTTCTAAAAAAGTCTGAAAGCTCATCGGCGACGTGGAGCAGAAGTTTTTTATTGGTGAAAAGAACCAAAGCCTTGCCTTCGGTTTGCGCAATAAAGTGAGGAATCCACTTCAAGAGGGCCTCTTGATATTTTTCATTTTTGGGATCGGGCATATCGCGGACGGCAAAAACTTTCATCTGCTTTTGAAAATTAAATGGCGAATTCAGTCTCAACGTCCGCGCGCTTTCCGCGCCAAGAGAAGATTGAAAATAATTAAAATTGTTATTTATCGAAAGTGTGGCACTGGTACAAATCGTAGTTTGATTTTCGCCGAAAAGACTTCTTCGCAAGATTGACGAACAATCGATTGGTACAGCGTGAAGCGAAATTCTATTCGAAATATTTTGTGGAGAAATCAACGCAGGCTGTGAATTTTGGAAATCTTCCCGCTCCGCCCAATAAACGAAATCTTTTTGAGTTTGTTGTAAAAAGCACAACAATTTGACATAGATGCTTTCGAGTTGTTCTGCGTATTCGCTGAATTCTTCTTTCGATAAATTCAAAAGCTCGTTGCGTAGCCGCATGAAAGACGGAACAGGAATATTTTGAGGAGGTGTTCGAAATCGAAATGTGTTTTCAGAAAATTGACATTGTTGAGCCAACAACGAAAAGCAAAGTTGAAGTTCTCGCAGAACTTGAACGACTAATTTCTCGATCTGCGGACGGCGAAAAGGAGTTAGTGAGCCAGTGTGAGTTTGCGGATGATAAAGGCTAAGCAGAAGATGAAGACATTCTTCTGGCGAGAGGTGAAATCCTAAATGTTCGGCGGCGACATCATGTATTGTATGCGCTTCGTCGAAAATAAGTATTTCTGAGAGATTGCGGACGTTCTCGTCTTCCTCAGTCCATGTTCCCATCGAGGAGAAAAATAATGCGTGATTAAGAATAACAACATTCGCATGATTCTTTTGAGCAAGACGCATCTCATAAAAACAATCTTGTTCTTTCCTGCAATTTCGCGCGCAGAAATGTTTCTGACTGCAAACCATATTCCAAATCGACGGCTTCGGTTGCGGATTCAAATCGCTCAATGTTCCGTCGGTCGTTTTACTTGCCCACTCTTCGATGCGTCGAAGTTCCATCTGGTCGGAGATGGTCAATTGATCTTTGGAGTTGCGCATCACATGATGCAGACGGTTAAGGCAAAGATAATTTTGCCGTCCTTTGATAAGCAACACTTGTAGAGGCTTCGGAAGAATCTTACGAATCTGAGGAATATCCTTGGAAAGAATTTGTTCTTGCAACGCGATCGTGTGCGTCGAGATGACAACCTGCTTTTTCTTTTTCAATCCGTAAATAATGGCAGGAATCAGATAACCGAGCGTTTTGCCGACGCCTGTCGGCGCTTCGACGATAAGATGTTTTTCATCTTCCAAGTCTTGAGCAATGGCGACGGCCATTTGCTGTTGTTGCGGACGATATTCGAATCCATCCGCGTGAGAGAGAACACCCGTCGGAGAGAAAATTTGTTTAATTTGTTGTTGGAGGGCGCTCATGAGTAGATGTGTCCGTCTTTGTTGAAAATAATGTCGAGCGGTGATCCCGCCAGAAGCCCGAGTTGATTGAGTTCTGGAATGCGCAACATTTTGCCGGCATTATCCGCAACCGACATATATTCATCGATGAGAGATAAAATCTGCGCGTATTCGAATGAGATTCCATGGCTATTGACCTTAATGGCGGGCAGATAAATCCAGCCGTGCGGCATCATCAGTCGAGTATCGCCCATGAGCCAGATGAGAATTTCTGCACCGCCAATTGGCGTATAAGCAGAGGTGATGAGTTCTGTTTTTGGATTTTTGTTTTTAAGAACCGCATGGTATGCCAACGCAACAAACGAAGGCATCGGACCGACATTGATGAGTTTGATGAGAATCCGATCAGGAGATTGAAGAATCGCATCTTCCAACGAAAAAATAATTTCGTCGTATTGGAAGCCGCCTTTGATAATAACCGTACGCAACGACATATCAACACAGCTCCTTCAATTTCTGAACGATTTGAATCAATCCCAAGGTATCCTGCGCGCAATATCGTTCGAGATTCTGTCGAACAGCTTCTTTGTTTTTTGAATCGAGAAAATGCGAGCGATAATAATCGTCGGAAGCCTGCGCGCCGTCGTGGATTTGCAGATGAGAATAAGCGTTGTAACCGTTCATCAAGGCTGGCAAGGTTGCCTTCATAGAACTACTTCCCATCTGGATCGTCGGGTTGTAGTAGGACATCTCTTTGAACGGAATCCACAGGTCTAAAAATCTCGGAAAGATATTCTTTTCCCACTGTTCGCGGTATTGAGGAAATGCCTCGATACATTCCTTGAATCGCGCGATTTCGAAGGCGGAGTTATACGCAAGTATGACACCGCGATCTCCAAGTAAATCGGTTAATTTTTCGAGGAGAATCGGTCGCGGATCGGTCAAGCCGTCCGATAAAAAAGACGAGTGCCGTGGCAGGTCATTCCATGAATCCGCAACGTGCAAGGAAACTTGAAATGGAATCGTAGTATTCGGCGACGTGCCGTCCCACAGCGGTAAAACCATTCTGAAAGTTTCCAGATCGACGCCATAAATAGGAAACGCAATTTTTCCGAGAAAATCTCTGATAGCTTTTTTGTCGAGATGGATTTTCTTTTTGCGATGGCATTCGAGCTGAATCTTCTGATACTCGGGTAGCTTCCCAGACTTCGCCAGTGCGTCGTCGGGAATATCTTCAAGCCGTATTTTGTTTTCAGAGACTAATTTGAAAGCAATTTCTTTGCGAATGCGCATCAGATCAAACACGCTCGGAGACGGCAAAAAATCCCAACACAAATCTTTGATCGGACACTCGACGTTTCGGTCGATGATGGAGTGTTTTAAACAATAACACCCAATTTGTTTTTCTTGTTTTTGCTTCGCGGCAGAGATGATTTTGCGGATTTGCCCTTCGATATCCCGCTTTTGAATTTCCTCGGTGACATTGACGCGGATAAAAAGTTTTTCGTGATCAATTTCGCCGTCGCGTCGATATTCCTTGTTGATGTGAATCAAAAAGCATTCGCTGATAGGAATCCCGAGACTGCGCAATACATATACCTGAAAAGCGATGTCCCAATAATGATCCTCCTTCGGTTCCATCGAGGATTTGACCTCATAGAGATTCCACTTATCGTTCGCTGGTTCTAAAACATCAAGTCGGCAACGCAACGTCCATTCCGACGCGAGTGCAAAGGGAATTGTTATTGAAAGCTCAAACAACGGCACGTTTGCGGCGGCAACATCTTGAAAAGTTTGTTCTTTGGTAACAAATATTCCCTTCGGAAATAGCTCCCGTGCCAGTGCATGGACTTGGTTGCCAACCTCCATCGCAACCGTTGGCGATGGCTTTGGCAAGTCATCATTCAACACCACTTCCACCAGCTTCTCGCATCGAGTCGCCTCTAAAAACTTGCTCTTGGTTATTTCGCATAATGTCGTTGCCGTCATACCTATTCCAATAAGACGGCACAGAGTTTTTGCAGAAAAAATTTTAAAATTTAACTTTTCAACATTTTTTTGTGCATTTTCCGACTCCCAATCTTATTGGAGTGGTATGAAGACTATGAATCTCTTGATTGAAAATTTGGATCACTCGGTTCGGCAAATCCTTTTGGCGGCGCGTTATGGAGAAACCGAAGATATCCTATGGTGGCCTTTAATCGGACTTCTTTCGACTGTTGAAAGGAAATGCGGATTAGAAAGGCTCTCTTTCCGTGAGAAATTTAAAATCGAGGACACAGTTTTCGATCTGATTTCAAATCACACCTTTGCCGACGGGGAGATATTGGTCAGGCATGAGCATCTATGGGAAGAAGAATATGCCCGCTTATGTGATTCCAACGGTGAAATGTTACTCGACAATAATCAATGGTTAATCTCGCAACTCGTCTGGTACGTGGCGCGCAAAAAGAAAAAATTCAAGAGAATCAAAGTCATATTTTGCGTTTATTCGCTTCACGCTCTTGTGCTCAAGAAAATCGTTTATTATCCGGCACCCATGCTTTCGAAGTTTGAAAAGTTCATTCACAAAAAACTTTCACTCATTCAGAAATATCTGAATGTTCCCGACGATCAGTTGCCGCTCTGTACAAAAGAAGACGGCATTTCCTGTATTGATTGCATGGTCGCCAAGCACTGCCCTAAGAAAGGCTCTTTATGATGTATTTGATTCTCGCCATTCTACTCGAAGTCACTGGAACCGTCTGCATGAAATTTTCAAACGGGTTTACGAATATAATCCCCTCGGTTCTGGTGTTTTTCTTCTACGGACTGTGCAGCGTCTTCCTCACGCTTGCCTTGCGAACCGTCGAAATCGGTGCCGCCTACGCCATCTCCGCCGGCGGCGGAATCTTCATGATCGCCCTCATCGGCATCCTCTACTTTCAAGAAACCCCAACCCCACTCAAAATCCTCGCCACCATTCTCATCATCGCCGGTATCATTATACTTAATCTCACAGAAGCGTAAATTCCATGAGATATCCTCTCATTCGCATTCATCTTCTGACACAATGATATCCCGCATCTCTGTTGCAAGGAGTGTTCATTACGGATCGAAAAAAGAGATTGAAAAAGAGTGTGTGGCTTGACAGTATAAGGGCATTTCTAAATATTCCTAAAAATTTTCTGGGATAAAAATCTTGATTTCCTGATGGAAGTTATCCATAAGTATTTATGGCTAAGATAATTGTAAATAAAGAAGTTGGATTTTTTGATCAGGAACTCAGGGCGCAATCGCTGCAAGAGCGCGATCCGTTATATAAATTAGACTTGGCAATGGATTGGAGTCCATTCGAGAAAATGTTGGAGGAAGGATTTGCGAAGGAATTAAAAAATAACGCGGGGCGTCCGAGGTACGGGTATCTGATGATGTTTAAAATTTCGGTGTTGCAGAGGTATTATAATATGTCGGACGAGCAGGCGGAGTTTCAGATTAAGGATCGGTTGACGTTTCAAAAGTTTTTGGGGTTGAGCGCGGTGGACGATGTGCCGGACGCGCGAACGATTTGGTTGTTTCGAGAGAAGTTGGCGGATGCGGGATTGGAGCGAAAACTTTTCGACATGTTCGTGGGATTTTTAAAAGATCAACAACTGATCGCCAAGGAGGGAAAAATCATCGACGCGAGTTTTGTGGAAGTGCCAAGGCAACGCAATTCACGAGAAGAAAACGCGCAAATTAAAAAAGGTGAGACTCCCGAAGCGTGGAAAAATCAGATGAACAAACTTCGGCACAAAGATGTGGACGCGCGTTGGACGAAAAAAAATCAAGAGACATATTACGGTTACAAAGACCACGTCAAAAGCGACGTGAAAAATAAATTCATCGAGAATTACACCGAAACCGACGCCTCGGTTCACGACTCCCAACCCGTCGACCAACTTACCAAGAAAGGCGACGGGGCACTCCACGCCGACAGCGCCTACCAAGGTGAAGAAATCGCCAACGATTTAGCGGCGAAAAAAATCGAAAACCACATCTGCGAAAAAGGTTATCGAAATCATCCGCTCACCGAAGAACAAAAACAAAACAACCGCCTCAAAAGCAAAATCCGATGCCGCATCGAACACATCTTCGGCTTCATCACCAACACCATGAAAGGATTTTATTTGAGGTACATCGGACGCAAACGCAACCGAAGCGCCATCGGCATGATCAACCTCGTCTACAATATGTTCCGCTACGTCCAAGTCTCGCGAAAGAAATCCCAACTCGCATGAACAACAAGAAAATCAGAGGAAAAACAAAAGAAAAAGTTGAACAAAAAATCATGAAAATTTAAGAAAAACTTTTTCCAAAATCTCTCCCATGCGGAAAATTAATTTTTAGAACCGCCCATATTTAAGCGTATGGCTGACCGAGGAAGCGCGTCATATTGGCGGAAGAAAAAGCTCTTTCTTTGATTCCCTCAAAAAGGCTTGGGACAGCTTGGGCGGTTTGAGGATGCAAATCGTGCATCAAAACGATGGAACCGGGATTAGTTTCCGAAAGAACGCGGGAGACAATAGCATCGGCGCCGGGACGCTTCCAATCCATCGGGTCAACAGACCAATAGGCAACTCCAAGCCCTTTGGAAAGAGGAATATTCCCCATTCTGGATTTATCAAATGCTCCATAAGGCGGGCGAAACCAGAGCGGCGTCTTGCCTGTGACATGATAGATAACTTCCTGAGTCTTTTGAAGTTCGTCATCCACTTTGTCGTTGGAAAGGCGGGTCAAAAACGGATGCGTGTAACTATGATTGCCAATTTCATGTCCAGCGTCAGCGACGGCTTTTGCCAACTCCGGATGTGCTTTCACTTTTTGACCAATCATAAAAAATGTTGCCCGCAGATCGTGTCTTTCGAGTTCTTTTAAAATCGTTTCTGTTACGCCCGGTGAAGGACCATCATCAAAAGTAATTGCGATACGGTTACCGAAACCATTGCCATGAGTGACATAATGAGGATTAACAACGCTTTCCCCTTCCTGTACTTCGGGAACTGCCCTTACAATTCGAGGTAAGATAAAGGTTGCGCCTAAGCCGACAAGGAGCTTTTTAAGAAACTCTCTACGATGCATAATACATTTTAAGTTTACGCTGTTTCTTATCATTCGCCAATTATTTTTAGCGAAATTTAATATCAAAAATCCGCTTGACAAAATTGAAATTGAGACTCAATCTCATCTTTTATTTATGAACAAAAACCTCTTTCGCAGAGCTAACTCAGGACATTTGGAGATCTTTCTTGTGATTATTATCGCCATTATGGGAGCACTGTGGTTTTGGCATTCTACGAAAAATCGCCCTCAGACGACGAATTCCCCTTACTATCGTTATCCTCAGTATTCGGCATCTGCGTCATCGCCACCGTTCACCGTTTCTTCCGATTCTCCTTATCCGGAAAAAATAAATATGACCCTCCTCTGCGTTGCCGGCGGACTCATTTATATTATAGGCATTATGACGGGGCTATTTTTTCCTCTCTTGCATTCGATCAAGCACAAGCACCACAAAATTCCTTTTTCCCTTTCCGATCTTTTGCCGACCAAAGGTAATCGAGCCATGAACTTTTTGGATGGCTTACAAAAAATGCGCGATACAGGGCTTATTTCGAAACAAGAATACGAATCGAAAAAAATAGAATTTCTGTCAAAATTATGAAAAGATGTTCTATGCCATGACTAGCAGTAAAATTTATGATAAGGCCATTACTTATTTAACAAGTATCCGAGCGCATATTACTTCCCAGCGTAAAATTATTATCCAAAAAGCCTTTACCCCTCCTTCTCATTACACGGCAGAAGAACTTCTAAAAAGTTGCCAAAAAGCCGATCGCTCGATTTCCCGCGCTACCGTTTATCGAACTCTTGCTTTGCTCGTAAAGTCCGGCTTACTGAACGAGATCGATCTGAAAAGAGGCTCGAATACGAAGTGTTACGATTTTAACTATATTGCCAGTCCAGAGCATAGTCATATTGTTTGCGCTGACTGCGGAAAAGTCTTTGAATTTGACGATCCGTGTCTCAGCGTAAGAAAGAATATTTTTTTAGAGAAACTTGGATTCAAAGCAAAAATTATTCGACTTCGCATCGAGGCTTCCTGTCTCAAATTTGCTTCTGGAAAATGCCCTCATAAAAAATCGAAGAAAAAGAAGACTCGTTGAGATGAATCAAAAAAAACTGTATCATGTCCCCATAACTTATTTTTCTCCTAAAACAAATCATATCGCCGTCTTTGTTGATAAAAAAGCGTAGGCTAAACTATTTTGCAGAGGTAATCAGTTGAAACACTAATCCAATTCAAAACGGATAGGGACGATGGCGGTGGAAGCGATGGGGGTGGATCCGATTCTAGCGGGGTGAAAGAGCCAGTGACGGACGGTTTTGAGCGCGGAGCGATCGAGGATATCGTAGCCGCTACTTTTGACGACTCGGGCATCTTGCACGCGGCCTTGTTCGTCAATGTGGACGCGAATTTTTACGATGCCTTCCCATCCCCGTTGCCGCGCGTATTCGGGATAAGGCGGCGCGGGATTGTGAGAATGATTGGGATGAGCGTTTTTAAGAGTGCCTCTATTTTCGTTTTCGCTTTTCCTTTGAGGTTCGGGTTTGACTGCTTTTTGAGCGGTTGAAGATGGACGTTGCGCGCGCCATTCGAGACGAAGGGATGATTGAGGTTGGGTGTCGGCATCGCTACTCTTCTCAGAGCTTGAAACCGCAAAAGTCGCGGATTGCCGCCATACGCATGCCGCGCCAACGATCAGTACACCATGCAGAAAAAAAGATAGAAAAGCGTAACGGCTCCAATATCGGATCATGCGGTTACCAACGATACGTCGCGGCGATCTTAAAATTTCGGCGCGGTTGGTCGTCGACATTGAGCGTTTGCCACACGCTGGAAAGATGATCGTGGTAATTGCGGTCGAAAATATTTTCCACAACAAAATTCACAGAGAAATTTTTATCCATCGTTACGCCGGTTCGAAAGTCAAAAGTTGTCCAGCCCGCGGTTTCGCGTTCGCCGGTGCCCGGATCGCTTTGGCGCGCGGCGGTTGTGCCTTGAACTTCGCAAAACACATCGAAGCGGTCTTCAACGAGTTGCTCCCATCGCAATCCGTACGTGCCTTTGAGCGGTGAAATATTCGGTAAATCGTCGTGATTGGTTTCGTCGTAGCCTTGAGTGAATGTCATTCCGCCAAACAAGGAGAAACCCAAGTCCAGCTTGTAATTGAAATCCGTTTCCACTCCATAGACGCGCGCATCGGAGACATTTTCCCACGCGTAAATCTGATCGGCGGGCGCGGCGGCGGGATTCGTGAGGCGTTTGATAGTATAATCTTCGATCATGTTATAAAATAACGACGTTGTGGCTGTGAATTTTTCGTAATTGGCCTTCGCGCCGATGTCGAAATTCCAACTGGTTTCCGGTTCGAGATTGGGATTGCCTTGATCGACTCCGGTACCGTCGTGTGGGCCGTCGAAAAATCTTTCCAATAATGTCGGCGCGCGGAAGGCGCGTCCCGCGTTGGCGAAAAGATTCCATTCGGGCGTGATGTGATAAAGCGTGCCCAAATTACCGCTGATCGCGGAGTCGTCTTCATCGAGAAAGTTGGTTACTTGATGTCCCATCGCGCCTTCGCATGTGGTGTGGATGTAATCCAGACGAAGACCGGGAATCACGCTCCAATCTTGCGTGATTTTGATTTCATCCTGCGCAAAAATTCCGATGCCGTAGCGGTTTGAATCTGGAATCACTGGCACGTTGTCGTAGGAGGCTTGGATAGAACCGACCGGGAAGCCGATCATATTTCGATCCGAAGACGCATCTTCAAAGAAAAACGCGAAGCCGGTTTTGATCTCGTGATTTTCATGAGGGTTGAGCGTCAATGTCGGCTCCAGCATCATCGTGTGAATATCGAGAAAGATATCCACCTCGCGCGCGGCGGTTGGTTTGCGAACGCGCGAGCGCTCGTGCAACTGCCATCCGTAGTCGATGTTCAAATGCGTGACCAGATCAGAGAGGTCGTCCATTTTTGCCGTGCCGTGGAGAAAGTGCTGTTTTTCATCTTTAAATTGATCTTTCACAAAATCTGCCGGCGCTGGAATTCCGATATCCGCCTGCATCAGCGAATAACCCAATTCATGCGACCAATCTTTTTCCACATAATTTCCCCCCAGCCAAAACGTGCCGCCTTTGTAATGGCTGAAATTCAAATCGCCGCTATGAGTTTCTACATTGTCGGTGTTTTGATAAAAACCGCCGACATAGCCGTTCCAGTTGCCTCTGCCAAACGCCGTATGCGCGCTTGGTTTGAAGCCGTCGTTCGCGCTTTCATAATTAAAGGATGTTTCGCCGCTAAAACGCGTTTCATCGCCCGCGATCAACGGCGCTTTTTTGGTAAAAACATTCATCACGCCGCCAATTGCGTCCGATCCATACAAAACCGACGAAGGGCCTCGGACAATTTCAACGCGCTCAATCTGCGCCGGATCGAGCGAAAGAATATGATTGCCTCCGGGACGTTGTTCCGAGAGGCGAATCCCATCCACCAAAATCAGCACACGCTCATCCATCATACCGCGCACAATCGGTCTCACACTGCCGGGACCGGTTGAAGAAGCGTCCACTCCCGGTATATCGCGAAATAAATCCTCCATGCTCATCGAGACCTTGCGCCGAATATCTTCCTTGCGGATAACATTCACCGCCATCGGCGCGTCAAACGCGCTTTCCTCATCGCGACTTGCCGTGACGACAACTTCATTCATCACTGTGGTCGGCCTCTCAGACGCTTCAGGTGTTTCGGTTTTTTCTTGAGAATATGCATTCACGAAAGGAAATATGCTCAGCGCGGCAATGAATAAACTTTGCGCGATGACTCGATGAGATATAAGATAATGATTCATGGAAAACCCTTGGTTAAAAATTAAACATTGTTATGTTATAATATAACATCAAATGAAAAATAAGTGTCAATCTTATAAAAAATCAGACGAAGACCTCACGCCCTTGCGTGACCGGGTATTAAAAATCCTTCGCAAAAGCAAAACGCCCGTCAAAGCCTACGATATTCTCGACCTGCTCAAAGCCAAACCGCCCACCGTGTACCGCACGCTTGATTACTTGATGCAGTCGGGATTGATCCACAAAATTGAAACCACCAACGCCTTCGTCGCCTGCCGCCACCCGCGCGAACCCCACTGTTCCCAATTCTTTGTCTGCGCCAAATGCGGCGCGAGTGAAGAACTCAATAAGCCCGCCATATCGAGAGCCGTCGCTCGCTGGGCAAAAGAAACGCAATTCTCCATCACCCCTCGCTCCATCGAAATCACCGGCATCTGTAAATACTGCACCGCCGCGCGTTAAAAATAAACAACCCCATGAAAAATGTCTCTGTTTTATTTTTAATTCTTCTATTTTCGTCTTTCACTCTTCATGCGATAACGCTCGAATCTTTATTGCAAGACCCGACGCCGCAAGAGTGGGCTACTTTATCAAAATTTAATGAAACATTGACTCGGCAACAATTTGAAGAGCGATTAGATAAAATTTTCGATTCGTCTCATGCGTTAAATCCATTTTCGGAAATTTCCGATAAGTCTGTAAAAGTTTTTTCCTCTAAAAATCATAATCAAAAACCGCTTGTCGAAATTCTTTTTGCCGAATCGTCTCGAAAACTAAAACCTCTTTTTCGAACCTTTTATGTACCCAGAGAGATTCGAGAAAAAAATCGGGGAAAACCATTAAGCGGATTACGCGTTGTTATTGAGCCGGCGAATATCGGCGGGGAATGGGCGAAAAAGGAAGATCGCTCCACATATTTCAAGGGCTATGGACGCATCAACGAAGGCGACATCAATCTCAAAGTTGCTCTTATTCTCAAAAAACGTCTCGAAGAATTGGGAGCAAAAGTTTTTATGACGCGAATGGATTGCTCTCCTGCGGCAGATTATCCAATCTCCAATATCATTCCCGTTGCGGAAAAATTCCTGCTCTCGAAGTCTGATTTTTTGCCGAAATCTTATTTCCAGCGAGCGAAGGATTTATCTGCGGATGATCCTCGTAGGAAAGAAATTGCCGCAGAGATGCTTTTGACAAAATCCATCGAGGCGAAAGCGCGCGCCGAAAAAGTGCGTAAGAACTTTGAACCCGATATTACGCTTGTGATTCAACACAACGCATCGAATGCTAGCGTCGACGGAGGATTTATTCCTATCAATCGAAATATTTTCTTTGTTCACGGCGCATATACCGAGGAAGAAATCAATAACGACGCCCGCCAACGCTACCGCCTTTTGACCAAACTTCTGCAAAATATCACCTCCATCGAAACCGAAGTGGCTTGCAACATCGCAAAGCGTTTTAAAAACGCGACCGGATATCCGCCTGTTTTATATGGTGATTCTTCCACCACACGATTGGTGGAGAAAAATAATTTTTACGTCGTCGCTCGCAACATCGCTCTCAACCGCGAACACGACGGACCCGTTGTCGTCATCGAACCATACATGATGAACCAACGCACAACCCTCAAACGCCTTCTTATGGGCGATTACGACGGCGTCAAAACCATTGATGGTCGCCGCCGCATCAGCATCCACCAAGAATACGCCAACGCTGTTGTCAAAGGACTCGTCGATACTTATAGTTCTTCTTCAAAAAGAAAATCAACTTCACCTAAAAAATCGCGACCTCATTCTAACTATAAATCCAAATCTTCACGCTCATGAAAACGTTTTTAAACCTTGTCTTGCTTTTGATACTCACCGCTTGTTCTTCGTCCACTCATCAACGTCCGCCGATTATTCCACTCAAAGATTTTTTTGATAATCCCAAAATCAGTAGCGCGAAAATTTCTCCCGACGGCAAAAAATACGCTTTTCTTGCTCCTGAAAAAGATCGTCTCAATATTTGGGTTTGCGATCTCTCCGAGCCTTTTAATCGCGCCAAACTCATCACACACGAAGAAAAACGCGGCATCTTCCGGTTCTTTTGGACGCGAGACAGCCGTTATGTCATCTATGCGCAGGATCAAGGCGGAAACGAAAATTATCATCTTTACCGGGTTGATCCCTGCTCATCGAATCCAACAGCAACCGATCTTACGCCGTTTGAAAAAAATCGCGCAGGAGTGATTGATCTTCCACGAGAAAATCCCGATATCATGCTCATCACGCTCAACCAGCGCGATCCTCATTATTTCGACGCCTATCGGCTGAAAATCAGCGACGGCACGCTTGAACTTCTCGAAAAAAATCCGGGCGATGTCGATGAATGGCTCGCCGATCATCACGGCAACATTCGCGCGTGCATCGGACAAGTCGGCACCACAAAAGAAATTCGTGTGCGCGATAAAAACGCGGACGCGTTCCACAAACTTGCAACTTATGCCGACGAAGAAGACATCGTCGTCTATGATTTCGACAAAGAAGAATCATTTTTGTACGTCGGCAGCGCAAAAAACACAAATACATCACACCTCGCTAAGCTCGATTTAAAAACAGGACAGGAAACCATCATTGATCAAGACCCCGAATACGACCTTGATTCGCCCATCATCAGCGACCTCACCCACGAACTTCTTGGCGTCGCTTACAATCGCGAACGCCTCACTTACAAACCCTACGATTCGCAGTTTGCCAAAAATTTACAAATTCTTGGCAAAATTCACGACGGCGAAATCATCATCCGTAGTACCGACGATCAAGAAAAACTCTGGATCATTGCGTACAATTCTCCCATCGACCCCGGCGCCACGTATCTTTACAATCAGAATACCGGCGAAACAAAATTCCTCTACCGCCCGCGGCCTTGGCTCAATTCAAAATGGCTTGTCGGCATGCAACCGATTTCTTACACCAGCCGCGACGGTCTAACCATTCACGGCTATCTCACCGTGCCTAAAGGCGTTGATGCGAAGAATCTGTCTATGGTGCTTGTCGTTCACGGCGGACCTTGGGCGCGCGACAATTGGGGTTACGATCCAGAAGCGCAATTCCTCGCCAATCGCGGCTATGCTGTTTTGCAGGTGAATTATCGAGGCTCTACGGGCTACGGTAAAAAATTTCTCCATGCCGGCGACAAACAATGGGGCGCAAAAATGCTCGATGATCTCATCGACGGCGTGAATTGGGCGGGCGCACAGCACATCGCCAACCCGCGTCGTCTCGCTATCTACGGCGGCAGTTACGGTGGTTACGCGACACTCGCCGCCCTCGCGTTTGAACCTAAGGTTTTTAAATGCGGCATCGACTACGTCGGCATTTCAAATTTGCTCACGTTTATGAACACCATTCCGCCGTATTGGGAAACATTTCGCGATACGATGTACCAACGCATCGGCAATCCCCAAACCGAAACCGAAATGTTGCGCGAGCGCTCGCCGTTATTTTCCACAGATAAAATCCAAGCGCCGCTATTCATCGCCCAAGGCTACAACGATCCTCGCGTCAACCACGCCGAAGCCGAACAAATCGTTCAAACCCTCAAGAAAGATCGCAAGACTGTCGAGTATCTTGTCAAAATGGACGAAGGCCACGGCTTCGCCAACCCCGAAAACCGCCTCGAATTTTACCGAACCATGGAAGCCTTTCTCAAAAAGAATCTTTGAAACAACTATCGCACCGGAATTTATCGTCGTCTAAGAAGATCATCCGGTGAACAGTCTCCAACCCCACGCCGTTAAGGCGCACACACCAAAGCCAATGATGAGTGGCAACAACGCGGACACAGCCGTCCACTTGGCACTGCCAGTTTCTTTGTAGATAGTGTAGAGCGTTGTGCTACACGGATTGTGCAACAGACTGAAAAGCATCAGATTCACCGCCGTCAGCGTTGTCCAGCCTCCGGCTGTGAGTAGCTGGTGGACAGCGTCGTTGGAATCGAGTTCAAACATTACGCCCGCACCCGCACCCATTCCTTGCGCGCTCGTGGCCATCACTGTCAACATCAGCACGGTGGGAATGACAATTTCATTGGCGGGAATGGCGATAATATAGGCGAGCAAAATGACGCCGTTGAGACCGAAGAACAATCCTGCGGGATTGGTAAAACGAATAAAATGTCCCGCCAGACTGTCGCCGCCGACATGGACATTAGCGACGAGCCAAATGACCGCGCCTGCCGGCACCGCAAAAACTACTGCGCGCCAAAGCACGAAAAGCGTGCGGTCGATCAGCGATGTGTAAAGCGTTTGCCAAAGTCTCGGCGGTCGATAAGGAGGCAGTTCCAGACTAAATGTACTGATTTCACCCTTGAGCACCGTGCGCGACAGCATCCAGCCGACGAGGAACGTCAGCAGGACGCCAAACATCGCAACGCCGGTTACAGCCGCAGCAGACACAAAGCCAGCCACCGCCGCTGGGACAAGCGAGCCGAGAAAGACGGCAGCGATGAGAAATTGCGTCGGCCAGCGTCCGTTGCAAAGAGCGAAGTTATTGGTAAGGATTGCCAGTAGCCGCTCGCGAGGACTGTCAATGATGCGCGTGGCGATGACACCGGCGGCGTTGCAACCGAAGCCCATCATCGTGGTCATGGCTTGCTTACCATGAGCGCCCGAAGCCTTGAAGAAGCGGTCGAGATTGAACGCCACGCGCGGCAGGTATCCAAAATCTTCCAGCAAAGTGAACATCGGAAAAAAGATTGCCATCGGCGGCAGCATCACGCTGACCACCCACGCCGTTGCCAGATAGATGCCATCCACCATCAAGCCCGTTAGCCACCACGGCGAACCTACGGAATTGAACAGCTCTTTGAGCCACGGATGTCCTTGGTCAATTAAGAACGATGCAATCCAGCCCGAAGGCACGTTCGCCCCCGTAATGGTGATCCAGAATATGACCGCGAATAGCAAAATCATGATGGGAAAGCCCCACAACTTGCTGGTAAGAATGCGATCCAGTGTCCGGTCCAACGTAGGCCGCGCCGCATGATCAGGACGTGAAACCGCCCGCTCCGCGAGATGCGCCGCCTGAGCGTAAATCGCCGCGACGATGTGCTCATGGAGGTCGCCGTGAATTTGTTGTCGCCATTGATGCGCGGCGGCGAGGATGGCTTCGGCTTTGGGCGTGGGTACGGACTTGGAAGTAGAATCGTTCATGGCTGTTTTAGGGATTGTTTCGCACCCAAGGAGTGCAGCGTGCCGAGTTGTCCGTTGCGTAATGCTTCCATCATAGAATCGTCCTTGCCGAGCAGACGCAATGCTACCCACCGAGGATTTGGAAGATTGGGAAACGTCGCCTTGAGTTGGCCGACCAAATCGGCCAGCGCTGGTTTGATGGCGGCGGGTTCGGTTTCGAGGCGTTGCGGACGACAGACAAACTTTGACGTGGCGACATCATGGATAGCTTGCAACAGTTCCGACAATCCTTTTCCGTATCGGGCTGTCGTAGGCACGACTGGTACTCCTAAGTCGCGAGAGAGTTGGCGTTCGTCCACGGTCATGCCGTGCCGCTTGGACTCGTCCATGAGATTGAGACACACGACAATGCGGTCGGTTATTTCGAGAATTTGCAAAACAAGATTCAGATTGCGCTCCAAGCGCGTTGCATCGACGACGATTACCGTCACTTCGGGTTGGCCGAAAAGAATAAAGTCGCGGGCGACTTGTTCATCAAGACTTGTTGAGAGAAGTGAGTAAGTGCCGGGCAAGTCCACCAACTTGAAACGTTTGCCATTGTAGGCGTAACCGCCCTCGGCGCGCGCTACTGTTTTGCCCGGCCAGTTACCAGTGTGCTGACGCAAGCCGGTCAGCGCGTTAAATACGGTGCTCTTGCCGGTATTCGGATTGCCGGCGAGCGCGACAACGAAGTCCCATGAATCCAACGCAACGCCAAGTTTTTTAAGATTGGCGGCGCGATAGATACTGCACGACGCGCAGGCTTCCTTCACGGGAACGGCGGAAGTCGAAGATGAAGGAGTGATATTCATGAAGCAGACATCTCCTTGGAGCTTACGCGGATGAGATTGGACTGTTCGCGTCGCAGCGCCACGACCGAACCTCGCACGCGATAGGCGGTTGGATCGCCAGCAGGGCTGATCATATCCACTTCAACCATCGTGCCCGGCACAAAGCCCAAATCCAATAAGCGGCGACGTTCTTGCCCTCGACAGGCGGGAGAAAGCCCGACCACGCGCGTGCGCTCGCCCGGTCGCAAACCGGAAAGGAATTCCTCCTCAACCAGATCGGTCGTGCAAAACTCCGGTAACGGTTTGATGGAGACATTCTCCGCCAAAATAGGCGCGAGAACATGTTCGTTTCCATCTGCCCAAAAACGAATGCGCGCAAGGGATTTCTCGATGACGAAAGCTCTCATGCCAGGACGCAACCCCTGCGCCACGAGCTGCCGATAGACCGTCTCCGGCTCGTCCTCGATGTGCGTGATCAGCACGGGAGCATCCGGATCAACAGTATTGAGCGAGCGACCCTCGTCTCCTTCCAACACGCCATCCGATTCGGGAATGGCGTCCCCGTGAGGATCGCGCGTGGGATGCCCCAACTTCGCCGCGAGTTCATCAGTTTCTCGAGGCGTCAACAAATGCTCCTGCTTTTCTGCCCTCGGATGCCATTCATTTTCAGGTACGCCGGTTCGCTCAGCGAGGTAACTCTCCCAAAGACGGTGCGCGCGGACAATATGCATACCCATCTCACGACCGGTTGGCTCGAGGCGCAGGCGTCCGCCTTCAAAAGTCAGCAACTCGCATTCTTCCAGTTCCTCGAGCAGACGCGCGGCGTTGTCGGTGGTGATTTGCAACGCTCCGGCCAAGCTCTCCAGCGTGGCTATCCGACCATTAACCTCGCTCTTGAGAATGTGCTTAAGAGCGTCTTCGCGGCGAATGCGACGAGACAACTCTTGCGTCCGACGCCACCGCGCCCAAAGCCCTCGGCGCGGCCATAGAATAACTGCCAGCGTTACCAAGCATGCAATGATGAAGTAGAAAGTATGCATTCGCTTTTTTTTGATTCAATAAATTGTAGCTTATGCTACATATTGTAGGATACGTTATGACTCTCTAATCCATGCTTGTCAATTTATTATTTTCTTTTCAGGATATACCGATGAGCCATTCCAAGAAAAAAAAGCCAACCCGCCATCATCCGACGGCAGCATCTGCTCTGCATCACCAAAAAACCCGTCAGCAACATGCCGAGGAGCTGGCTCAAGATTATGTCGAAGCCATCGCTGCTCTCATCAACCGCGACGGCGAAGCGAGAGCCACCGAACTCGCCAAATGCCTCGGCGTCACCCACGTCACCGTTATTCGCACTCTTGGCCGTCTCAAAAAACTCGGTCTCGTATCTACAAAACCCTATCGCTCCATCTTTCTAACTCCAAAAGGATTCAAGCTCGCCGCAAAAGTCAAAGTCCGGCACGAAAAAGTTTTTGCCTTTCTGACAGCTCTCGGAGTTTCATCCCAAGTGGCTGCCGCCGACGCGGAAGGTATCGAACATCACGTTAGCCCGGAAACCTTGAAAGCCTTCGAAAAGTTTCTCAAGAGAACTTCCTAATGCATCCGAAGTTTTTTCGCGACTTGGGCGAGATTTTTTAAAGATTGTTCGGATTCAGGCCAGTCTCTGGTTTTGAGTCCGCAATCGGGATTGAGCCAAAAATTTTCTTTGGGAATGTGTTTGAGGGAAGAGCGCACGACATTTTCCATTTCTTTTACCGAGGGCACGGCGGGAGAATGGATGTCCCAAACGCCCAAGCCGATTTGCCGCTTAAAATCAATTTTCTCAAACGCCTGAATAATATCGCCTTTGCTGCGCGAGGCTTCAATAGAGATGACGTCGAAATCCATGCGATTGATGTGATCGATAATTTCCCCAAATTCGGAATAACACATGTGCGTGTGGATTTGAGTTTGAGGTTTTGTGTTCGTCGTGAGATTGAAAGATTTGACTGCCCAATCAAAATAACTCTTCCAATTTTTCTTTTTGATCGGCGCTTTTTCTCGGAAAGCCGCTTCGTCCACCTGCACGATTTTGATGCCCGCTTTCTCATAATCGCATATTTCATCTTTTAGACAGAGGGCAATTTGATAGGCGACATGCGACACTGGAATATCTTCACGGCAAAAACTCCATGCGATAATGGTCACCGCGCCCGTCAACATACCTTTGACTGGCTTTTGCGTTTTGGATTGCGCGTAGGCGATTTCATCAAGCGTCATCGGACGCGGGCGGCTTACATCTCCATAAATAATCGGCGGACGATAAGTGCGCGTTCCGTAGGAAATAATCCAACCCGCCTGAGTTGTCAAAATACCGTCCAGCTTTTGCGCGAAGAACTCCACCATGTCCGTCCGCTCAAATTCGCCGTGCACCAGCACGTCCAATCCCAAATTTTCCTGAAACTCGATAAGTTGATCAATCTGCGAATGAATGTATTTTTTATAATCTTTTTCTGATAATTCACCTTTGTTAAATGCCGCCCGCTTGGCGCGAACCTCCGCAGTTTGCGGAAAACTTCCTATCGTCGTCGTTGGGAAAAGAGGGAGTTTGAGCAATTCGTCATGGATTTTTCTGCGCTCACTTAACGGTGTCTTCTTGCGAAAATCTTCTTTATTTAACGCTGTTACCCGCATACGAACGGGCATATCAATAAAATCTTTGCCATTTTCCAGTGTCTCCGACACTGCTTGTCCATCGTAACACAATGCGATTTGTTGAATTTCCCGCAATTTCTCCTCGGCAAAAGCAAGGTGCGTTTTGATTGGCGCGGGAATGGAAGTTTCCGATTCCACCGTGATCGGCAGATGATAAAGCGGCGCGGCATTGGATACGGCGAGATGATTTATCTTCTTTGCGAGTTTCTTGAGTACAGCAACGGATTCCGCAATGTCATTTCTCCAAATATTACGCCCATCGACCAGTCCGGCTATCAGAGTCTTATTTTTTGGAAACCCATTTTGGCAGACATATTCGAGATTTTTTTTGCCGCGGACAAAATCCAATCCTATTCTACTCACAGGTAATGTGAGCAATTCTTTGATCCAATCCACATCATCGTAATAAGTCATCAGAGTAATTTCACATTTGCATCTTTTAAGACGTTGATATCCCTTCTTGATTAAATTGATTTCCTCTTCGCTCAAGTCCATGACAAAGGCGGGTTCGTCGATTTGAATTTTCTCCAATCCATTGATGAATTTCTTGTAAATATCAATAAGAGAGAAAAAAACCTTTTTAAAATCTTTCGGAGCAATGCCTTTCGATAATTTTAAAAACGTGAACGGTCCTATCAGGGCAGGAGAATCGTTTTTTTTGAATTTTAGGGCAAAATGATTCGCGTTGAGTTTGAAGCGGATTTTGGAAAGCACGCTAAAATCGGTAACCAAATAATGATAATTGGTGTTAAACCACTTGGTCATTTCCAAAGCGCATTTTCCGCGGCAAAGCCTGTAGTATCTGCGCAAGGTTTTAGGAGTAAAAATACCGCAGAAAATGGCGACATCCAGCATGGGATCGTAAAGCGATACCTCTCCATTGGGCGCGTCATCAACGTATTTTGCATAAAGCGCGTTGTTGTTATTTTGCAATTCGGAAAGAGTTTCGAATAATTTTTCTTTCGTTACTTCTTTTTTCCAAAAAGCCTCGGTGATTTTTTTGAACTCTCTTTTATTTCCCAATTTTGGGAATCCGTAAGCATAAGTGGTGATAGATGTATGTTTCATACTTTGGGCATGGTGATTTGATGTTGTTGATTTTGATATTTGCCTTTCCGTTTTTGGTAAGAAACAGAACAGGCGGTTCCTTTGAAAAAAATCATTTGAACGACGCCTTCATCGGCGTAGATGCGGCAATCGGCGGCGCTGGAATTGGAAAACTCGAGAGTGAGATGCCCGCTCCATCCCGCTTCAGCGGGAGTGACATTGGCAATGATACCGCAGCGCGCATAGGTGCTTTTGCCAACGCAGATGGCGGATACGTTTTCGGGCAAGGTCAATTTTTCCACTGCCACACCCAATCCATAACTTCGCGCGGGCAGAATAAAAAATACGCCGCGAGAATCTTTTCCAAGAGGCTCGTTTTCCAAATTACCGGAATTAAATTGTTTTGGATCGATGACAGTTCCGGGAATGTGTTTAAAAATTTTGAATTCTTTTGAGGAGAGCCGTAAATCGTAACCGTAGCTACAAAGTCCGTAGGAAAGCACGGGTGCGTTTTTTATTTTTCGAATCAGCTTGCCGCAAAAAGGGCGGATCATGCCTTTTTTTGCGAGCTGAGTGATTTGTTCGTCGTTAAGAATCATAAGCAAAATGGGGTTGAGGATGACGCACGGGTTGAAATACAGGTTCAGGCGCGTTCATAGCGCGCAGTTGTTCGCCGAGACATTGAATGTCTTGAGAAGAAAGAAGAGCATTATCCACGGTCGTGCGAATTTGAAAATCAACGCCCGCTTTTTGGACGATTTTCAAACTGCGGCGCACCTTTTCGGCGCTATTTTTCATTCCAGTGATAAGATCGTAGCGATGATCCAGAGGGGCTTTCACATCGAATCCAATCCAATTTACCAGAGGTAAAATTCTCTTTAATTTTTCGGGATAAATTCCCGCCGTATGCAATCCGATGGAAAAATCTTCTTCTCGAATTTGTTCCATCGCCTCTGCGAGCGCGTCGTGATACGTAGGTTCTCCGCCGCTAAAAACGACAGCATCCAAAAAATCTCTTCTTTCTTTTAGCATTTGAAAAATTTCCTCCCAAGACATCGACGTTTTATTTGCGAACGATCTCATGGAGCGATTGTGGCAATAGGGGCATTTCCAAGGACAGCCTTGAGTGAAGACAACAAGAGAAATTTTTCCGGGAAAATCAATTGTCGTCATCGGCACAATGCCCCCGATGGGCAAATCAAGTTTGCAATCCGTCATAGCAAAAATGGGATTAAGATTGAGGAGCGAGATGACAAACGTTTTCCACAAAGAATTTTCGCTCGGAAAATTCGCTTTGTTTGCCCCGATTGAATTGCGAAACTGGGCGATGATATCCCATCACTCGCGTCCAAATTTCGCAGGGCTGACGTTCCTCACCCTCGGCGTCGCATTTTGGACAAAAAGCGTGTTCTCCCGCAAGATAACCATGCTTGGGGCAAATGGAAAACGTCGGCGTCATGGTAATATAGGGAATCCGAAAACGAGTCAGCGCGCGGCGAACAAGATTTTTGCACGCCTTCGCGCTTGAAATTTTTTCTCCCATGTAAAAATGAAAAACTGTTCCGCCCGTGTAGCGTTTTTGAAAAGGCTCTTGATGCGTCAGCGCGACAAAAGGATCGTCCGTGTGCCCAACCTGCAATTGCGAAGAGTTGGTATAATACGGAGCTTCAGGTGTTCCTGCTTGAAGAATTCCGGGGAACCGCTTGCTATCCTCGCGCGCGAAACGGTACGTTGCGCCTTCTGCCGGCGATGCTTCGAGGTTATATAAATGCCCCGTCTCCTGCTGAAACAGAACCATTTTTTCGCGTATATGATCCAGAATCCACAAACCCAATTTACTGCCTTCTTCCGTGGAAATATTCTCTTGGTCGGAGGTGAAATTACGAATGCACTCATTGATGCCATTGACGCCGATGGTGCTAAAATGATTTCGTAAACTGCCCAAGTACCGTTTTGTAAAAGGATACAATCCCGCTTTCAGACGTTCTTCAATAATGCGGCGTTTGATTTCCAAACTCTGTTTTGCCAATTCCAGCAAATGATTCAATTCCGCCAGCAAACGAAAACGGTCGCCGCGATTTTTAAATCCGAGCCGCGCGCAATTCAATGTCACGACTCCGACAGAACCCGTTTGCTCCGCCGAGCCAAAGAGCCCGTTGCCGCGCTTGAGCAATTCGCGTAAATCCAGTTGCAGGCGGCAGCACATCGACCGCACCATGTTAGGCTTGAGTTCGGAATTGATGAAATTTTGAAAATACGGCAACCCGTATTTCGCCGTCATCTCAAAAAGCGCGTCCACATTTGGATGCTCCCAATCGAAATCCGAAGTAATATTATACGTCGGAATCGGAAACGTAAAAATGCGTCCCTTCGTGTCGCCCTGCATCATCACTTCAATGAAAGCGCGATTGATGGTGTCCATCTCTTCTTGCAAATCGCCATAGGCAAAATCCATTTCCTCGCCTGCGATGATCGGATGTTGCGCGCGCAAATCTTCAGGACACATCCAATCAAATGTTAAATTCGTAAAAGGCGTTTGAGTTCCCCACCGAGAGGGGACATTGAGATTGTAAACAAATTCCTGCAAACATTGTTTGACCTCTTTGTAAGACAACTGATCGCGGCGAACGTAGGGAGCCAAATAAGTATCCACCGAGCTAAACGCCTGAGCGCCTGCCCATTCGTTTTGCAACGTGCCGAGGAAATTCACCATTTGCCCCAGCGCCGTGCGAAGATGTTTCGCCGCCGCCGCCTCGATTTTATTGGCGACCCCGTTGAATCCTTCCCATAAAAGTTGCCGCAACGACCATCCCGCGCAATATCCCGCCAGCATATCCAAATCATGAATATGAAAATCTCCCTCGCGATGCGCCCGCTCGATTTCCCGATTATAAATGTGGTGCAACCAATAATTCGCGACGACTTTCCCCGAAATATTCAAGATAAGACCGCCGAGAGAATATCCCTGATTCGCGTTCGCATTCACTCGCCAGTCCGATGCCGACAAATACTCATCCACCGAACTGATCGTCGAAATCACCGGCTCGCCAATGTCCTTTGCTAATCGCTTGCGACGACGCTCCTCGCGGTAAAGAATATACCTTCGCGCAATGGCGTGATAACCATTCTCCATCAGACAAGATTCCACGGCATCCTGTATCCACTCGACATCCACCTCTTGTCCCCGCACGCAAAGAGCCAGTGCTTGCATGGATACTTTGTTTTCCAAATTCTCGATAGTCGCCGAAACATCGGCGGAAAGAATATCGTTTCCCGATAAACCCAATTCCGCGCGCCAAGCATTCTCAATAGCCAAAAGAATTCGCGCCGAATTAAAAACATCCCGACGCCCATCGCGTTTAATCACGAAAAATTCGCGCGACTGAAGAGGGTCGAGTTCAGTAAGTGTGAGTTGATGATTATGAAGAGCGTCTTGCGCTCCGTGAAAACTATTTCCAGACATTTCTGCTCCTTTAAAATTATAAGAGCAGACATGTCATTACAAAATGAATGCCAGATTCTGCTCTCATGTTTCATTATGCGATGAAATTGATCGCTTCAGTCCTCCAAGACCAAAGCGCATGAGTAACAGCAGGCAGATATTCGGACTCCGAGTTTATAGAAATCGAAAAACTTGACTTCAACCTCGCTTCCGCCTTCACTTCGCTTTCGCAAAATTGGCTTTTCTCCGTTCACCGAAGAATTGGAAACTCGTAACTCGATACCGCAGCGCAACTGTGGCCGATTCTAACGGCCTTCCCTGTATCTACTGTTATCGGTCGTCCGCGCCTTCGCGCAAAACAACCCAATCCTGACAAAGAACTTCCCGCAACATAAAAAAAAATCCCAAAAACACAAGAAAATTAAATTTTATGGCTTTTAACGAATTGCCCCATTTTCATTCTAATGAGTGTCTTTTGATTGGAAATATGTTCTAATATGCGTCTATATCTCACGAGACAAAATGAAAGACAAGGAAGGAGCGCACATGAGCGAACCATTTTTAAAAGTAAAATTAGAGCCTAACGGCGCGGATACTGAATTTGAAACATGGGAGGATTTTACCAAATGGTTTTCTGAAGAACAAAAAATATGGGAATGGCTAAATGATTACCGTTTCAGAGAGTTTATGTCTTCCGATCTGCAAAGACAATACAGCAATTATTTTGATGCAATTAGAAGTCGAATTCAGGCAATAGATCAACAAAAGGAAAATCCTCAACATGTTGAAAATCACAAGCGCGATATACAAAGTTTGATAAAAGATAATTATGAAAATCGTCGCATTTTATACTCAAAAACCCCCGATGCTTTAATGGTTTTGAAGCTAAAAGAAGATTCTGTGATAGCTTCTATTGCTGCTCTTGCTTATTTTTTGGGAATTAAAATTGAAAGGGGACTGCTAGGAGAAAGAGAATCTTATGAAGGTATTATAAGAGCATTTTGTCATGCCAACGGCATAAAATTCTTCAAAGACAATGAGCGGACGGCATTACGAGATTTATTGAAAGACGGACAAGAGAGAATCAACAAGTTTTCAGGACAGCTCAGAAATGAAATTGAAAGTACAATTGCTTCACGGGATGAAAAACAGTCTCAATTCAACCAATTGAAGGAACAACATGAGCAATTTTCAAATACAACAAGCCAAGAATGGAAAGATTTTAGCTCAAAATTACAAACAGAATGGGATACCATTAAAAAAACATACGAGGAACAATTAGGCCTGCAAGCCCCTGTTCAGTACTGGAAGAAAAAAGATAAAGGGCATTTTTGGCAAGCAATCATATATGGTGTATTAACGTTAGCTTTTGCAGCCAATTATTTTTATTTTTTAGTTTGGCCAAAGGCAAAAACGCTCTTGGATTGTGAAAAAGTTGATTATGGTCACGTCGTGTTAATCTTTTTCTTATTTGGTCTAGGGGCATGGTTAATTCGAGTCTTGCTAAAATTGATGATGAGTCATTTTCATCTTCAAGCAGACGCCAAACAGCGCGCGACGATGGTCGAGACTTATTTAGCGTTGGATAAAGAAGGCACGGCTGTTCCCAAGGAGCATCGTGCTTTAATTTTAGAAGCGATATTTAGACCTGTTACCATGGGCATGATAAAAGAAGACCAGCCTTCAAGTATGCCCTTCGATTACATTTCAAAACACTTCACGGGATAAGAAAAGTAATGAGCATCTCAAAAAACATCTCTGATATCGTGGAAGCGGACTTGCAAGCTCTCATCCAGAATACTACGCAGGAAAGCAAAACACTCGAATATAAGCGTCAACTTAATCTAAGCACCGATCTGAGTAAGCTCGAATTTCTTAAAGATGTATCAGCTTTTGCTAATTCAGGCGGAGGCGATATTGTTTACGGAATAGATTCACAAGACGGACAGCCTCTCGCTCCTTTGCAACCCTTGACGAATTTTAATCCTGACCAAACACCGCTTCAACTGCGCGATTTAATTTTAAATAACATTGAACCTAAAATTTTCGGTGTTCACTGTCAGCCCGTAAGATTGGTCGACGGATTTGCTCTCGTTATTCGCATTCCTAAAACGTGGAATGGCGCACATATTGTTACATTCAATAACGATAACCGCTTTTATGTACGCGATGGCGCGGGGAAAAGAGTAATGGAGATAGATGAAATTCGCACTGCCTTTACACTTGCCGATACAACAAACGAAAAAATTCGCAAATTCCGCCTCGAACGCATGGGACATATTCTTGCAGATGAAACCCCTGTTCTTCTTTGTCAATCTGCGCTTATCGTTCTTCATCTAATCCCACTCAAGGCATTCGATGTTAGTCACCGATACGATATGGCATTTCTGATAGAAAATTGTCAGGATACAAAACCTATTCGTCATGACAGCGGATATTCGCCAGATCGTGATTTCGACGGATTTTATAGCTATAGCAGAGAATCAAATGAACAAGGCAAACACTTTGGATACGCTTATGTTTTGCGAACAGGTGTAATTGAAGCCGTAGACGCAACTATTCTGTATCCTCGTGAAAATGGTAAATACATTCCAAGCCAAGGCTATGAAATGAGAATTATCGCAGCCCTCAAGAATTATTTGGAAACCTTAAAAAAACTTAACTCAGAGTGCCCCATTATTGTGGCATTGAGTTTACTCAACGTAAAGGGCTATAAAATGGCAGTGAATCCGCAACATGAAAGTAGCCATTCAAAGCCAATCAACCGAGATCATCTACTTATCCATGAAACTGTTGTTGATTCTTTTGAGACAGATTCCAGTCATGTTTTACGTCCTTTGTTTGATTCTATTTGGAATGCTTGCGGTTGGGTGCGATCAATAAACTACGATCAAAACGGCAATCGGTGTCGAAAAACTTAAAGCAAGGAATAACATATTCGCATCGCATCTGAAAAATCGTAAAGGCAAAGCGAATTTTACAATCAGTTCAAATAAGCCTACTTACGAAATGTTTTTCAGATACGATGCTACAAAACCCTCGAATTTTTCCGATACCATGCTATAAATCATTCCCGTTGTCTTGATTTGTTACAAAAAGCTTTTTATGGTGGAGTCTCAAGTGCCTGAATCATGGCAAAATTTTCGTAGAGCCATTCATTCTTTAAAGGATATTGAATATATGTACCAACATGCGGTGGATGCATTATGGGAAAATCAAACAAAATTGAAAATAAATCTAAGAAAGACAAATGAATTTTATGAAAAACATGAAACTTTTAAGTCTTCTCCCAAGAATCAAGCTGAAGATTGGTTGAAATATGAATATGCCGGGGAACTGGATAATTTTAAATATAGAATAACCTCTTCAATGCTAACGATTGTTTTATGGAGTTGTTTCGAAGAATTTTATAAAGCAGTATTGAAATCAAAAAATATTACAGTAAAAGCAAAAAATAAAAAACCTAAAGCTGATAATTTAATTAACGTATACTGCCCCCGAATAAGGAGAGGTGAAAGTTTGAGAGTAATCTGAGAGGATTACTGGTATGGAAAAGCGAAGATGGACGGGGCAAGCGAAGCTCCAAATTGTGTTGGAGGGATTGAAGGGGAAGG
>JBMONL010000078.1:0-38324 GCA_049324635.1 Verrucomicrobiota bacterium | reverse complement strand
AATATCGTCGGTGGCGCTTGCATCCGCCAACCTTACGCCATGTCGAACACACCCGAAAAATTTTTTACCCGCTTGTCTTTTAACTATTTCCGATGCTATCTTCTCTCAACAGTTGGACACTACTGATATTCAATGAATATTAAAGAACTTTTTCGATGGAAAGTTGTGTGTCCGGATCATACTGACACGCAAACAATAGGAAAGTTCGGCGAAAAAGCCGCCGCATGTTTTTTGCAGGAACGCGGATATAAAATTTTGGTGAGAAATTATGTTTCGGAATATGGCGAGATTGATTTGGTCTGCCGGCACAAAGACACGCTTGTGTTTGTGGAAGTTAAAGCGCGCGGAGAAAGCAGTTCGGAACGCCCCGCGCGCGCCGTCGATGAAGAAAAACGCAAAAAAATCCGCAAAACCGCTCGCGCTTACGTGGACGAACTCTACGTCCGCGACATGCCGCAACGCTTCGACATCGTGGAAGTGTATCTCAAACAGGGATGCGCGCCGAGATGCGAATTACTCACAAATGTATTTGGATCGTAGTCAGAAGTTTCCCCTTTTTTTGTAGGTGAATTATACAAGTGGTAGAGCAAGAAACAATTTGGTGTTTTTACAAGTGGGCGGGCATCGTTTCGAAAAATTTTAACCGAGCGATAGCGATCCTATATTTTTATTTTCACCCAAGCGGCGTCATTGCGAGAATGCGTTTTCGCGATAGCGAATATAAAAAATGCGCGGAGCGCCTGCTGGCATAGCCGACGGGCAAAGGGCGGCAACTCTTTCGCTTGGCGAAAATGACGAAGCAACCTTCACGGCACAAAACAATCGTGCGGTGATCTCCCGATGAAAACGTCGCTTGTCTTCTTGATCGCCAAATCCAACCGCTCAAAAAATCTCAGGCAAAGATAAAGCGAACAAAGCGCACAGGGATGTCGGCGCCAAAGTGCGCCAAACGATCAAAGAACTTGGCGGCACCATGCCCGAAGATTTGCCTTCTGCCGACAGCGTCAAAAAATTGGAATCCAAAACAAAAAAAGCGCAAAAGAAAAAACTCACTTCGTAGGACGAAAGGCGCGGCGGCGTTCAATTTTGGAGATGGGGCGGCGTGAAGAAGGGAATTGGAATTGTTGATGTGGACGTCGCCCACGAGTGATATCTTCTGGTGTCGGCGGCGAGTATATTTTCAGCGCTTGTCGATTCATTTTTCTTTTCAAGGCGCGATAACGCCATTCGCGTAAGTGTAAAAGTTTCGGCGCGCGATGAATTTCATCGAGAGAAAATTCCACGAAATTTTTCCCTCTTTGTCGCGAGAAATGCTTGCGAAGCGTAATTTGGGCTTTGATGACTTTTTCATACGCCGAAAAACCCTGTTGCTTGCTCAATTTTTGAAAAAGTCCTTCGAACTTTTGATTGGCATCTACAAAAGCAGTTTCTTCTTGATGCTCTTTTCTGCGCATTTGATCTTGAAGCGAAAATAAATGCTCCCGACATTCTTGAATTAACACTTCATGATCGTTTTCAAATTTTTTAGCCATAGGAATCAACGCCTCAATTTCCTTTACAGATTCATCTGTCGCGAACGCTTGAAGCTCTTGAAACGCCTTAGTCAAAGATAGCAGATTGTGATATTTACTAGCGTGTATGTAAAATTGCGCGATGCGCCCATAAAGTTGCGTCCATTTTCCCGCATCCGGCACACGAGCAATTTTCAAACCGTAATCTTGATCCGATTCTCGAAATTGCGCCGCATTGGATGTAACATTCTTTCTAATAAATTTAGCAGGCATTTTACTTTTCGCAGTTTCATATATCCAATTATGAGATTGAAGCGGAAAAAATGAAATTAAATCTTTGTGGATTTGTTCAGAATTTTCAAAGGTAGCAATATAACGAGCTGAAGCAACCGTCGCACTGGGTAATAAAACTTCGAAGCAGTGATTTTCAAGTTGCTCCGGCGTCATGCGTTGATGAAAAACATCGTTGGCTTCATTTTCTTTTTTTATTTTTTCGACAATTTCTTTCAAGGTATAGCCAGCATTTTTCCAGTCTTTTTCCTCCTCGGGACCAAATGCCGGATTGAATCGAACTTGAGAGGCTTCCTCCGTAGATAACGAATATAAAACCGCCATGTGATATCCTACTGGGAAACCTTTGGGCGCATCTGCTTGTACCGCCCATTTCATCGCCAGCATATATTGCAATGAATGCAGGTTGGAGGTTGCATAGACGACATCATCATGAAGATATCCCCCTTGCTGATAATCCGGATGTGTATGTGTGCGCCAGAAGTCGGTGATAACGGGATGGGGATCGTCGAGGCGAACATCGGGAAAAAGTTTGGGATTTTTTTCGTAGGAAAGTCCTTTCTCGAAGAGAACTTCGAGCGCGGATTCGAATGTGGAGAGATCTCTTTCGTTGCGCAGGCGATTGATTTTGAGGATTTCGTCGATGGATTGATCGACGCGATTTTGAAATTCCGGCGAATCTTTCGGAATATCAACCGAAAGCAATTCATCGACTTTTTGGGGTATAGCGTCCCACGTTTCCATACTATTTCAATGTGCACAAACACCCCAAACGTCAAATGATGCATTTACATAAGCTCCATTAACTTACATTTCCTGAACAGGGTGTTGAAAGGTTCCTCGCTATTTTCAGTGGATAGAGAGATCGAAACTATCCTTTCGAGCATAGCGAGTCTGCCCACACCAACTTCCCCTCACGAGTCAATCACGAGGAGCGCACGAGTCTTGCGAATCGCGCGACGTGGTGATCGTGTGCAAGGGAGGTTTTTGATGATGATAACTTATTCAACGAATTAATAACTCGGGACACTAGAGCAGTTTCAAAAAAACTAAGCCATGTTTGGGAACATGGGCACAGAGCGTTGGGGTCAAGTTTACACTGCCACGTTTACCTACGGCGCGGAGTCATGGTTACACTGACTCCGCCCGCGTACTGAAATCCGATGAGAAGGCTAACAGATTGCTGAAAATTAATACGGAAAATAATCCGACAACAGATTCACTGCGTATGCCAACGGGTCTCCCGCGAAGACGCGGAAGCTTGAATCGTGCACCGGCCCCATCAAAGGAGAATTAGGATTGAAGGCGTACAAGAAATTAAATGTCTCGCTTCCACCGCTCTTGCCATCACGAAGCACGTCAAAACGATCGTCTTCATCGTAGCTTGTGCCCAATAATTTCTCCAATAAATCCAAAGGCATATTGGCTGAAATTAGGAATTCGAACTGAGCGTAATCAATAATTCCGAATCCGGCAAAGTTGATCGGGGATGCAGGGAAGAGGAAGGTCTCTCCCAAGAAGTCCACGATCAGCGTATCGCCGTGAGGATGCGGCCCGCCGCGCAAAAATTGCGACCACGGGAAGAGTTGGGTGTAAACGATGTCGTCGCCGCTACCGCAAATCACATTCTCGATGTTGGCAATGCCGCCTGTGCCCGTCGCCGTGCCATGGATGAGATCAATAATGAGGTTGGTGGTGTAGCGGGAATAATCCAGTGTGTCGCTACCATCTCCGCCATCGACCATGCCATTGAGTCCCATGCCATCGCCAAAGATAAACGTGTCGTCGCCTTTGTGCCCGAAAGCTTGCGAGAGTCCCGCCGTGACCGGCGCAAACAATCGAAGCGTGCCATTACCGCGCAAACCAATGAGGAATGTAACGGTATTATGACCGGCATCGAGAGGGTCATACACATTGATGGTATTGCCCCGGAAGGTCACATCGTCCCAGAAATTCAACGGATTGCCGTCGTTTTCCAGAGTAATGGTGTGGCCGCCGTGTTTTCTGCCGAAGTAAATGTGGTTGAATCCATCGTGGATATTGCCCAATTCTTCGCTGGAGAGTTGCAAAGTGCCGGGAGCATTATCGCCAAGACCGATGGATGTCCAATTATGGATGGGTTTGATGTAGAGATTACCCAATCCTTGGATGCAGACATCCAGCAATTCCATCGTATCCGCCACCAGATAAATATTACCTGTCATTCCGCGGCCGCCGATGTAATTGCGCCCGCCTTCGGTCACAATTCCTTGTCCGCCGTGATCGCCTACTCCGGTAATATAGATATTGCCATCATTATGAGAGACTATTCTACTACTATCGGTCAAATAAACGCCATGACTGCCGTCAAAGAGCGGATCGCCGCCTTTGCCGTCGAGCTTGATGTCGCCTGAACCAAAAGATTTCACGTCGCTATCATCGAGCCAGATTCCATGATTGCCGCCGATGAGCGAATCGCCGCCACGACCTATGAGTTTGATATCGCCTCTACCGAACGATTCGATTTTGGAATCATCTTTCAGATAGATTCCACGATTACCCCATAAGCCCAATCCGCCTTCGCCGTACAATTTAATATCGCCCGAACCGAATGAGAACACAGAGCTATCTTTGAGGAAAATGCCGTCATTGCCCCAGAGCCCGATGCCGCCCTCGCCGTGCAGACGAATATCGCCGCTACCGAAACTGCCGACAAATGCGTCGTTACGTAGAGCCACGCCCTTATTGGGAAGCAATCCCAAACCGCCTTTTCCGCCGATGCAAATATCGCCGTGACCAAGCGTGAATACGCCGGAGTGATTTTGAATCAACACGCCGTTATTCCAACCGCCAAGATTGTAGCCACCTTTGCCTTGGATGCTGATGTCGCCGCATCGATAGGTTTGCACAAAACTGCAATCGCTGATTTGCACGCCTTGATGACCCAGCCCCAGCAAGCTATTGCCGCCTACGCCGAAAAGACGGATGTCTCCGCGACCATAGGATTTCACGCTACTGCCGTCGTGGATATAAATACCGCGATTGAAGGAGCCGTTCCAGCCGCCCTTGCCCATGATATTGATATCGCCATTCACCGAAGAAACGGAACTGCCATCGGCAATTTCAACGCCGCTGTGATGACCGAGTTGCAATAGAGTGCAGAGAATCTCATAGATACCTCCAAAGCTATCGCCAAATCCGCCGATGCCGCTCATAGCATACAAGGGAAGTTCACCGAAGCCATCCAAGCCGCCGAGAACCAATCCGCTTAAATTCAGATCATCGACATCGCCGATCATATCCTCGATCCATTCGAAGATCATTTCTACCGGTTTTTTGAAGCCGCTTTCGCCGCCGACGCCAAAGATGCGGATATCGCCGCGACCATAAGACTTCACTTTGGAATCATCGTGCACGTAAACACCGCGGTTATTCGAACCCCATGTGCCGCCGAATCCCATGATGGAAATATCGCCGTCTTCCGAGGTCACCGAACTGTCGCGCGAAATCTCAACGCCGTTATTATTTCCGGTGTTCACAAGTTCGATCAACAAATCCCAGAGATTGCCGAAGTCGAAATCAAAACCATCTCCGCCGAAGAGATTGAATGAATCCCAATTACTGGAGCCACCGCGACCAAAGAGAGTGACATTGGAAGAATGTTCTCCCCTCACCTCACTGTGGTTGTGAATGTAAATTCCGTTGTTGTGAGAACCGCCCACGCCGCCGAAACCGAAGATAGCGATGTCTCCATGATGCGAAGACACACTACTGCCGTCGGCGATTTCAACGCCGTGATGTCTGCCTGCACCCCAATCTTCCATACTGCCTTTTCCGCCTTCGAAGCCGGAAATTTCAAAACCTCTATCACCAAATCCGCCGAAGCCATAGCCTCCGCGACCGATGATGGTAATATCGCCGCAGAAGGTTTCCACATCGGAGCCGCCATGAACGTAAACGCCTGTATTATGCGAGCCACCATTGCCGCCAAAACCTTTGATCTTAATATCACCGGAGAAACTCTTCACCTCAGAACCGTAAGCGATCTCGACGCCGTGGTTCTCGCCTGCTTGATCATCTCCACAGTCATCGCTCTCATAGCCGCCTTCATAACTGAAGAGATTAAATACAGGGTAACCTCCGCTACCGCCCCAACCCTTAATGGTAATATCGCCGCAGAAGGTTTCTACATCGGAACCGCTATGGACATAAACACCCGTGTTGTGCGCGCCGCCATTGCCGCCCCAACCTTTGATCTTGATATCGCCGGAACTGCTTTTGACTTTACTACCGTAAGCGATTTCAACGCCGTAATTATTTCCAGTATAATAACCTGGCTCTAAGAATTGTGAATCTCCGTAATATCCGCCCCAGCCTTTGAGTTCAATTTCGCCTCGCCCAAAAGAAAGTACTTTGCTGTCCGAAACATAAATTCCGACATTATGCAAAGCGCCTTGTCCGCCAGTGCCGCAAATCGTGATATCGCCGCCATAAGAATAAACGCGAGCATTATCTGCAATTTCTACTCCATGATTTTCTCCACCTAGAGGAATCGCATTCTTAATAACGAGGCCATCTATCTCTAAATAAACATTGCTGGAGCCGCCCCAGCCGCGCAACGTTACTGTGCCCGTTTTTTCCGCCTTTGTAACTCGATCATCTTTTTTGTCTTCCTCTCCGATGTACACTTCTGAATCGTCGTGAATGTAAATACCGGTATTGTGCATGCCGCTATGGCCGCCGGTGCCATTGATCACAATGTTACCATGCTCGGAATGAATGACCGAAGCATCATCCAATTCCACGCCATGATTGCGGCCTCCCGGTTCGCCGCGTCCATAACCTTCGCTAGTACCCCCCTGACCATGCAGAGTAATATCGCCATGATTAGATTCGATAAGACTGCCGTCATTTAAGAAAATACCGCGATTGCCGCCAGCGTATCCGTATCCGCCTGTACCGTGCAATGTGATATTGCCCCAACCCGACGAACGAATGGTTGCGTTCTCTAATAAGATACCATTGTTATTGCCAAAGTATCCTTCGCCGCCTTGACCGACGAGTTTGATGTCGCCGCCGAAGTTCGAAAGAATCTGACTGCCGTCGTGGATATAAATACCGTGATGATTGCCTCCGAAACGGCTGTTGCCGCCCGTGCCGAACATCGCAATATCCCCAAATCCATAAGAAACAATCGAAGATTTATCGTCGAGTTCGATTCCATAATTATTAAATCCGCCGTTGCCGCCCATGCCGCGAATGGTGATATCGCCATTGATCGTGGTGATTGTGGAACTTTGGAGATTCACGCCTTGATCCTCGCCGCCTTTTCCGCCGATGCCGGTCAATGTGATATTCGCTCCGTTACCAAACCACCAACCCGTGGAAGAAATGGTTGAGTTTTCCAACAAGATGCCATCGCTGGCTCCCGCAGTACCGCTCATCACGATATCGCCGTACGCCGAAGTCACTTCAGCGCCGTTGCGCACCACAATGCCATGATTGCTGTGTTCTCCCTCGCCGCCAGTGCCGAGAATCGTAATGGTTCCAGCAAACGGACCGAAGCCGCTCGATTTCACCAACGCATTGTCAATCAAAACACCGTTATTATTCGAGCCGCCGATGCCGCCGTTACCGCGCAATTTGATATCTCCGAATCCATACGATTGAACCGTCGCGTTTTCCAAATAAATTCCATGATTAAAGCCTTTCGCTCCCTCGCCGCCTTGGCCAACGAGTTTGATATCTCCCCCAAACGTAGAAACGATACTACTGCCATTGTGCACATAGATGCCGTATTGGTAGCCGCGACGATCATTGCCGCCTGTTCCGTAAATCGAGATATTGCCCAAACCATACGAAGCCACACGCGCGTTTTCGTTCAGTTCGACACCATAATTATCCGAGCCGCCTGTGCCGCCTGTACCGCGCATGGTGATATCACCGTTGATCGTCGTCACAGAAGAGTCGTAAATATTGACGCCTTGATCATCATATCCCCAACCTGCTGAGCCAATCAAAGTGATATTCGCTCCATGCCCCATCCACCAACCGGTAGAGGAAATCGTTGAACCATTCAAAAAGATGCCATCGCTAGCGGTCGATTCGCCTCGAACAAAAATATCGCCGTACGCCGAAGTCACCACAGCGCCGCGATTCAAATAGACGCCATGACTGCCGGATTTTTCTGTTTGTCCTGTACCGGTAATATGAATCTCCGCCGCGTTTGGACCGAATCCATCGGATTGCACCAATCCACCGCTAATGTAAATGCCATAGTTATTTTTATCTTCATTACCGCCTTGCCCCTTCATCAAAATATCGCCCGTTTTGGAGATAATTGTTCCTCGATGAGTGATGCCTGTGAAATGACCGTTGGATGCTCCATCCACATTGGCTTTCATGATGATCGCTTTTTCATCTCCAGAAAATCCCCACGATGTGCTACGAATCACAGCTCCAGAATCAATAAGAATGCTCTGTCCGGCTAAAAGCTCAAAGAAATCGGCGGTATCCCACTCGATATGCGCCGAGCCATCGACCACAATGGTGCCTCCGGCTTCCGGTGTGCGCACGGTAGTGTCGTCCACAATCGGCAACGCATGAATATCCACTGCGCCATTACCATTCGCGCGCCCAAAATAACGATGCGCAAATCCATCGGCAAAACTCGCCAATTCAGCATTGGTCAAATTCAGCGTTCCTGTCGCGCCGTCGCCCAAACCGATGCTTGTATCCGGAGTCAAAGGTTGAACATATAAATTGCCGCTACTTTGCACATTGAGACCTTCCAATGCCATCGTATCCGCAGTCAGCGTAATATTTCCCGTCGCCAAAGCGCCTCCAATAGTATTCAAACCATTGCTACTGCGAATGCCATCGCCCGAGCCTGAGCCAACGCCGGTAATTTTGATATTCGCCGAACCGGTCGAAGAAACTTGCGAGCCGCCCCAAATCCAAAATCCAGGCGAATCTCCGCTACCGCCGCCTGTGCCGTTGATGGTGATATCGCCGTCCACCGAAGAAACGCGCGCGTTGGTGGTGATATGAACTCCGTCGCCGCGGCTGGAAGCCGTTGCGCTACCTGTGCCATTAAAAGTAATTTTCGCCGCGTCATCGCCTATTCCCGTGGATTCCACCACCGCGCCGTTATAAATCACCATGCCGTAATTGACCACGCCAGTGCCGTTGCCTTGTCCTGTGAATTTGATATTGCCATAACCCGAAGTCACTTTTGTTCCCGCGCCTTCAACAAATATTGCTTGATTCCAATTCACGCCATTGCCGCCGACGGCATTGAAAGTAATTTTCGCCGCGTCGCTCGTTGTCCCCGTGGATTCCACGACCGCGCCGCCGTGCAGATGAATGCCGTAATTATTATCGCCGCCATTGCCGCCTGTGCCTTTGATTAAAATATTTCCATCCACAGAAGTCACTTTTGTCCCCGCGCCCTCGATATTCACACCACGATTGCTACCGGATGGATTACTGCCTCCTGTACCAAGCAAAGTAATCGTCGCCGCGCCCGCGCCAGTGCCAGTAGATTCTACAACAGACCCGCCGCTCAGCGTCACGCCATCACTAGCCGTGCCCGTTCCTTCAACCAGAATACTTCCTTCTGCAGAAGTCAGTTTCGATTGATTAATCGTGACGCCGTGATTGCCAGAACCGCCCGTGCCGCCTATGCCGTTCAAAGCAATGCCTCCTATATTCGCGCTCACAAGAGTATTATTGTTCAAAAGAATTCCCTGATTATTGCCGTCTCCATTGCCGCCTACGCCGGTCAACGCAACATGACCGGAACCTGTCGATTGCACCGTCGAGCTGCCGATATCAATTCCATGGTTGACGCCTGCCGGTCCTTGACCGCCTGTGCCCACAAGAGCGATATTGCCGTTTTCAGAAGAAACAAGACTCGTGCCATGAATATAAATGCCATGATGATTTCCAAAGAAAAGAAGACTGCTTCCACCCGCGCCATCCATCGTAATATTGCCTTGTCCGGAAGCCAGAACGCGCGCGTTTTCGATCATCACTCCATAATTATTAGGACCGCCAAAACCGCCGACGCCGTGCAACGCGATGTTTCCTTGAGCCGATCGAATCGTGCTGTTGTGATTGATCGCAACGCCGTGATTGCCGAGCGAGATCGTGCCGCCGGTTCCGGTGATTTCAATATTCGCCGCATAGTCTCCCGTGCCGGTAGATTCAATCAATCCGCCGTCCACATGCACGCCATAACTCGACACTCCCAAAAGACCGCCGTGTCCATTTAAAATAATATCGCCGGATCGAGAACGCAATGTTCCTGCAATACGAACGCCGGCAAAATTGCCGATCTTCGTTCCACTGGTATTGGCGAGAAATTCAATCGCCGTAAAATCGCCGCCGTTGCGTGTATTTTCAATCACCGCTCCCGTGCGCATATCGATAGATTGCCCCGCTACCAACTTCAAGCAAGTCGCGGCATTCCATGTAATGTTCACGTTGCCTAATATAAGAATGATTTCAGGGCCGATGAGCGCATTGGATGTGCTAATCGTTAAATTAGCGAGTCCCAATTGCGCCGCCACATAAGCGTCGTTGAAAATATTAAATCCAAGATTGAAATTACCGCCGTCGCGAATAATCACCGTGCCGGGATCAAGAAGCAGTTCTCCATATTGTCCATTCACCGAACGCAAATCCGCAAAACCGGTCACTAGCAAATTTTCTTTTCCGGAAATTTCCGCAAATCCGCCGTCGCCATTTGCTCCGAGCGCTTGCGCGGAAATCGAACCGTGAAATTCTGTGTCGCCATCCGACCAGACTACCACGATACCGCCATTGCCGCTCTCTGTAGCATCCGCCAAAATGACCGCGCCTGCGGCAACCGTCGTTTTCTTCGCGTTCAAAACATCTGGATTCGCTCCTGCTTTATCTCCGCCAATGAGCGCTTTGCCTCCGCCATTTTTTCCGCTCACGTCAATAAGTGATCCACTCTCCAGAGCGACTTCTTCGCCGAGCACTTGCACTTCGCCGCCTGTGCCGTTCGCATTTTTCGCAACCAGCGCGCCGCTATTGGAAACTTTGCCTCCTTCCGCTTTGAGAAGTATCCGGCCATTTTCATTCACGCCGCCGGTGGCGCGGATAATGCCTTTGTTGTTAATCGCCAGCGCATAGACATTGCCGCCGACGGCTTTCAATTCCGCCGTCACGGCATTGATGGTTCCCTCATTGACAATTTTTCCCGGCTCGCTATCCGGCTGAACAAATAATCTTCCGGCTTCACCGGCTTGTTTGAGCAGAACATGCGAACCTGCCGCAATATTCACATTCTTCGCATTGATTTCGCCGGAATTGGTGACTTCGCGCGCAATGAGAAAAACTCCTCCGTCCAAAGCGTTGATCGTTCCTTTTTGTTCAATGCCCGCCGTAGAATTGCCGAGAAAATTCAAATCGCCTCCGCTCAAAAATTCCGAATCGGCAACATCCAGCGTCGATGCCGTAAAACTCGCCGCGTTAATCACGCCCGTCGCTCCTACAACGACTCCGTGCGGATTGATAAGAAAAATTCTTCCGTTCGCGCTCAGTGTGCCGTAAATCGCGGACATATTTCCGCCCACCACGCGATTCAACGCCGCCGAAGTCACAGAAGGTTGAATAAATTTCGTCAACTCACCGTGATTGATGGAAAAATCCTGCCAGTTGATAATCGTTTTATCCGTCAATTGATTCACGGATAACGTCGAACCCGCGCGCTCGACTTGAGCCTGACCGGCGACGACTTGCTCGCCGCTCGGATTGGCAAAAACGCCGTCGTTTTGAAATGCGATCACCATCACAATAAACCAACCGACTGTAATTTTGATCACGTCAAAAAAACCGTCGAATCGTTTTGCGGTATATTCGTCGTAAGATGAATGGGTTTGTTTGTTCATAATGTTTTCTCTTCTGTTAGGGATGAATTAAAATAAGGGGATTTCTAAATATTCAGTTTGAATGATGCTGCAGCGGATTTTGGATGGCCAGCGAAATTATGCGGAACGAGCATACCCTTTATGGGTCTGTAAGTTACGCATAATGATGCTAGACGCCAAAAGACGCTCAGCATCGTCAAATCTGAATTTTTTGAAGTCCCCATAATAAAAATCTTTCTGTTTTTATTTCATTTCTTTAAAAAAATTGTTCTCGATATCGTTGTTTCTGTTGATTCTTTTGCAAACGCGAATGACCTTTTTTCGTTCCCAATCATCCATTCCCCAATGTTCATCGCGCCATTCATAAATAAAATATCCTCAAGCCATTCCGCCAACCTCAAAAATATGCTCAATCCCCCTCTATTAGTCAAAGAAAATTGCTCGTTTACACGATGAATGTTCGTTGATTTTTTACGCTTTTTTATAGCATAGTTTTCATGCCTCATTTTTTCACTCCACCCGCTTGACAATAAGTTCATCATTTTCCATGTGGCGTTCCGCACGAAACGTAAAGTGTTTTTTTATACCGATTGGACGTCAAACGCAGAGTAAATTCAAAGGTTCACATACTCGTCGATAACGTCGGCGTGAATGGTTAAAGCAAATTAATCGGATCGATATTGATCGTCATTTTTACATCAGACGGCAAGGTGAATTTAGGGATTTCTTTTTTTAATAAGCGGCTAATAGCGAGCATATTGTGTGTTTTTATAAAAATCTGCAACCGGTGAAAATCTTGAATTTTCGCGATGGGCGCCGGCTGAGGATCGGTCATTTCGGTTTGCGCTGGCAGAGCTTTGCAAATTCGCTTAGCTAATTCCTCCGCACAGAAACGCGCTTTACTTTCGCTTTTGCTTCGAAGAGTCATAAGCGCTATTCGTGCAAACGGCGGGTAATCATGTTTTCTGCGAAATTCCATTTCCTGATCTTGAAATCCATCCACATCATGATGCCGCGCAAATTGAATCGCCGGATGAAACGGCGTGTGCGTTTGAATAAACACCTCGCCTCGCGTTTCGCCGCGCCCCGAACGCCCCGCGACTTGCACCAATTGCTGAAACACGCGTTCCGCCGCCCGAAAATCCGGCAAATGCAACGCCGCATCCACATGAATCACCCCCACGCACGTCACATTCGGAAAATGCAATCCTTTGGCGATCATTTGCGTGCCGACAAGCAAATCGATTTTACCTTCGCGAAACGCGCCAAAGACTTTTTCATACGCGAATTTGCCGCGCATGCTGTCCGAGTCCATACGATGCCAGCGTATATTTGGAAAAATCGATTGCACGGCGTCTTCGATTTTTTGCGTTCCCATTCCGCTGTAATGATACGCTTCGAATTCGCACTCGGGGCATTTTTTCGGCACCGCGCGCGCGTAATTGCACCAATGACATTTCAGCGCGCGGCTCACGCGATGATATGTCAGCGCCACCGAACAATGCGGACATTCCTCCGTGTGTCCGCAATTCGGACACTGCACCATCGTGGCAAATCCTCGCCGGTTCAAAAACAAAATACACTGTTCTCCGCGCTCGATGCGTTGCGCAATCGCGTTTGTCAATGTCTCGCTTAATGTTACTGCCCCTTTTTTCTTTTCCTTGCGCAAATCTACCAAATGAATCACGGGCAATTCTTTTTCGTCGATGCGCCGAGGCAAATGAATCAACCGGTATTTTTTTTGTTGCGCATTGTAAACGCTCTCCAGCGAAGGCGTCGCCGAGCCCAAGATCACCGGAATGTTTTCCAATTTTCCGCGCATAACCGCCACATCGCGCGCGTGATAAAAAGGAGTTTCCTCCTGTTTGTAGCTCGGCTCGTGTTCTTCATCCACCACGATCAACCCTAAATTTTGCACCGGTGCGAATACCGCCGAGCGCGCACCAATCACTACGCGCGCCGTTCCCGCACGAATTTGATGCCATTGATCGTGCCGCTCGCCGTCGCTCAAATGACTGTGCAACGTCGCTACGCGAATTTTTTTTCCCTCAAAGCGCGCCCTGAAATGTTCGATGGTTTGCGAAGTCAGCGCGATTTCCGGCACCAAAACAAGCGCATTTTTCCCTTCGGCGAGAATCTGCGACAATGCTTGCAGATACACTTCCGTTTTTCCGCTCCCAGTGACGCCTTGAAGCAATATGGGCAACGGCGCAGGCTTCCGCGCTTCGTCCAAAATCATTTTCAGCGCTTTTTGTTGATCCAACATTAATTCCAACGGCGCACTGAGTGAAATTTCAGAGGCGAGAGGATTGCGGTCGATTTTTTCTTTATTAAAAATCACGAAGCCTCGATCCGCTAATGCTCGCCACACCGCGTGAGTCGTGCGTGTTTGCAGACACAAATCCGCGAGCCATCCGCCGTTGTGTTGCGAGGCATATTGCCAGACGCGCATTTGTGCTTTGGCTTTTTTGCCAAGCGTTTGCGCCACGTGCGTTTCGCTCAAATGCGCGGGAATCGAGACCCATATTTGCATTTTGTGTCCCTGCTCCGACCTCACTGGCGCAGGCAAAACGTTTTTGATCGCCGCAGATAGATCGCAACAATAATAATCCGCCACCCATTCCGCTAATTTCATTAACGTTGGTGGAATCATGGGGTGTTCGCTCGAAACTTCCAAAACCGCTTTGCATTTTTCCACCTCCGGTTTTTCGGGAAATCCCACCGCAAATGCCGTCATGGTTCGAGTTCCCCACGGAACTTTCAATCGATGCCCCAAGAAAATCTTTCCGCGCAAATTTTCCGGAATCTCATAATCAAATTGTTTATCCAGCCAAAGCTCCGGCACGACTCGCACAAAACCACATGAGAACAATACCTTCATAGTTTAATTCGTTTTTTCCGGAACCGTTTGAATCGTCTCTTCTTGCGCCACAGGCGTTGTTTTCTTTTCTTCCTCTTGCGCAAAAGACAGCATGACACGCGCGCTTCTTTGAGAAGCCAAACACTTCGTTTCGCCCGTTATTTTTTCCCCTGAAGGCAATTGTCCCTCTATGCGATAATCACCAAAAAAACCGCGAAATTTAATTTCGCCTTTTTCATCGGCGATTTCCGTGGTCGAGGTATTCCATTCTTCCAAGAGCAATTTGCGCAAAATGTTTCCTGCCGGCAAGCATTGCCAATCTGCGTTCACCAAAGCCGCGTCTTTGCCCAACCAATGATTGTTTTCCCAAAATCCCCATAGAATAATTCCGCGAATATTCGGATGGCTAAACGCCAAACGAAAACATGTTTCCAATGCCGCCGCCTTCCGTTCTTCATTAGGACTTCGGAAACTTAATTCCGTCATATAAATCGGAAGACGGCTTGTGCCTAAATAATCCCAACAACGCAGAACGTCTTCGGGTAAAAAAGGAACGGTTTGGGCATCTGTTGAAAAAAGCAGTCCGCTGGCTCCAAATGAAAAACGCTCCGCCGCATGTTCCTGAATGCCCAACCCGCCGATCTCGACGCCGTTGCGTTGAAGACGCTGAACGAGTTGCAAATATCTCCCTTGTTTTTCTTCATTGTCCAAAATGCCGTATTCGTTGAGAAAAAGCGGCGTATGAGGATCCATGCTTTTTACTTTTTGAAAAAATTCATAAAGATTCTGCTCTCCTAAAACATCCGCGTAATACGCGCCGTCCAATAGTTCATTGAAAACATCCCATGCTATTAATCGTCCGGCGTAGCGCGAAACGGTGTTCTGCAAGTGCCGTAACATGCTTTCTTTTAAGTTTTCCGGAGATAAATGCCGCACCCACGCCTGAATATGGCTCGGCACACCCCATAACAAACAATTTCCGCGGACGCGCAAATGATTTTTTTGCGCAAATGCCCATATCTTGCCCGCTTCCGAAAAATTTTCTTTTCCTTGTTCCGGTTCCGTAAATTCCCACTTTAATTCGTTCTCAAAAACAATCGTGTTGAAATGTTTTAAAATAAAATCTTCGTATTTTTTAGAATCTTCGCTTTCTCCTCCCAAGTATTGAGCCGAAACGCATGTTCCAAAACAAAAATCATGCCGCGTTTGTTTGATATAAATCGCCATGCCGGACGCCGGTTGTCCATTAGGCATCAAAATCGTCAACGTGAAATCGCCTTTGCGAATTTCCTCGATGCGCTCCGCCGCTTCTTCTTGCCAAGTGTCCATTCCGAATGCAATCGATGCGCTTAGAATCAGACATAAAAAAGTCTTTTTCACGGCGTCATCATAATCGCTATTCTTAAAGAACCAATATCGATTTTTTATGATTTGGATTCTTCTAAACGCGCTTTTTCGAGGTAAGTTCTGAGAAGTTTTCGAGTTTTTTCGAGTTGAAAGGCGTTGACGAGTTTGCGCACTTTGACGACGAATACTTTAAATTTTCCATCCAATTTTTCGAGTTCATCCAAACGGCGGCGCATTCCAAGCACGTCGCCTTTACTCGCCAAATCAAGCAAAAATGAAACGTCGGAAAACGACGGAAGATGCAGAATGGATTCGTCCGCGGCGGTATCTGATGAACGCGGCTCCAGAGTTTTTTGAACAATCCACGACAGTTTCAAATGTTTGCCGAACATCTCCAAGAGGTCTTTTTCGCGAAACGGCTTGGCGAGAAAATCGTCGCAACCCGCTTGTGCGCTTTCTTCGCGCGCTTGTGGAGAAATTCCTGCGGTTACGGCAATGACCACACAATTTTTCCCCGCCGGAATTTCGCGAAGACGGCGCGTGGTTTCAAAACCATCCATTTCCGGCATGCGCAAATCCATGAGCACGAGATGCGGTTTATATTTGGGAATCATTTCCAAACATTGCGCCCCGCTCAATGCTTCATGAATCGTGAAACCTAACGGCGAAAGAATGTCGTGTAAAACATCGCGATTTTCTTTGATCTCGTCGACAATAAGCACGCGTTTGGTAGCGCCGGAAAATCCAATGATATCGGTATATTCGGTATCGCTCTTAGCCAATGGTCCCGGTGCCGGCGGCAATTCTAAATCAAACCAAAAACGGCTTCCGCGATCCGGAACGCTCTCGACGTAAAGCTCCGACCCCATTAAACGCGTCATACGACGGCTGATCGCCAATCCCAATCCGGTGCCTTCAATGCGACCGGAGCGGCCTGCTTGCTGGAATGGTAAAAAAATTTCTTTTAGATGTTCCGATGGAATGCCCACGCCGGAATCTTCCACTTCAAAACGCATTTTCCCTTCGTGACGGCTCACGCGAAAAAGTACGCCTCCTTCCGAGGTAAATTTCACCGCATTGCCGAGCACATTGATGAGAATTTGGCGGATTTTTGTTTCGTCGCCCCGAACCGCAACCGGAATTTCACAATTTTCCTCATACGAAAACGAGAGTCCCTTGTGTTGCGCGCGCACCGAAATAATATCGCGCACTAGAGCCAAAAGCGCGGGAAGATTAAAATCGACGACGTGAAGTTCCATGCGTCCGGCTTCGATTTTTGAAAAATCCAAAATGCCGTTGATAAGCCCCAAAAGATGTTGCGCACTGTGTTCGATGACGCCCAAACCTTTCATTTGTTGCGGCGAAAGCGGTCCTTCTTTGCGCAAAATCTGCACGTAACCTAAAATGGCGTTGAGCGGCGTACGAAGCTCGTGGCTCATGTTCGCCAAGAAATCCGACTTGGCGCGATTGGCTTTTTCCGCGGCTTCCTTCGCCTGACGCAATGCGTCCTCTGCATTTTCGATGGACATAAAAGTTGTATTTTTTAGACAGAATTAACAGAATTTTGTTAATTCTGTCTAAAATCTTTTCAAATTTTTTTGAATTTCTTTTTTAAGTTTTTCCAAGCCTTCGCCGGTTTGGGCGCTCACGGGAATGATTTTTACTTTTGTTTTTCTGCGAAATTCTTTGAGCAAACGTTCGGCGTCCGGCAAATCCATTTTGTTGGCGACGATAAAAAAGGGTCGCTTTGCCAATTCCGCTTGGTGCAATTTAATTTCTTTGCGCAGTTGCGCGTAATCTTCCGAGGGATGCCGTCCTTCGCTACCTGCCATATCGAGAACAAAGAGAAGCATCCCGCAACGTTCGATGTGACGCAAAAAATCATGCCCTAACCCGACACCTTGGTGCGCGCCTTCGATAAGACCGGGAATATCCGCCATCGTCGCGCGCTGATGATGTTCAAATTCCAACACGCCGATCATGGGTTGCAACGTGGTAAAAGGATACGGCGCGATTTTTGGTCGCGCGGCGGAAAGCGTCGAGAGAAGACTGGATTTCCCCGCATTGGGAAAACCCACCAATCCGATATCCGCAATGGATTTTAGCTCTAAAAGAAATTGTCCTTTTTCGCCGTGTTTTCCCTCGGTGTAACGCCTCGGCGCGCGATTGATGGAAGACTTGAAATGAACATTGCCGGCGCCGCCTTTACCGCCCGCGCAAAGAATAAATTTTTGCTCAGGCTCCACCAAATCAATCATTAATTCCGCTTCTTGCATGTCCGCCGCGCGTTCAAAATCTTCTTCCGCCGCGCTCAAACGATACACACACGTGCCCGGAGGCACTTCGAGAATTTTATTTTTCCCGCCTCCTCCTGTTTTTTGCGCGCCCATGCCTTTTTTTCCGTGTTCGGCGAAATGATGCGGATGAAATTTGAGATGCGAGAGATTATTCATCTGCGGATTGACCGTCATAATAATGTCGCCGCCTTTGCCGCCGTCGCCGCCATCCGGTCCTCCGCGCGGAACGTATAACTCGCGCCGGAAGTGACAGCACCCGTCGCCCCCATCGCCCGCCTTCGCCCAAATTCTCACCCGATCCACAAACATGCCCAAAATCTATGCGAAACACCTTGTTAAGGCAAGGCGCGAACAAAACAAAGAAGGCCGTTCTTTTCAGAACGGCCTTCGACGTGAGTTGAAGATTTTAAAAACCTAAACCCGTACTACCCATACCTCCGAGATTATTGCCTCCTCCATTAGTATCCTTAGATTTTTTAAAACCATTGTTTGTCGAATTTTCGTTATCAGCGTTGTTATTGGAATTACTATTCGTCAACTGATTGATGAGATTCTGCAACCAGTTGATGATTTGATTACCATCGCTCGTATCCGGAGGAACATCCAGATTGCTCGGAGGCGTTGGAGGTTCATCACTCGAAGGTGTGTCACCAGTAGGAGGAATGTCTCCGGTAGGAGGTGCTGGCGGCTCATCGCTCGGAGGGACATCACCGGTAGGAGGAATGTCTCCGGTAGGAGGTGTATCGGATGCCGGAGGAGTAGAAGGCGGTGGCGGTAATTGCGGCGGATCTCCTGGCGTTTCTCCTATAATATCCGTCCCAGTTCCATTCACAGGCTCGTCATAAGTATTCCCCAAATTCGACGTCCAATAACGCCTGCCATTGCGCACTTCAGCCGTCCATTCTTCTTTTACAACAATCTGAAAAACTCCGCCGACTGGACGATACTCCGCAGTAAGAGCCACGCGTCTATTCGGCATTTTGCCGCTTTGATAGATGTAATCATGAGTGCTATCTTGTGTATCATAAAAAACCGTTTTTAATCCGCCGTTTTCATATTCTATGTGATAACCATATTCATTGGTTGTTTTTTTCTTAATCGGCGCTGTTTCTTTGGCATGAGAATAACCTTCATCATAACCATCCTTGAATCCTTTCTGATAATTAATGGATTTACCTTGAGGAACAGATGCATCGCGCTGAGCAGTCGAACCAGCCGTGCCGTGTATTGCTCCCACCTTATACCCTTCCCAATAGCCGACATCGTAATCTGAAGATTGTCCTTCATCCACTTTCCCCGCCATGCCTTTGTGATAGCCGGTCTCGTAGTCGATCACTCTGCCGACGTAATCCACAATAGTTTCTTGGTTACCGCTATTCGATTGCATATAGGCAGGCGCATTCTTAAGTACCACCTGACGCACCCCCTTTACGCCGTCGTTATACGCTTTGATAATTGTCGTAGTATTGGGAGTACGAAGAGAAGCTACTCCTTTTGCGCATTCCCAACCTTCTTTGTAGTTTTTATCAAAATTTTCCCATAAACGTTTTGTGATAAACTCGTAATCCTCAAGCTGGGGTTTCACCACACCATCCGTCCTAGGATAGTCCATATAACCCATAAAATAACCTTCATAATAAGTATTAGGTTTGATGCCTATATCTCCTATCTGAAAGAAATATTGATGATAAATACTCCGATAAGTTGCGGAAGATTCTCTAGGATTGTATGTGGCATCCGCTTGCTTGTCGGCCACAGCATCCCAGAAACCTCTTTTATATTCTTTCGATTGAGCATTGAGAAATTCTAAAAAACCTTTTTGCTTGCCTTTGAAAAATCCTATATTGCCATATTCGCTCTCAAACTGATAGAGAGAGTGCCAAATCCAACCACCCGCTTTGCCTTTGTTATACCCATCTTTAAAGTTATCATCATAAGACACAAAAGGACTTTTTGGTGGCGTTATGTTAGGATAAGCTTCTATTAGAAAACCTTTATTGAAACCTTCCACAAAAATTTTGGACGAAGGAAAAGAGTGACGGCCATCAGAATTAACATAAGGAAAACCATTAATTTTAGGAATCGAACTCCTGCCACAATACAATTTCCCGAGTCGAGATCCTTCGTCAAACGCTCTACGAACAACTTTTTCGTACAAATATTTTTCTTTTCGCGCGGCTTCCATCCCTTTTTCCCATGCCTTGGTATATTCGGAGGATTGATTTGGCGTGGCGACATTGCCGTAGAGCAGATAAATCTGATACCCATCCCAAAAGCCTTTTTCCTCCAGCGTCCATTTATCGATTACTCCAGAGTAAAGACTAATGGTAAGATCATCACTTGCGCCAAAAGACGTTCCGGAAAAAACACAAAAAAGCCCTGTAGCGAGCAGAACACTCTTCAGCAGATTTTTCATAAGTACCTCTTTTTTATTGTGGCATGGGGATAGGATCGTTGTTCTTTTATCTATTTCGGCATTTTTTGAGAAAAATTTAGCGATTTTTTAAGCGTTGGGGTCAGATAACCCCAACGCTTATGACAGTTTTCCACATCACGAACCAGTGTAAGCATTATACTCTGCCTTGGTGACTTCTTTTCCGAGGATGTAGTATTTAACGCCTGTTGTTCTGGAGTAGAAGATACAGCGTTTGCCGTCGGAGTGATACCAGAAGACGTCGCCTTGAGAATTCCACATCACCCGATGCGTCGCATCGTAGCGTGTCCATGCCTTGGTATTTTTGTCATATTGATACCATGAACCGTCTTCAAACATCCAGTGTACGCGCCCATCTGTTGAGACCCATTTCTCGCCTTTGACGTAACTTGTTTTTTCCTCTTTATTCCAAATCACCTGTGTTTTTCCATCGGCGGACATCTCCACCCACATATCCGGAATTTTGTGCGGGTAGTAAAAGAGCTTGCCATCAAATCCTTTTATTTTCATCGATTGATCGCTAAACTTGATCATCACTCTACCGTCGGCAAGAGTGGTATTGGACGAAATCGTCATGGTTTCCTTAGCGTGAGCCAATCCGTCCGCATAGCCACTTTTCAATCCGCGAATAAAGTCCGCCGTTTCTGAAGAATTCGCAGAAACTAAGCTTTCTTCGGTCGAAGTCTCGCTCGTGGATGAACCATACAAAACTCCCGCCGGATAGCCTATTTTATAGCCTGCTTTAAAGGCTTCATTCTCCGTGCCGTCACTTGTTCCGGAAAAATAGCCTTCGTGATAACCATTCAGATATTCCACTGAGGGATCTGTATTGTCCTCAAAAGGATTGTAAGCTTTTCCTGCCGCCGCATCCGCTACGCCGTCATCGTAGCCATCTTTGTAATCCCCACTCTCGTCGCCGCCGCCTTCTTCTTCAGCGCGAGCTTTGCCCGCCGCAAATCCTTCTTCGTAACCCGCGCGATAGCCATAAACGTATTGCCTCAGATTTTCTGAAAATTCTCTAATATCTATACTCGTATCCAGCGCCCAGTGATAGGCGGGTTTAAAATTTGCGTCTTTTCCTGTTTGATAACCATCGTAATCGCCGTCCGTTTTGCCGGTCTTATAACCAAGATTATAAGACTCCGTAGGCGATGTCGAAGCGACGCAAACAGAAATGTTCGATGTGAATAGAAATGCTCCAACGAAGCATAGAACTGCTAGCCATTGTTTCATAAAGTCACTCTTTCTTCCTGTGGGTGAAGGTACGCTGATCGTTGTTCAGTATATTGTATATATCGGTTTTTCTAGGAAAAACTTTAGTGTTTTTTATCATTTTAATCAATTCATTAATCGTTCATTTTTAACATTTAAAATTAATTTTGAAGGCCATCTTGATAACCATCATAGCGACCAGCCCAATAAGCTTGTTCAGCGTCTGAGTTATAATCGCTGATGGCCATTACAAGGCTATATCCCGTAGCGGCTTGAATTGTCGCGCAACCTTCCGCGAATCCTTCTTCATAGCCGCGTTGATAATCTTCAGAGGTTTTATCAAGCGTTTGTCTTGTTTGAAGACCCGCCTGATAGCCGTCCCACATACCTTTGTAGTATGCTTGCTGATCCGGAGGAAAATTTTCAATATCTCGCTCAATGACATTGATGCCGCTGTCTCTTGTATTCCCATAACCCATGACCCATCCAGCGTTATATCCTTGCTTGTAATTTGTGTCGTAAGATGTCGTTGTAGCCGTTCCGTCGTAACTATCATACTCTGCCTTGGTGACTTCTTTGCCGAGGATGTAGTATTTGACGCCTGTTGTTCTGGAGTAGAAGATGCAACGTTTGCCGTCGGAGTGATACCAGAAGACGTCGCCTTGGGAATTCCACATCACCCGATGCGTCGCATCGTAGCGCGTCCATGCCTTGGTATTTTTGTCATATTGATACCATGAACCGTCTTCAAACTTCCAATGAATACGTCCGTCGGAGGACACCCATTTCTCGCCTTTGGTATAACTTGTTTTTTCCTCTCTATTCCAGATCACTTGTTTGTAGTCTGTAAAATTGATTACTTGGGTCCCGTTCGTAGCCTGTCCATTGACAGGTATCATCTCCACCCACATGTCAGGAATCTTGTGCGGAAAATAAAAAATGACGGCGTCGAATCCTTTCTGTTTGAGAGATTGATCACTAAATGTTACTATTACGGTTCCATCCGAGCGTGTAACTTTCGAAGAAATCGTCATGGTTTCCTTCGCATGAGCTAATCCATCCGCATAGCCACTTTTCAATCCGCGAATAAAGTCCGCCGTTTCTGAAGAATTCGCAGAAACTAAGCTTTCTTCGGTCGAAGTCTCGCTCGTGGATGAACCCTTCAAAACTCCCGCCGGATAGCCTATCTTGTAACCTGCTTTAAAGGCTTCATTCTCCGTGCCGTCACTTGTTCCGGAAAAATACCCTTCGTGATAACCATTCAAATAATCCACAGAAGGATCGCCATTATCCTCAAATGGATTATAGGATTTTCCAGCCGTCGCATCCGCATAGCCGTCATCGTAGCCATCTTTGTAATCCCCACTCTCGTCGCCGCCGCCTTCTTCTTCAGCGCGAGCTTTGCCCGCCGCAAATCCTTCCTCGTATCCGGCGCGATAGCCATAAACGTATTGCCTCAGATTTTCTGAAAATTCATCAAGGTCTATGCTCGTATCCAGCGCCCAGTGATAGGCGGGTTTAAAATTTGCGTCTTTTCCTGTTTGATAACCATCGTAATCGCCGTCCGTTTTGCCGGTCTTATAACCGAGATTATAAGACTCCGTAGGCGATGTCGAAGCGACGCAAACAGAAATGTTCGATGTGAATAGAAATGCTCCGACGAAGCATAGGACTGCTAACCATGGTTTTATCATGTCACTCTTTTTCTACGCGGCAAAAGCATATCGATCGTTGTTCAATTTTATATCAACAAAAAATTTATAACGCTCCTACTCCTTGAGTTTGAGGAATAATGACGGTTTGATAAGCCGCATTCCAACCCATGTTATATCCATAGGAGAAAGATTGATCGTTTGTTGCTCCATCGTCACCGCTGGATGTAGAAAGAGTGCGCTTAGCTCTTCCGTACGAACATTCAGTAAACCCTAATTGATAGGCGGCAAAATAAACCTGTTGGCCTGTTAAGTCCTCGCCTATATTATCGTTGATATATTTCCAATATCCATCCATCCAACCATTCATGTAAGTAATCGACGCGGATTGAATGCTTCCATCCGGCAATTTTCCTGCCAATCCCACTTGATAACCCATATTATAGTAATTGCCAAGTCCGAGGTCTGCGCCTGATCCTTCGAATTCTTTTTGTGAGACTTCTTGTCCAAGGATGTAGAACTTAGGATATTGCGATCCATTGAGATACATGATGCAACGCTTACCATCAGCATAGTATTGTATGATGTCTCCCGTAGAGCTCCACATGATGCGTGTAGTCGCATCGAATTGCGTCCATGCACCGTTGCCGGATTGATACCACGAGCCGTCGGGATATACGTAATGAGTGCGACCATCGGTGGACACCCATTTTTGTACATTATTGGCATCCACGGATTCTTTCGTCCAAATCACTTGTGTCTTGCCATCAGCAGACATCTCAACCCACATATCCGGCGCTTTATAGGGATAATAAACGATTGTATTGCCAAAAGTTTTGACCTTAAGAGATTGGTCGCTGAATTTAGTAAATATCTGCCCGTCGGCACCCGTTGTTTTTTGACTGACCGTCATCGTTTCTTTCACATGCGCCACGCCATCTGCATAGCCCGCTTTAAGCCCCTTGATAAAATCCGCATCATAACTTGAATATTCCGAAGTCAGCTCGGAAAGTGTGGAAGTGCCTGTGTTGGTACCCGTTCCGGTTATGCCGTAATCATTCTCTGCTACGATGGTATTGGTCGTGCTATTCGTACCAGACAAAACAGCTACAACATCTGTGACTGTAACTCCCTTACTCGCATCAAAGACACCGCAACGATATCCAACTTTGTATCCTTTCGTGAAAGAGGTCGTTTCTGTTCCGCCACCCACTCCAGCAAAATAACCCGTATGATAGCCATCGAGATAATCCGCCGAAGGATCGTCATTATCTTCAAATGGATTAAAAGACTTTCCGGCATTCGCATCCGCATAACCATCCTCGTATCCTTTTTTGTAATCCGTACTTTCTGTTCCGCCATTAGCTCGAGCTTTACCTTCCTCAAATCCTTCTGCATAGCCTTTCTTATATCCGTTGATGTAATATATCAGCTCTTCAGGAAAATCGCTGGTATCCAATGTATCGTCCAATGCCCAGTGATAAGCCGGCTCATAACTTGAATTCAAACCTGTCTGATAACCATCGTAATCGCCGTCCTCTGATCCGTGACTGTAGCCCAAATCAAAGGATGCTAATAAATCGGGAGAAATACTTGTCAATCCTTGGGAATGATTCGGCAACAAAATCAACGCTCCCATAACGAAGCTCATCATGATTAGCCAATGTTTCATAAGATCACTCTTTCTGTAGGTTGGGGGCGGTAGAAGAATAGGATCGTTGTTCTAATACTCATATCGACAAAATGAGAAAAAACTTGAGTTTTTTCCATGCTATTACCCTCTAATTTTCAATATGAGTTAGGTAGGGATTTGTCATCGATTATTGGAAAATGTCACAAAATTGTAACATTATGAAACCATAAAAGTATTATTTATCTTACAATCAATGCCTTACGATACAGGCGGAGAGAGTTTAATGCGATAGACTGCGGTGGAGCGGAGGCGACCGGCTTCGACATCCTGACGAATCGCTTCACATTGCAATTCAACGAATTCGCCGTTTTGAGGTTCGAGAAGAATGGCATTTCCAGCTTTTGCTTGATTCCAAACGTGAGCGGGAATATCGATGCCGTGAGGATTATTGATCGGCGCGACGGCAATCCAAATAGGAACTATGCGATCGCCCTTGACTAACTCCCAACCGAAAGAACCTCCGGTAGCTTCTCGAATAATAGTTCCATCGTTGCGTTTGAAATATTTTTTCTTCGGAATCCATTTGAAGCCGCAAGTGCGACAGTAATTTTGGAATTTCTCATTCATGGAAACAGTATCCATCAAGACATGCTCATTAGGACCGGAAGGCAAAGCGAGTTTGTCCGAGAATTTTCGTCCTGTAGCCATACCGGAAGATGCACGCGCCATTTCTTTGCGCGATCGTTTTTTATTCGGAACAAGCTTGTAGCCCACGATGTCGCCCAAATCCAAAAAAATGGAGATGGCAAAAAAGAAAATTTCTTTGAGCCCCACCATGCGAACGTCGAATAATTTTGAAAACACCGCAAAGAGTGGGCTTTCCCACTGCACCGGCAAGGGAAGCGGCACTCCCGCGAGCGCGCCGGCATCTTTGATGGTATTGCGCACGAGTGTCTGCATTTCTTGAACTTTTTCCACCGTGCTGACATCCGTCGAGAGCAAAATATCGTCGGCTTGGCGCTTCGCGGCTAAGGCGTCTTCGATGGATTGTAATTCCGCCGAAGTGGTCGCCTCCAAAATGCGCAGTCGATAAGCTTCTTCTTTCGCCGCCGGTCCGAAACCCGCAATTCCGGAACGCAAACCTTCGATTTCCGTGTCCATTTCGGTCGTTTGCGTGGCGACGGAGCGGCGGATTTCGTCGCGACGTTTAATCAGCGAGGTTTGGACGTCGGCTAAATAAGGCTCATAAACTCCCCTCACCTTGTTATTGCAATAATTGAGAAAAAATTGCTGATCCGCCGTGCGATAGAGCACATCCATATTAAACGCGATGGAAATGAAAGCAATAATCGTCAATCCGATGAGACCAAAAATATTGAGATGTTTTTTTTCGTCGAGAATGGCCAGCTTGAGCGCCATGAGCATGAGTCCGATTCCCAGAGCCAAAAAAAATGCAAGGATCGAAAACGATCCGATCCACGGCAAGGTCGCAATCGGCGCCGGCAAAATGGAATCTTTGACGCTCACGTACGTCGTCCACATCGAAACAATCGTCAGCAAAAGCATCGCGATAATCACCGCGATGCGGATGCCTTCGTGCATGATATCTTCTCTATTCACCGATCACCTTTATTAAAACACGTTTTCTTCTTCGACCATCAAATTCACCGTAAAAAATTTGCTCCCACGGGCCGAAATCGAGTTTGCCTTCGGTCACGGCGACGACCACTTCGCGTCCCATAACAGTGCGCTTGAGGTGCGCGTCAGCATTGTCCTCCGATCCGTTGTGATGATACTGGGAATAAGGTTTTTCGGGCGCTAATTTTTCGAGCCAAGTCTCAAAATCCTGATGCAATCCGGATTCATTGTCGTTAATAAAAACCGAGGCGGTGATATGCATGGCATTGCAAAGAAGAAGACCTTCGCGGATGCCGCTTTCGCGCAAACACGCTTCCACTTGGAGCGTGATGTTGACAAAACCGCGACGCGTCTTGGTCTCAAACCACAATTCTTTGCGATAAGATTTCACGAAAAAATTCTAACTCCTCTTTCTTATCGTGCGAGGCAAAATTTTAGAAGAACATCCATTGATAAAGCCTTTAAAAAACAACTAGACGAATCCACTTGGACGACACATTAAAAAATATGAAGAAAGAAAGACAGGTTTCCAAACTACTACAAGCCGCCAGTAGAGGAGATGCCAAAACGATTCAAGGTTTTGACGGGGATGTTAACATCACAGACCAGTATGGCTTTACTCCTCTTATGTATGCTGTTGCAGGGGGACACTTTAAAGCCGCTTTGAGTTTAATAAAAAAAGGCGCTGATGTAAACATGTCTGACCCAGAAGATTCTACGTCTCTCTTAATTGCTGTAAAAAAAGGTCACCTTAAATTATGCAAATTACTCCTAAGAAAAGGCGCCACCCCTGACATATCGGATCATGATAGCATTCCCGCCATCGATCTAGCTCCTAATGATGAAATAAAACAATTATTAATCACATGGAAATCAACTTTTCCGACCCAAACATCTAAGTATCTTTCATATTCCAGTAGAGGAGACATTACTCTGCGAAAAAGTGTCACGAAAAAAATATTTTGTTTGCTATATCGCTAAAACTTGAGAAGGAAATCGGCAATTTTCAAGGATGAATCCTGCGTCTTGAATTTTTCGAGATTGGCGCGCCATTCTTTCCACTGTCGGGCGCCGTCCGACAAGGCTTGATCGATGAGAGGCGCGATTTCCCTCGGGTGATTGGCCAACGCGCAACAGTTATTGTTTTTCAAAAGCACATAATTGCCCATTTCCTGCCCGGGCACGATGTGGTTGACAATCATAGGACAACGCGCCGCGATGGATTCCTGCACAATCGCGCCGCCGGCTTTGCAAATCAGCACATGATGTTCCATCAGCATTTTGGGAATGTCATTGCACCAGCCCACCAGAACTGCTCTGCCGTTGGATTTTTCAACAATCGGTTGCAAGCGTTGCTTCAGTTTTTCATCCTTGCCGGCAAGAACAGTAACTTTCCACGTCGAATGCGCCAACAAATCATTGAGAATGCCCTCGGCGTATCCCTTGTTGCCATTGATCATGTAGAGAATCGTCGGCGTGCCGTCCGGCGACGGCGCGGAATGCGCGATTTGCGGATCGGCAAAAAGCGTTTGCACGGGAAATCCCAAAGGAAGAATTTTTTCCGCAGGCAATCCGGCGTCGAGAAAGATTTTTTTGGTGTCTTCGTTGGGAACAATAAAAAAATCGCTTTCCGCAGTGAACCACGAAGAATGAATCGTGATGGAATCCGTGACCACCGTCACTTTTCTAAACGGCTTCGAGAATTTTTCAAGATGCAAACGGCCAAACATATTGGGATATACAGGATACGTCGAACACACCACATCGGGTTGCTCTTTTTGCAAAATTTCCTCCAAAGTTTGCAAAGCGCGCTTGAAAAATCCGGCGTGTTTTTGCACCCAGTTGGCGCGATGCGTAAATTCAAAAATAATCCTCCACGCCAGAGGCATGTTTTGAATCATCTGCAGATAGTATTTTTTGCAAAACGCCATTTTTTTCGGATCGGCGATTTCAAAAACATCCATCACCTTGGATTCGGCTTGGCCTTGAGCGACTTCATCCAGCCCCGCTTTGATATTTTTCGCCGCAGTGTTGTGTCCCTCGCCGAATCCCGCCGTAAGAATCAAAATTTTTTTCACATCAAGCCTTCTTTCTCGAGTTGGTCGAGACGCTTGTCGTTGCTGTGGTCAATAATTTCCAGAATTCCGGGCAATTCAAGCAAAACATCAAGACAAAGAGAAATTTCTTCGGCAGGCAAACCGGTGGTTTCCATGACACGGCGATTTTGGGTCAGATACACCCATGTAAAATCACTGCCCATGAGCACGCGAAATTGTTGATGAGATTCCATCATCACGTCTTGGGACGACGATATCTGCATGGTCAATGCGCCGTTGCCGCCGCCGCAAACTTGCTCCACGCGGTCAAACCGATCCAGCCAAACCGCCACGCATTGGCGAATTCTCTTTTCCGTCAATTCCTCTTTAAAAAGCCCCACATATCCTTTTGAAATCATACGATCAATCAAATCATTAATTTTTAGACAGCATGAACAAAATTCACGACTAATACCGCTCTTCTTCTTTTTGGACTTCTAGCAATAAAAAAGTGGGTAGATGCGCGACTTCCGCCTCATAGGGTTTGAGATAAACCACAAACTTATCAATTTCTTTCTTTGCGGAAACTGAAATATAGGTTTGCTCTTGATAAGGTCTAAAATGTAAAGGCTTCACCGGACTGGATCCAACCGTAACACCTTGGGTATTTTTGAAAAATGTACGCACTTGTGCCTCTACATTTTCGTTCGTATTATTTTTCAAAATCGTGCGGGCGATAAAAATTTGATTCGCGTCGCGCCGGGAATCCTGCGTGATGATGGAAACTTGCTCCGCCAAATCCGAATCAAAAACCATCACGGAAGAATTCAGATGAATCGCTTTGGCCATTTCGGGCGGCGCGGCGGGCAGAAAACTTGCCATGCACGCACAGATGATTGCTCCGTAAAAAAATCTCTTCATGAATCTCGAATTCCTTTTAACCCACTTGATTCGCAGGGTCAAGTTTGCACATTGAAGGATCTTAACAAGGTGTTGTAGGGCGGCGTGCGGGGGTTTTTCAACACCCTGTTAACATCATAACCGAATAATGGCGGCCGGTTTTACCTTGCTCGACGCGATAGGAATAAAAACGATCCAAATTCGCGCCGGTATTGAGTCCGCAATCGAAGAATTTTTGCACGCCCGTTTCGGCGACTTGTCGAGCAATGTCGGCGGCAAAATCAATTTCATAATGCGGCGGACGAATGCACGGCCCTAAAACAGCCACGATATTTTCCGGTTTTACTTGAAAAGCCGAGCCCATTTTTTGAATGGTTTTTCCCGCGATATTGACCGCCGTTCCCCTTTTTCCCGAATGAGCCAGCGCGATTATTTTTTTGATGGGATCAAAAAGAAACAGCGGCGCGCAATCCGCCGTGCGAATCACCAACGCGACATTTTCGCGATAGGCAATGAGCGCGTCCACAGCCGGAATGACTTGTCCGCAATGTCCGGAACTCACAATCGCCACGCCGTCGCCGTGAATTTGCTCCGCGAAGACCCACGACGTTTTCTCAAAACCCAATTCTTCCAACACCGTCAAACCGGGAACATCTTCCTGCCTCAAAGTAAAAGCATGTTGAAGTTGGGGATATTGGAAGTGAGGAAAAGTAAGAATTTCGGGAACAAAAGAAGCATGCCCGCGAAATCGCGCATGTGTAAAATGTGTGTCCTCTGCTCTACTCGGATGCACTTTTCCCCTCCATTTTCATCGGCGCGGCCGTGGCGCGTTCCAAACTCGCTACCGCCATATGATAATCATAACGCGCCTGCAATTCGTTGACGCGCGCCGCAGTTTGCGCGACTTGCGCGTTTAAAACGTCCAGTTGCGTTGCGGCGCCGACGTCAAATCGCGCCTTGGCCATGCGCAAACTCTCTTGGGATTGTTCCACATTTTTTTCCTGCGACGCAATCAATTCACGGGCTTCCTGCCAACGGAAAAAGGCTTCGCGTACTTCCCATTCGATATTGCGGCGCGATTCTTCCACTGAAATTTGCGCGGAAATTAATTTTGCCTGCGATTGATCCACTTTCCCTTGCGTCAACAATCCATCAAACAAATCCCAATTTCCCTGTATGCCCGCCGACCATCCGCCGTTTTTTTCTTCCAAGCTGGCGTCCGTTCGATCCGAATCCACATCATATCCGCCGAAAAGCGATAATTTCGGGAAATATCCTGAACGGCTGACGGTAAGTTCCTTCTGCTGAATCTCCACTTGTTTTTTCAAAGCTTTGTATTCCGGACGATGGTCAATCGCCGTAGAAATGGCCTCTTCCAGAGAAAATTCCACAGGTGCGTATGTGAGTTTGCCGATAATTTCAAAAGGCGCTTCTTGAGAATCGAATCGCTCATAATCCACCGCCATGAGTTTCGCCAATGCCACCAATGCCAATTTATAATTGTTGCGCGCGCGAATCAGTTGCGGTTTCGCGTTTGATAATTCCACTTCGGCGCGCAAAACATTGAATCGAGTTACGGTTCCCGTCGCCAAACGCTTTTTCTGATTCTCCAATTCTTCCTGCAACAACCGGACTGAAATTTCCTGCACTTCAATCAATGCGCGATTCATCAACACGTTGTAATACGCTTTGCGTACGTCAAAAATAATTTGATCAATGGTTGCGCTGAGATTCAAAAACGCGCGCTCTTCAGTCAATCGCGCCATATCCATCGCCGCCGAAACGCCGCCTCCGGAAAAAATCAACTGCGTAACTTGGACGCCGCTTCGCCAATAAGTTTGATTCATATCCGGCATGCTACTGCTCGCCAGCTCTTGTTTTTCCACAGCCGCCGTCGCACTCGCGCTCACATTCGGCAAAGCTTGGGCTCTCACTTCCACCACCACGCCCTTGAGTCGTTTCAATTCCTCTTTGGTTTTTAAAATATCCGCATTTCTTTCCAATGCTCGTTGCAAACAACCTTGCAAATCCATTTGAGGAATACTTTTTTCGACAGCAACAGACTCCGCGACAGATTGCGCCCTCAAAGAAAGACACAACACTCCCATCCCGCAAAAAAATAAAATCCCGACTGTCCGCATCATGATGTGTTTTACAATTTCTTATATCGGAATGCCATTTCCTTTTTTCGTCCAACGTTTTTTGATTTTATCATAGGCCAACGTAATCGCCACAATGAACACAATGCCTATGAATTTTTTGATGGAGCCGACGTGCGTGCCGGTGAAAATTTCAAAAAGTAAAATACCGCCGACAAAACCCACCAACAAAAACGCCGTTTTCTTTAATATAGGATATTTTTCCACAATTCCGATGCAAAATCCCGCCGCGATTCGCAACACGGCAATGCCGATAAGGACGCCGGTAATTACCACCCAAAGTTTCGGACTCATCGCCACTGCGGTAATCACGTTATCCAAACTCAAACTCAAGTCCATGAGTTCCACGTGAATCACCGTCAGCCATAACCCCATTTTTTTCTTTTTCTTCTTGTCGTCGGCGTCATGTTGTTCCGCCTCAAAAAAGATATGCGACACCATAAGCCAGATCAAATATAACGCGCCAAGCACTTTGATCCATGTATTGGCAATAATCCAATTGGCGAGCAATAATGCAATGATGCGAAAGACATACGCCCCAAGAATCCCCAATCGCACCGCCAAAAATCTCTGCTTTTTCGGTAAATGCGTGACCATCGCCGCAATCGCCAAAGCATTGTCCACCGAAAGCAAGCCTTCGATCACAATCAACGAAAGAATAATCGGAATCGCGTCAACGATTTCAGCCACAGAGATCATACGAAAAAGTTTACTCTACTTCTTCCCGTCTCTTTTTCAATAAATTATCAAAGCAAAGTCTCTTGTTTGGCCGGCGAGGGAAGTCCAAGATATTCGTATGCATGAGGCATGGCAATACGGCCTTGCTGGGTGCGCTGAAGATAACCTTCCATAATGAGATAAGGCTCATGGACCTCTTCCAAAGTTTCGGATTCTTCACCGACGGCTACAGCCAAAGAATTCATCCCCACAGGACCGCCGCCAAATTTACGAATCAACGTTTCAAGAATGCGTTTATCCATTTCATCCAAACCGCGCACATCGATTTCCAGCATATTCAACGCTTGATCGGCCGTCTTGCGATCCACAAAGGCATTGGTGTGAACAATGGCGTAATCGCGCACCCATTTGAGAAGATTATTGGCAATACGAGGCGTGCCGCGAGAACGCCTCGCAATTTCTAGAGCGCCTTCCGGATGAATCTCGAGTTGCAAGAGCCCTGCGGAGCGCTGGACAATTTGATTGAGTTCTTCCGCGGCATAATAATCAAGGCGATTATTCATGCCGAACCGGGAACGCAACGGCGCGCTAAGCATACCAGCGCGTGTAGTAGCGCCGATCAATGTAAATTTAGGCAAATTTAATTTAATGCTTCGCGCATTCGGCCCCTGATCGATGAGAATATCGATATGAAAATCCTCCATTGCCGGATAAAGATATTCTTCAATGGTTTTGTTCAAACGGTGAATTTCATCGATAAAAAGAATATCGCCTTGTTGCAAATTGGTGAGAAGCCCGGCAAGGTCTCCGGCTTTTTCGATCACAGGACCCGAAGTGGCTTTGATTTGCACTCCCATCGTCTGCGCCAAAATGTACGCCAAGGTCGTTTTGCCCAATCCCGGCGGACCGCTAAGCAGAAGATGATCGAGCGCCTCGCCGCGTTTTCGGGCGGATTCAATCATCACATTTAATCGATCTTTGATTTTTTGCTGGCCGACGAATTCATCCAAAATTTTGGGACGAAGAGAAAGTTCATAGCTATCCGGTTCGTTATCCGGATTGAATTGTTCTAAGGTATGCGTCGACATGTTGTTCTATTAATAGAAGCTAAGAATCAAAAGAAAAGCCCGGAATGCGCGCGCAACAAATGTAAGCCTATTTATTTGTCAGACCACTAAAGAGTCATTTCTTTGCCCGGAGGAGGCACGATGACTTGCATGGAAGGACATTTGGCTTGAAGCTGAGTTTCAAACCACTGAATCGCGGATGGGTCTCCATGAACAAGGACGCAACAACGAGGATTCAGACGTTGAATATAATCCAAAGTATCTTCGCGAACCGCGTGCGCGGTTAAATCAAAATGTTGCACGCGGCAAAGCACAGGTTGATCTCCGGCGATTTTGTTGAGAATGACGCGTTCGCCGCGAGGAGTCGCGCGAAGTTTACCTGCAGGAGACTCGGGATCGGTGTAACCAACAAAAAAGATCGAGTCATTTTCGCGACTCAAAATTTTATGCGCAAAAAGATTGGAAAGAGTATTTTCGGTCATCATGCCCGAAGAAATCAGATAAATGTGTCCTTTTTTCGGATTCAAATCGTGCAATTTTTTGCCGCTGACAATTTCAGGGCGCACGTCTTCGAGAAGTTGCAATTGATCGGCGGCGTCGAATTGATCGTAAATTTCCGTAAAAACTTTGCTGAGGCCGCCGATGTAGATGGGACCTTTGGGAAGATCGCCTTTTTTTTGCGCGTAATGAAGAATGGTGAGAAGTTCCTGCGTTTTTCCCATCGCAAAAACAGGAATCAATACCGCGCCGCCGCGATGAAACGTCTCGTTCATAGCTTCGATAAATTCGCGCACGACGGCATTGCGGTCATACCCTTCGGGATTGGCTTGAGCGCCGCGCGTGGTTTCCACGATAAGCGTATCGATGCCTGCTTCGGGTAATTCGGCGGCGGTCATGATGGTTTGGTCGGCAAAATTCACGTCGCCCGTGTAAAGGATGCGGCGTCCGCGATGGATTAATTCAACCGCGACCGAACCAAGAATGTGACCGGCGTGATGAAATTCAAAATACAAGTCGTCTTTTTTATCGCGGCCAGAGAGTGGATAACCTTTAAGCGACCACGGTTGATTCAATCGGCACGCCTGCCATTGTTGCGCGGCTTTGGTGATATCTGGATTGGTGTAAAGAGGATATTCAGCAATGCCTAACTCCTTTTTTTGTTTTTTCATCACGCTGACGGAATTCCTTAAAAGCGGGTCCGCCATGAAATACGTTTCTTCCGCCATGAACACGCGCGCATCTGGAAATTTTTGCATGAGCAATGGCAACGATCCGATGTGATCGTGATGCGCATGCGTGATGAAAACCGCTTGAACGTTTTTTTTCTTTAAAAGATCGTATTGCGGGAGCGCCGCGTAACCTTCGAGTTTGGGATGCATGCCGGCATCCAAAAGAACCCCTGTCTCCTCGAATTCCATGTAATACGAGTTGGCTCCGATTTCACTGCCGCGCGTTAAGTTAATCCATTTTGCCTTCACTATGTTCCCGCATGTTCCTCTTTTTATAAACGATCCCAATTTTGAATGAGTTCTTTGGGAAGTTGAGTGCGCGGACTCAAAAGCCGTGAAATCAACCAATCATTGACGATGGCTTGTTGGCGTTGTTCCAGCACTGCTTCAGCTACTTTGGCCAGCATGGCCGGTTGCTGGCTTTGATCTGAAGGCGTCCGATTTTTTACATAAACCATCATGCCGCCTTTTTCCGTAGGTACAAATTGACTAAGTTCGCCGGTGTTGAGTTGATACGCCAAGACACGCACAAGATTGCCGAATTCCATTTTGAGATTTTCGCTCTCCGCCGGAATAAAAGACGGAATAGAAACGGATTTCACGTTCAATTCGGAAATCACTTTTTCCCAAGTCGCGCCTGCGGATAATTTTTTCAGCGCTTCTTTTCTAAATGTCGCGGCGCGTTGTTGGATCCATTCAGCAGACCGCTGTTGGATATAATCACCGCGAATGTCTTTTCCCGCTTCTTCAAAAGTGCGCACGCGGGAAGGATGCGCTTCAAGCAAGTGAAAGACAACGAACCCATTCTCTATAGGCAAATAATCGCTGATGGGATTGGCGGCGGATAAATCAAAAATCGCGCGGATGAGTTGAGGTTGATTGCCGTAGGGAGGCAAAGCAACGGTGTGAACAGAAAGCCAATCGGACGTGCGCACAGGCAAATGCATCTCTTCTGCAAGATTTTTAAAATTCTCAGGTTTTGCGACCGCTTGTTCGCTATCCAAAAATCTTCCGGCAAAGTCAAAAGCTTTTTCGCCGAGTTTTTTCATCGCTTCTTTGCGCTTGGATTCGTCGATTTTCTTTTCCGCGTCGCTCAAACGAAACTCGACAAACTCCACTTTGCGTTCTTCGCGCGTAGCGTATCGCTCGGAATTCTTTTCATAAAATGCTTTTAACTCTTCCGGCGTCGGTTGAATTTTATTTTTTTCTTCTTCGATAGAAAACAAAACCATCGCAGTTTCGGCTTTGCCAAAAAAGCGCTTGGCGGAATTCTCGATTTCTTCAGGCATAGCAATGGCGGTGCTTTGAATCTGACGCGCGAAGGATTGAATCATGAGCTCTTGGCGTAAAAAATCGTGAAAATGCTCCACCGTGAGTCCTTGAGGCGCTAAAAAGAATTGGAAAAATTTCTGAAACATCACTGGCGAATAGGTCCCTTTTTCTTGAAAAAAAGGATTTTGCTTCACCGCCTCGATCATTTCCTGATCGCTTACTTGAAGATTAGCTTCGCGCGCCGCAGTCAAAAAAAGCAAACGAATCCATGTTTGCTTCACCAAACGCGCTTCTTCTTCGCCTTTCGGATTGAGTACTTGGCCTGTTCGAAAAGTAAACATCACTCGCATGGCTTTCTCGGCGTCTGCAAAATGTTCGTAGCTAATTTTTTGACCTTCTATAATGCTCAACGCTTCCATGCCGCGAACATCTCCTTTGGGTGTCCATGAACCAAAAAAAATGAAAGAAATCCCAATGATCACAAGGACCACAACCAATAAAAATTTAAATTTTCTAGCTAAAAACGTCAGCATCACTCTATTACTAATTGGTATTGATAAACATTTCAAGGGAAACCGCGATCTGCACGATAACTTTCGAAAAATCTTTTGCATTGCATACATGACCGCCTGTAGAACATTATCTTAAGTAATTTATAATGAACATATTAAAGTTTTTTGGCTGTGTTTTGATTTCATCCCCCCTTCCCTGTTGAGAATTTGCTTAAAACGAGAAGAAAAATGAGCTAATTTTTTTCGATGGCTATTATTTTTGCAGATGAAGCTTCCATTCTCCGTGCAGTTGAAGCGTTAAAGAAAGGCGCATGCATAGGATTGCCGACGGAAACCGTCTATGGTCTTGCGGCAGATGGATTGCACGCAGAAGCCGTTGCGAAAATTTTTGAAATCAAAGGCAGGCCAACATTTGATCCTCTCATTCTTCATGTACCCATCGGATATGATGTGGAAAAAATTGGCGAGCCGAATGAAGTTTTTCATCGCCTCAAAAAATCCTTTTGGCCTGGACCGCTCACATTGATTCTTCCCAAAAAAAATATTGTTCCCGATTTGGCGACTTCAGGCTTGCCGACGGTTGCGGTGCGCTGTCCGAATCATCCTATCGCGCAAGAGGTGCTGAAAAAATTCGGTTCGCCGCTCGCCGCGCCGAGCGCCAATCGCTTCGGACGCATTACGCCGACTTCCGCGCAGGCGGTGTATGAGGAATTAGGCGATGCTGTGGAGATCATCCTCGATGCCGGCGCGTCGCCGATTGGATTGGAATCCACCATTGTCGATTGCACGCCGGCCTCGCCTTTGATTTTGCGCCAAGGCGCGGCGACGATTGAAGAATTGCGGCAAGTATGCCCTGAAATACGTTTGGCGACGAAACTTCAAAAAGGCCAAGCCCCCGGGACACTGGAAAACCATTACGCGCCGAGAACGCCTTTATATTTGTGCGCAACTCCGCTTCATACCTGCAAGCATTTGCCCGAAGAATACGCTTATTTATTTTGGCAAAAAACATCGATGCCGGCGCCGAAAAATTACCGCCGTTTGAGTCCCACAGGCTCATTGCGCGAAGCGGCCGTCAATTTATTTCAGCATTTGCGCGAGCTCGACGCACTCTCATGCAAAAAAATCATCGTCGATCCCCTTCCTCTTGAAGGTCTAGGCGCGGCCATCGCAGATCGGCTAAAAAGAGCTTCTACAGGAGAATGGAAATGCGAAAGGGAAAACAGTGTTTTCCGTGTTTTCCGTGGTTAAATGGACAAAAACGTGTGAAGCCAATTTAGGGGATTTCTAAATATTCGCGTGAGGGCGCGTTGCTGTTTAATTTTTTGAATGAACAAGGCGCGAGGAAGGAGCATATTGGAATGGAATCTGCGACTGACGAGCAACAATGTTCATTCAAAAAATTAACGCAACCCTTCGGGCAACAAAGGCACAGCCTTTTTCTGAGTGCTTCGCACTCGAAGTGAAGAGATGTTTCATCCGCGCGAAGCGCAAGGAAAGCGACAGCGTCGCTGGCGGCTGGCGGCGTTACTTGCTCGTCGGATATTTAATTTCAATATCCTCCTCGCTCGCGTCTTGCCAGCCATCCATAAGCGGCACAGCCGCTTTCCGCGTGTTTCGCACTCGAAGAAAAAGTATTTTTTTTCGAACGCGAAGCGTAAGGAAGAAGGCTATGCCTTCTTGTTGCGCGCCCCACGGGAATATTTAGAAGTCCCCTT
>JBMONL010000077.1:0-5386 GCA_049324635.1 Verrucomicrobiota bacterium | reverse complement strand
AAAATCCACCAAAAAGTTTCCCCTGTTTTAAAAAAACACACCCCTTCCACTTGTTGAAATACGCAAAATATATGCGATCAGCTATTTAGAAAAATCCCTCATCAAAAACAGGGGAAGGTTCTGATTTGATGCAGACGGCGTATTCTTTGGGATTTATCTCCATAGCACCACATCCTGCCAAAACAGCGCCGATGCCGGAGAGTAGCAAAGCGCGAAGCGCGTTGCGGCGTCCGAGGCTAAAAGCGTCTGTGGCTGTGGCGCCGCAAGCTCGGAGTTGCTCCGGCGAACCTTGAGGGTTTGTGGCTTGGTTGATGTAATGTTTGATTCTATCGATGGGTTTCATAATATTTCCTTTCAATTGTTGGAGTGTTGGATGAATTCAACGAGGTTGACGGTTTCCAGTTGGTCTCCGGCTTTGAGTGCGTCCAGCACCGCGCAGGAAGCCATCAGAGCACAAATTTCTTGAGGTAGTTCTGTACGAGTGCGCTCGTATTGATGCACGACGGGCAAAATTTCCACATAAACTGCGCGAGAATCGCCTTGCTTGAGATACTCGCAACACCGGTTGAATAATTCGTTGTAATCTTTCATACTGTTGCAATGTGTCGTTCGTTTGAAACGTCAAGGGACTTTTTTCGAAAAAATGAAAAGCGCAGGCTAAAATAGCTCTCCCCTCGGCAAGTTGATGGGTATCACGCAATTTTTCGCTTCGCGAACCGCTTGCGCTCTTTCATGGCGAGGCGTCGCGACATGGGTGCACGCCGTGGCCATCTTGTCGGTTAATTTATGCGCAGTTATACAGCAACAGCTATTTTCTATGGTACATCAATGTACTCACGCTTGTCCTTGCTCCTGCTTGCTTTTCGCTTTACAATGCCCCCCATGACCACCGACGAACTTATTCAACAAATCTCTCAACCTTCCGGAATGCATCCCTATTACGCCTCTTTGGCTGTGCGCACTTCTGTTTATGCGATGGAAGGAAAATTTAAAAAATCCGAACCTCTCGAAATTTTGAATACACCGGTTTTTGGAGGTGTCAATCGAGGTATTGCTCGGTCACAATGAATCATTGATAAAAGGGACGGAGTAGTTTTTCATGAATTCTGTTAATTCTGTCTGAAAATATTCCCATGCAAACAACCTTTCCTCCTGTCCGTAAACGCGAAATTTTTAGTTGGTGTTGTTTTGATTTTGCCAACTCTTCCTTCACCACCATCATCATCACGGTTGTCTACAGCGTATATTTTACTTCTGTAGTGGCGAGCGGTAATCCCGCCGCCAAAGCATGGTGGGGCATCATGCTCGCGCTTTCGCAAATCGTCGTCATTTTACTCTCTCCTTGGCTTGGTGCCGTCGCGGATTTTCAAGCGCGCAAAAAATGTTTCCTGATGTGGAGCGCCATCCTGTGCTCACTTTTTACCGCGTTGCTTTTTTGGACAGGCGAAGGAACGATTCTTTTTGCGCTCATTTTCGTCGCTTTAGCGAATATCGCTTTTTCTTTCAGCGAAAATTTTTGCAGTAGCTTTCTTCCGGAAATCAGCACGCCGCCAACTTGCGGGCGAATTTCAGGCTACGGTTGGAGTTTTGGTTATATGGGAGGTTTGGCGAGTCTGGGCATCGTGCTTTGGATGCTTTCCAGCGAGAATGGTTCCGCGTGTATTCTATGGACATTTCCCATGACCGGCGCATTTTTTATTCTTGCCAGTCTGCCTACGCTGATTTTTCTCCGCGAACGCGCTGTACCTCAAACGCTTCCCAATGGAATTTCTTATTGGAGATACGGATGGACGGAAATTTTTCGCACGTTGAAACAATTGCCGCAACATCGAACGCTCGCCATTTTTTTTCTTTCGTTTACCTGCTTCATGTCGGGGCTTTTCGCCGTGATTTCGTTCGCGTCGATTTTTGCCGGAGAAGTTTTGCATTTTTCCCAAAAAGAAACCATCCTGCTTTTCATCACCCTCCAAATCAGTAGCGCTATCGGCGCGTTTGGGTTTGGGTTTTTGCAAGACAAAGTCGGCTCGAAAAACACGCTGATTTTTGCCCTCGTGATTTGGATCGTCGTTTCTCTCTGGGCGTTTTTCTGCCAAACCAAAACTGAATTTTTTATTATCGGCAATCTCGCCGGACTCGGTATCGGTTCTCTCCAATCCGCTAGTCGCGCCGTTGTTTCCATGTTGGTTCCGCCGAAACAATCCGGCGAATTTTTCGGCTTCTGGGGGCTTTTCGGCAAACTCGGCGCTATCATCGGTCCAGCTTCGGCGGGCTTTTTAAGCGCATGGATCGGATTACGCTATTTCACGCTCCTCAATCTCGTTTTCTTTTTGCTCGGCTTTATTATTCTTCTGTCTGTAAAATTACCCCGTTATGCCTGCTCCAACTGATTCGGCGAAACGCAACGAAGTCGCCACGTACAAAAAACTGAATCTCACTCGCGAGCACAAATCCATTCGCCGCCGCCGCCTCGCCGAGGCCTCCCGCTTGTATCGTTACATCGGCGAAAATTCCGTTGAACGTCCTTATATCAAAGTTTTGAAAAACGATTACATCAAACTCTGGCACGAAACCAAAACCAAGCTCTGTCCGCGCTCTTCGCCCAACAACGCCCAACTTCGCCAAATCGAAAAACAAGTGTACGACGAATTGGCGCAGAAGCAAAATCTCGTCGCGGACTTGGATGCTTCATTTCAAAAAAAACACGGACGCGGCATGACGCCTCGCGAGCGCAGTATTTACAACGATCTCATTCAACAAGCCAATCTCTCCGCGCCCGCGCAAAAAGTACGCATGCGTCGAAAAACTCTTTTGAACGATCTATTGGAGAAAATCGAATACGGCAGAAAAAATTCTCCCGTTAAACTTCAGCAAGCATGGGCAACTCTCGTCGGCGAAGAAATAGCCCAACAAACGCTTCTGGAGAGAATCGATTCACAAAACGGACTCGCCATCTGTCGTTGCTTCAATTCCACACTCGCCTTTCAACTCCGCCGCAAAAAAGACCTTGCAAAAAATCTCGCCCAAGCCCTTCACTCCAACATCCAACGCATCGTCTTCCGCTCTTAATATTAAGGGTCAAGTTTGCAGATGTATAGACACTGTGCATCTGCAAACTTGACCTCGACCTCACAGGTAACGATAAGTTTTTTTCTCGTATGGTTGAATTTTTCAAGTAAAGTGAAAGATATGATTCCATGGCTAAGCAGGTGGTGGAAAAAACAATCGCTGATCCAGCAAGGATTGCATTGCGATCGCAAGCGCCAATTGGAGTACGCGAGCGAATTGGTATTTTTTCTCGATTGTAGTCCCGTCGTCAGGACGGCGATATTGATTTTGGGACTCTTGGGAACGATTCGAGTCAGCACATGGCACAGCACGATGCCGCTGTGGGAAATCGTCGTATGGTGCGTTTTGTTGTTCGGCGTGATCCTTTTTATGATGCCGATGCTTGCTCGCGAAGTTTGGAAAACCAACCGCCTTCTCGCGCTGGTCATGATTTGTTTCGTCGGTAATTTATTGCTCAATAAAACTCTTTTTGTTCTTTTGGATAAATTCACGGTTTTTGATATTGGCATCGCGACCGATCTGCTCGTGCCGGCGGTTTTGGGGCCGATGCTGGTCACGATTCTCATTTCTTGTCACGCCGGCATTTTGTTGGCCTTATTGTTGGCGGCGGCGAACAATGTATTTTTAGGCGGCGGGCAGGACCCGATTTTATTGAGCAGTCTGCTCACAGGACTCGCGAGCGTGCTTTTTACTCGCAGAATCCGTCGCCGATCCAATCTATTAATGGCGGGCGTCGCCGTCGGTTTGGTGGGTTTGGGATGCACGCTTCTGCAGGGTGGTGTGACGCATCTCTCGGCGATGGTGTTATTGGTGCACGGAATTTGGGCGGTGTTTTTGGGCGTGGTGACGGCATTTGTCGTTGGCGCTGTTTTGCCGGTGTTTGAATGGATGTTTGATCGCATTACGGATATTTCATGGTTGGAATTGACCGATTTGAATCATCCGCTTTTGAAGCGTCTCATCATGGAAGCTCCCGGTACGTATCATCATAGTTTGATGGTCGGCAATTTAGCAGAAGCGGGAGCGCAGGAAATCGGAGCCAATCCGGGCATGTGCCGCGTATTGTCTTATTTTCACGACATCGGCAAGTTGACGAAACCCAATTATTTTATCGAAAATTCGTCCGTGGAGGAAAACCCTCACAACGATTTGGCGCCGTCCATGAGCGCACTGATCATCATCGCGCATGTGAAAGAAGGCGTGGATATGGCGATCACTCACGGCTTGCCCAATCCGGTGATCGACGCCATTCAACAGCATCATGGCACCACTTTGGTATATTATTTTTATCGCAAGGCGCTCCAACAAATGGAAGACGCCCGGCGCGGAAGTGAAATTTTGAAAATGCGCAAAGAAGACATGCCAGAAGTGGAAGAAGCCTCGTTCCGTTATTCGGGGCCGATTCCGCAATTCAAAGAATCGGCGATCGTCAGCTTGGCGGATTCGATTGAGAGTAGTTCGCGCAATTTGACGCACCCCACGCCGCAAGCGATTGAAACTTTGGTCAATGATATCATTAAACAACGACTCGATGAAGGACAATTGGATGACTCGCAACTCACGCTTCAGGAAATCCGGCGCATCGCCGAGAGATTTATCTTCACACTCAAAACCATGCTTCACGCGCGCATCCAGTATCCGTCCGCAAAAGAAAAAGATTCCGAAGATCACGATTCATAATTTGCAAAAACAATATCGCATCCCCTGTAAACAATTAAAAAGCGATTTGCAAAAAGCCTGCGTGCAACTCTCGCGCAACATTCCAAAACATTTAACGGAATTACATGTATATTGCGTGACAACTTCTCGCATCGCCAAACTCCATGCCCGGTTTTTAAACGACCCGACGCCCACCGACGTCATCACGTTTGATCACGGAGAAATTTTTATTTGTCCCGCAGTCGCCGAACGTCAAAGAAAGGAAATGCATTTGAGTTTGTATCAGGAGATTTTGACGTATGCGATTCATGCATTGCTTCATCTTTGCGGATGGAGCGATCATGAGAAAAATGAATTTGAAAATATGAAAAAAAAACAAGAGAGCATACTTCAAGATACGAGCAAAAATAATTTAGGGGATTTCTAAATATTCGCGTGAGGGCGCGTTGAGGTTTAATTTTTTGAATGAACAAGGCGCGAGGAAGGAGCATATTGGAATGGAATCTGCGACTGACGAGCAACAATGTTCATTCAAAAAATTAACGCAACCCTTCGGGCAACAAAGGCATAGCCTTTTTCTGAGTGCTTCGCACCCGAAGTGGAGAGATGTTTCATCCGCGCGAAGCGCAAGGAAAGCGACAGCGTCGCTGGCGGCTGGCGG
>JBMONL010000076.1:0-40311 GCA_049324635.1 Verrucomicrobiota bacterium | reverse complement strand
ACCTCTTTCTTCCGGCAAAATGAGGCTTGCCCTTGCAAGGGCAAGCCTCATTTCCTCCTCCCTCAACTCCCTCCTCCCCATCCCCACAACGCACTCACTTTTGTCATCGAATTATTTGACATCTACAATCACGAGGCGGGAGCCGTGGTGATCTTGATGGCTCTATCTCAACGCTTTGCGCGCGCCGGGCGGCGAGCTTCCTTATGATTCGATCTTTCCACAGATGCCAAAGCATAAAAAAGATTCTGCTTTACCTTCTCATTTTGCAAAATCTACTCACCGAAAAAAACGGTGCTCCCTTTAATCGCAGATGGATTGGCGCGCCGCCAGTCGCGCGCAACATATTGATATGCAATAATCAAGATCACCACGCCTCCCGGCTCGTGATGACACGCTGGGGGGATGTAAAATTGAGCGACTCGCTGACGCTCCGCTTCCCTTTTCTTTTGCTCGTGAAAAAAATGTCACCCATCGAAATTTTTTTGATCTATTGCCTACGAATGTTTTGCGCAAATTTAGAGATAAAAAAAGGCGCATAGCACAGGAAAAAAAACACCAAAGCAAGCACATCCATGGAAAAAATGTAATACGGCCACGCGCCAAGATAATCCAACAGAGACGGGTTTTTAGGCTTTGCGCAAAAGTAACCGTAATTGGCATCCAGCGCCCAATTCGTCAAAAGCGTCACAACAATATAAAATTGCGTGACGACAAAAACTTTCCACAGAGAAAATTTTGTGGGACGCATGCCTCGTCCAAGCGTTAAAAAAAACACCGACACAATGATTCCGATGTGCGAAACAAAAAACGTCATAAAACGCGGATCGGGAAAAAAATAACGCAAATCAGGCGTCAACAACGCTTGAATCGTCCCCGCAATGCCCCAGTAATACGCAATCTCGTAAAGCAATTGATGCGGCCAAAAAAGAACCACAATCACAATGATATTCGCCCAGTCGCAAAGATGCATCGGCAATCCATTTTGCAATGTCAACGTGCCGTCGGATTGCGCGATATACACCGTCGCCAACTTTGTCAGAATCAATACGCACGCCAAAAACTTTTCAATCAAACGCAACGGATCATTCCACTTTTTTGCGACACCAATCAAAATCACCGCCGTCGCAAACGTCAGCCCAAGAATCGTCCAATGCGCCGCTCCAAAAAGCTCGAATTTCATGAGTGATTTACTTTTCTTTATCGCTTAATCTTGAATAGTTAAAGCATATTGTTCATGAAAATTTGGAGCGAAGCTTGGCAAAGATTTTTCGCTATCATGGCGAAAGAATTTATTCAAATGCGCCGCGATCGGTTAACATTTGGAATGATGATCGGCATTCCGTTGCTTCAACTCATCATTTTTGGTTTCGCAATCAATTCCAATCCCAAACACCTGCCCACGGCCGTGTTTGCAGGAGAGAATAGCTCGTTCGCGCGCAGTCTCATTTACGCGATGAAAAACAGCGAATATTTTTCCATCGTGCAAAACGTACCCACCGCCGCCGAAGCGGAAAAATTACTCGAACGCGGCGATGTTCAGTTTGTTCTGCATATTCCGGAAAATTTCTCGCGTTCGCTGGTGCGCGGGGAAAGTCCGCATGTGTTGCTCGAAGCCGACGCCACCGATCCCGCCGTGACCAGCAACGCGATTTCCGCCATGCGCGCACTGATGGCTTCGGTATGGCAACGCGAAATAAAAGGCAGTCTCAGTTCATTGGAAAAAACTCCCGATCCCGCTGTGTTGGATGTTCATGCGAAATATAATCCCGAAGGCATTACGCAATACAATATCGTTCCCGGACTCATGGGCGTGGTACTGAATATGACAATGGTGATCATCACTTCGCTGGCGATCACGCGCGAACGCGAACGCGGCACGATGGAAATGCTTCTTTCCACGCCCGCCAAACCTATTGAAGTCATGGTCGGAAAAATTATTCCGTATATTTTGGTCGGCTATATCCAAGTCGGGTTGATTCTTTTCATGGCGAAAATGATTTTCCGCGTTCCTTTTGCGGGAAGCGTGATTTTACTTCTGCTGGCGTCGCTGGTTTTTATCGCCGCGACGCTCGCCGTGGGCATCACCTTTTCCACGCTGGCAAAAAATCAACTGCAAGCAGTGCAAATGTCGTTCTTTTTCTTCCTGCCGTCCATTTTGCTTTCAGGCTTCATGTTTCCCTTTCGCGGCATGCCCGAATGGGCTCAGGCGCTCGGCTCCTGCCTGCCGCTCACACATTTCTTAAGAGTCGTTCGCGGAATTCTTCTCAAGGGTAACGGCATTTTTGAAACCACGCGCCACCTCATCCCCATTTTTATCTTTCTCTTCGTCGTCATCCTCATCGGAATGAAACGCTACCGCCGCACGCTGGATTAATGCATTAAATTTTTCGGTCTGATTGACGGTGGCTTCTGTAAGAATATCGCTTTGCCGAAAGGAGAGCATACCAGCATCCTCCATCTGAAATCTCACCATATCAGTCGCAAGACTCATGTGCCACCCTATCCCTCCAATCGAGTGACCAATATGAGAATCGTGACCATATTGACTTGCATTCCTAAATCCAAAGCCTGCTGAAATTTCACCGCCGCTGTGCGTTTGCGAAAACGCGCCCACGGAAAATGACTCAAACACAAATCCACCGTCGTCGAATCGATCGCGTAAACACCCGCATCGATCTCCACGCCCAACGGTTCATCGGCGTAAAGCGCGCGAACTTGATGAGTCAACAGGTGAGCAAAATTTGTAAATTTTATTAATTTTTCAAAAGAAGTTGGTTTTTTGAAGAAAAGCGAGTATCTTATTGGGTTCCATGCAGGGGGCGCTTGGCTTCGACTTGAAAGAATGGGCGCCTGCGGCAAGCCGAGGACTGAGCTGGTTGGCCTCGTTAAAAATCCGGCTCAACCAAATAAATGCTAGAAATAGTGTTGAAACGCGAGAAATCGCGCTCTTGGCTTAATTAAAAAGCCTAGCGTCGTTGCTCTGACTCCGACTAAGAGACAACGGCGACTTTTGTCGGATGGTCGTAAAGGCGAGTGACCGGCCTTTGCGAACGAATCAACGTGGTGGCTACGGATTTCCCGCGAGCGGCGGCGCAACGGAAATCCCGACAATTTTTCCCGCCGATATGCTTGTAGATGCAGTCGTTTTTTAATTCAAGGACGCGGGTTCGACTCCCGCCGCCTCCATGCCATAACAATATTTCAGCTACCATGATATAAACCATTTCAGTTATCTTGATTCGTTACAACTTTCCGTTATTCAATTTTAATCACGAATGACATATGTATGCTCGCTACCGCGGGCAAAGAAGATTTTATGAGTTCTTATGGTTTTCTTTTCTCCCTGCCAACGCAGGGCGAAGGACACAAGGGATCATGGTTGCACGTACACAATTTCTGTGAATGCGCAAACTGACCCGATAATTCCCCTTTTTCAATAGCCTGTTCAACGGGCAAAAGGCGCAAAGCAAATTTTTCATTCTGTTCATTCCGTCGAAAAAACTTCTTTACGTCTCAAGCGGAACAACACATTGGAAAAGAAAGAAAAAGGAAATACTATGGATGACGATGATAATCCTATAGACTGTTTAAGGAGAGGCGAAAGCCCGGATTGTTCGTGGCCTGGCTCTGAAGAGAGGGATACAGATCAAGAAGAAAAACAACGGGAAAGGGCCGAACAGGTAGCATCAAGAAAAAAGATTTACGCTTATGAACTTTTGAAGAAAAGATTAGAAAAGATGCAATCTGCTCCATTGGAACAAAGAAAATATCTTCTCATGAATTTAGCTGTAGATCAGTTGAAAGTCGTTTTATATCCGGAAAAAGAGCAAAGTTTATTAGAGTATATTGCTGTTGAATATGTTGAACACCCAAACTTGTTGCCTCCGGGTATTCAAGAGCTTTCAGCAAGTGATATTGATGAATGCTGTCTAAAAGGCACCCCTGATCTCGGGAATCGATGCAACCTTAGGAGTCAAATTTTAGAATTTGGTGACTTACCAAACCATGAGCGCAAACAATTTGATATATTAAGTCAAATTGATTTTAAGACTGTAAATGATCAGCAGAAAGCTCAACAAAGAGAACAACAAGAACGCGAGAGACGGGTAGAAACCGAGCAATGGGAAGCCGAAACAAAAGCGTATTCGTGGAAAGGAATAGAAAAGCCTTCATCGCAACCGGAACACACAAAGACTCGTAGAAGTTTTCTCAAGAAAATAATTAAATGTGGCATCGGCGGAGCGGCGCTTTATTTGGGTAATAAGTATTATCAAGATACCCAACGTCAGGAAATGAAAAGCTGGTTGGAGAATTGGGATAAAGATTTCGACGCATTCGTTCGCCGAATTGAAAATGGCGAGTTTGATAAAAATAAATTAAAAAAAATTAATGCCGGTGTCGCGGAATGGCATTGGCGTTTCAATGATGCGCTTCAAGAGGATGCTCAATTTGTGAAAAAATTCCGCGCCTTAGAAATCAGTTCTTACGGCGCTTGTAATGCCGAGTGGGCGCGCAATGCTCATAAAACCATTGTTCGGCTTCACGCATCCGGAAAAATCGATATCAGCAAAGACGAGCGTCGAATGTTCAAATCCTATATTCTCAAACATTATCTGAGTTATAAAGGCTTGTGGTCAAAAAACACGAATCCAGAAACTCGATTTGCTCAAAATAAACCGATGGGAAGAAGAGATTTTTTCCGATCATTTACAAGACCTCTTTCTCCGCAAAAAGTTTGATCAATGAATCACGGATGACACAGATCATTACGGATATTTAACCTCGATAAAGTCGGAGCAAAATATCTGCGTTTTTCGTGGTTCAGCGGGCAAAAGGGCAATCCAGTCATCGAATTTCTATTTTTGTGCACAACGCAAAAATTCCCTTTACGCCGTCAGAGGAACGACACATTTAGGATTATGGAAAATGAACACATAGAACCGGAAGATTCTCTTGATGAAATTGAAAAAAGCTTAAGAGAAAAACGCGCTTGTGCCGAGCGATGCAAAGCGCGAATGGAAGAAGAGGGTCGTCTCACTCAAAAGAAGGATTTGTTACGTCAAAGAATAGTAAAAACCGCAAGAAGAGGCACAATTTTTGTCGTATTAGCGGGAAGCGCAGGCGCTTATGTGGGACGCAAAAGTTTAAAGGTATCATTCGAGGAGTATAAAAATGGAAATTTGATGAAGAAAAATCTGAGCCCCACAGAGTTTCGCTTAGTCGTCGCGCGCGTTGATCAAGGGTTGGCGCAGAACCCAAATTTGCAAGAGGAAATCGCTTTGTTGCGAAATAAGATTTCCGGAGGAAAAATAGGAGATAAAAAATGGACAGCAAAAGCCCAAGCTCATCTGGCCGCTCGGTATCGATCCGGAGAAATTGATGATCATTTATACGAATCCGGCATGACATGGATCACACGCCAAAATTTCGCGCATACCGGAAAAGTTTCTAAGTGCAAGGATTGGGATGCGACGGAATTTCACATTCTATCCGCAGACGTGAATCGGGAATTAGCGCAGAATCCGAGATTTCAATCGGAAGTTACCTTGTTGCAAAGCTATGTGCCCGTGAATTCAAAAGGAAGCAGGGATTTTGATAAAAGCATGGATTGGGTTAACAAAGCGTGGAAATGGACGGATCAGCGCTTTGAATCAAACCACATCGACAGTAACATCTATGAGTGGGTTTTGAAATGGATTACATATCGGCATATCACCAACATTAAAAAAACATCTTCTCTGCAAGATTCCAATGCCGTCGCGCAACAATCGCAATGGCTGACTTCTGTAAAAACGGAACAGCCTGAAACAGCCAATTTTCCCGCGCCTTTTTGCGCTGAATTTGGAGATTCTTCAGCGCTTCTTGCGCCTTTAGCAATCGGCGCAGTGGCCGCTCGTTTTTTCAAGCAACGAAGATAGGAAACCTCTGCAAAATTCGGAAATGCGCAGGCGGTCGCGGATTTTGGATGACTGGCAAGGAGCATGCGAGGCGCATATCCCTCGTGGATCTGCAACGAGCATGCAACGTAGCCCGTCGCCAAAAGACGCGCCGCATGCCTTTTCCGAATTTTGCAGAGGTTTCGATAGATTGCTTGCGCAATGACGCATTCTGTCTAAAAATCCTCCTGACCATGCATTTTCTTTTTCTTTTAGTTTTTGGATGGTTTTTGACGGGAAATACGCGCGCCGCAGAACCGGCGGAAGAGCCGGCTGTGATTGTCGTGCAAAAATTACGTCCGGCCGTCGTGAATATTTACACCGAGCGCTTCGTGGAACAAGCCGTCATGGACCCCATGGACGAATTTTACGAGCGTTTTTTTGGCGGCGGCATCGCGCGTGGCAATCGCATTGTGCGCACGCCGGTGCGCAATTTGGGTTCGGGATTGATTGTGAGTCCGGGCGGTTATGTCGTCACCAATCATCACGTCGTGGAAAAAGCAACGGACAAAATCAAAGTTTCCTTAAGCGACGGCACTGCGCTTGATGCCAAACTCGTGCGCGCCGATCCCGATTTGGATTTGTCGCTCATCAAAATCGATCGTCCGGAGCCGTTTCCGTTTTACGATGTCAGCAAGCTCTCGCCGAATCTACTCGGCCAAACCGTTATCGCCATCGGCAATCCCGTCGGTTATGAGAGTAGCGTGAGTCGCGGCATCTTGAGCGCAAAAGATCGCACGTTGATTATCGACGGTATGACGATGGAAGGTCTTTTGCAAACAGACGCCGCCATTAACCCCGGCAATAGCGGCGGGCCATTGGTGGATATCAACGGCAATTTTGTGGGTCTCAACACGGCAAAAATGGCGGCTTCGAAAAATATCACCATCGAAAATATCGGCTTTGCCGTACCGGGCGAGCGCGTCAAAGCATTTGTGGAAGATTCCATTGATATTGTCGAAGGCAAAAAACCCGCGCCTCCGGAAGTTTCGCTTATTGGAATTCTAAAAGATCGTTTTGGGTTGCATTTGCAGGTGTTGACGCCGGAACTTTCGCGTGCGCTCGGCTATCGTCAAACTAAAGGTTTGTTGATTTCGGACGTCGATCCGAATAGTCCTGCCGATGCCGCAGGTGTAGAACAAGGCATGCTTCTGGTGGGTATTGGACCGAAACGCATTGCGACCGAAGACGATCTTCCGCGCGACCTCACGCGCCTCAAAAAAGGCGAACAAGCCCGCCTGACATTTGTCATTCTCAAAAAACAAGACCGTTTCATCATCCAACGCGCCGCCTCTCTTCTTCTTATTGCGCAATAAATAGGATCATACGCTCACATTCGGAGGCGAAGCACGTTTCTAATCTCCCTTGCATCTCTTTTTAGATGGAGCATAATGAGGTATTATGTCGTTTGATATTAAAAAAGTGGTGGCGGCGCGTCAGGGTGAGAACTATGAATTGCATGAAAAATACGTGAATCGCACGTTGGTGAAGGTTCAGCGAACGATTGGATTCGATAAAGTCTATGCGCGCGCAGAAGGATGTTATCTTTATGATCGCGAAGGTCACGAGTTCCTTGATTTTATCAGCGGATACGGCGTTTTTAATATAGGACGCAATCACCCAGACATCAAAAAAGTGATTCGCGACACGTTGGATTTGGATTTGCCGAACATGGTGCAGATGGATTGCGCGTTGTTGAGCGGGCTTTTGGGCGAAGCTGTGGTTCAGCGCACCGGACCGAATCTGGATGCGTGCTTTTTTTGTAATTCCGGCGCGGAAGCGGTCGAAGGCGCTATCAAATTCGCAAAATGCGCGACAAAAAAATCGCGCATTCTTTCGCTTTCGAGCGCGTTTCACGGATTGAGTTGCGGCGCGCTTTCGCTGATGGGCAATGATCACTTTAAGGAAGGCTTCGGGCCATTTTTGCCGGGCACAGAACTTGTGACCGCTTACGATCTCAATGAACTTGAAGAAAAATTAAAAGAAGGCGATGTCGCGGCGCTGTTTGTCGAACCGGTGCAGGGCAAAGGCGTGAAATATCCGAAAGATGATTACTTTCAAAAAGCGCAGGAGATGTGCCACAAATACGGCGCGCTTTTTATTTGCGACGAAGTGCAGACGGGTTTGGGGCGCACTGGAAAATTATTTGGTTTTCAGCATTGGAATCTCGATCCCGATATCATCACGTTGGCAAAAGCGCTGAGCGGCGGATACGTGCCGGCGGCGGCGTTTGTGACGCGGCGATCGATTTATCAAAAAGTTTTTTCGCGCATGGACAGATGCGTGGTGCATTCATCCACTTTTGGACGCAATAATCTGGCGATGGCGTGCGGATTGGCGACGTTGCATGTGATCGATCGCGATAAAATTGTCGAGAATTCGGCGTTTCGCGGCGAAGAACTCATGCGCGAATTGAAAAAATTGCAGGAAAAACATGAAATCATTAAAGAGGTACGCGGAAAAGGCTTGATGATGGCGATTGAATTTCACGAACCAAAATCTCTCAAGCTCAAACTCGCGTGGAAAGCGATTCATGCGGTGGACAAAGGACTTTTCGCGCAAATGATTGTGACCTCTTTGCTTCAAAAACATCGCATCCTCACGCACGTAGCGGGACATCAAATGGATGTTTTGAAAATTCTGCCGCCATTAGTCATCGGCGAAAATGAAGTGCGGAAATTCGTCGATGGAATTGATAGCGTGTTGAACGATCTTCACACGTTTCCGGGGCCGATGTGGGATTTTGGCAAAAATCTCGTGCAACAAGCGCTTTCCAATAAATCCGCTAAAAAAGCCGAAGAAGAGGAAGCGCTCGAAGAAGCAACCGTTTAATAAAATCGTTAAAAATGAAAAAAATAAAAATCATCATGGTGGGAGCAAGGGGCAGGATGGGACAGACGATTCTACAACTCGCCAACGCGGGCGAAGTATTTGACATCGCCGGCGAAGTCGATATGGGCGATGATTTGAGCGCGGTGATCGATCAAGCAGACGTCGTGATTGATTTCAGTCATCATTTGGCGACGCTGAATGTCGCGCAACTCGCCGCCAAAGCGGGGAAAGCGTTGATTATTGGCACAACGGGACACGCGGACGCCGAAAAAAAGAAAATCGTGGAACTCTCCTCTAAAATTCCGATGATTTTCACGTCGAATTATTCCGTGGGCGTGAATGTTTTATTTTTTCTCACGCGCAAAGCGGCAGAAATCCTTGGCGAGAATTATGATCAAGAAGTTGTGGAGATGCATCATCGCATGAAAAAAGATTCTCCGAGCGGCACGGCGAAAAGTTTGGTGGAAATTTTGTGCGACGTGAAAAATAAATCTTACGCTGAACTCGCCAAACACGGACGCGTGGGCGATGTAGGACCGCGCACTCCGAGCGAAATCGGCGTGCATGCCCTACGCGGAGGCGACGTGGTGGGAGATCACACGGTAATGTTTGCAACCGAAGGCGAGCGCGTGGAATTGACGCACAAGCTATCCAGCAGAAATGCATTGGCTGGAGGCGCGCTTCGCGCGGCGCAATGGCTCGTCGATCAAAAACCCGGCTTCTACACCATGGCAGATGTGCTGGGATTAAAAGAAATTTAGTGTTTATATCGTTTCTAGTTTGAAATGATGCTTATCGAGCGAAAGCGAGTCTTTTAACTCTAACTTTCTCTCACGGGTCATCACGAGGAGCTTCTTCACGTTTCGTGAAAAGCGACGTGGTGATCTCGGGCGCAAGGGAGGTATTTAAAAAATGAATTCCATTACCGCACAAGACATCCGAAGTTGGAACAAAGACAAGCCGCTCTTGGCATTGACGGCGTATGATTATCCCACGGCGCGAATTTTGGATGAAACAGGCGTGGTGGATATTTTACATGTGGGCGATAGCTTGGGCATGGTGGTTTTGGGTTTTCAGGATACATTGTCCGTGACGATTGATGATATTGCGCGCTCGGTGGGTGCAGTTGCGCGAGCGAGGAAACGTGCGTTGATTACCGCAGATTTGCCGGCGAATACGTATCGCACGCCGGAAGAAGCCGTGAAAAATTCTAAAATACTCGTTGATGCCGGCGCGGATGCTGTGAAACTCGAAGGCGGAAAAGAATTTTCCGAGCACATTCGCGCGCTGAGAAATGAGAAAATCGAAGTGCAGGGACACATCGGTATGCTTCCGCAAAACATAAAAGAAGAAGGCGGCTACAAGCGCAAAGGAAAAACAGAAGAGGAAATTCAAAAATTAAAAACCGATGCGCAATGCTTGGAAGAAGCGGGTGTTTTTTCGATGGTCTTGGAAGTCGTGGTCGCCGAAATTGCCGCAGAAATTACGCAACTTATTTCCGTGCCGACGCTCGGCATTGCTTCCGGCGGCGGAACGACGGGACAAATTCGCGTCACGAATGATCTTCTTGGGCTTTATCCTTGGTTCGCTCCCGCGCACGCCAAACCGCTCATTCAATTGCACGAACTCATCGGGCAAAGCATAAAAAATTTTTACGAGACTTTAAAATGAAATCGTTGCTTGTTGAAAACCTGCGCAAGCGTTATGGAAACATGACGGCGGTGGATGGCGTTTCCTTTGACGTGAATCGCAATGAAATCGTCGGACTTCTCGGCCCCAACGGTGCTGGGAAAACCACGATTATCAATATGATTTTAAGCGTTCTCGAGCCGAGCGAGGGAACAATTCACATCGAAGGATTGAATGTGACATCTCATCGCTCGCAAGCGCTCTCGCAAACAAACTTTGCGGCGGTGTATGCGCCGTTGCCGGGAAATTTAACCGTCGCGCAAAATTTGCGCGTTTTTGGACTTTTGTACGGAGTGAAAAATCTTTCCGAGCGCATCGAAATATTATTCGAACAATTCGATCTCAAAAAATTTCGCAACGTCAAATGCGGCGTGCTTTCTTCCGGTGAACAAACGCGCGTGAGCTTAGCCAAAGCGCTGATCAATCAACCTCGTCTTCTGCTTCTCGATGAACCGACTGCATCGTTGGACCCTGCGACCGCGCGCGATCTTCGTGGCAAAATTCGTTCTTTTGCCACGCAAGGCGTCGGCGGCATTTTGTGGACGTCGCATAATATGTACGAAGTGGAAGATGTGTGCGACCGCGTGCTTTTTCTTTCGCGCGGAAAAATTTTGCTCGAAGGAAATCCAAAAACATTGCCAAGCGAACACGGCAAGAAAACATTGGAAGAACTTTTTATTACCGTCGCCCGCGAACCGCTTTCTCTGGAATTATGATACTAAATCCAAAAAATAAGTTTACACTTGTCATTCCCGCTTTTAGCGGGAATCCAGAGGAATAAAGGGAGGGTTTATATTTATAAACTTATTTTTTGGATTCAGTATGAATCGTATTTTAGCCATCGTATTGCGTCAGTATTATCTTCTGCGCGGAAGTTTTTCGCGCGTCATGCCGCTTTTTGCGTGGGTGACGGTGGATATTATCCTGTGGGGATTTATCACAAAATATTTGAACACCGTCGCTTTCTCCGGATTTAATTTTGTGACGGCGCTCTTGGGCGCGGTTTTGCTGTGGGATTTTTTTGCGCGCGTCATGCACGGCGTGACGATTGCTTTTTTTGAGGATGTCTGGTCGCGTAATTTTTTGAATGTTTTCGCCGCACCGATTTCAATCGCCGAATATCTGACGGGACTTGTTTTGACTAGCATTGCCACCAGCGCCATGAGTTTGATTTTCATGCTGATTTTGGCGACGGTATTTTTTGGGCTTTCATTTTTTGTTTATGGTTTGGCGATATTGCCTTTTTTGCTGATTCTTTTTCTATTTGGGATTGCGCTCGGCATTGTCGGAAGCGCGATTGTATTGCGCTTTGGTCCCGCTACAGAGTGGTTCATCTGGCCCATCCCCGCATTTTTTTCGCCGTTTGTGGGAGTGTTTTATCCGATTGCCGTACTGCCGCAATGGATGCAATTTATTTCGATTTTTTTGCCGCCCGCGTATGTCTTTGAGGGCATGCGCGCGATTTTGCGCGGCGGCGCGGCACCGATGCATACTTTATTTTTTGGAAGCCTGCTGGCGATTTTTTATGTCTTGCTGGCGTGTTGGTTTTTTGCGCGAGTCTATCGGCACGCAGTGCGCACCGGACTCATCGCTCGCTACAGCGCCGAAAGTGTGAGTTAAAGGGTCTGTCGCCGAATAGGAGCAAGCGACAGACCCTTAAAAATCCTTGCTGGAGCGGGCGGCTTGTTCTAATTAAGAAGAATGTTTACATCGGTGGTTACCGGAGCGGCGGGATTTTTGGGATCGCATCTTTGCGACAAATTATTAAGCAATGGGCATCAAGTCATTGGCATCGATAATTTTATTACCGGCAATGTCTCCAATATCGAGCACTTGGCGAGCAATGATCAATTCAAATTTATCAAACAGGATGTCACCGAATATATTTATTTGCCGGGAGAAATTGATTTTGTGTTTCATTTTGCGTCGCCGGCGAGTCCGATCGATTATTTGGAATTGCCGATTCAGACTTTAAAAGTGGGTTCATTGGGAACGCACAAAGCGTTGGGATTGGCAAAGGCGAAAAAAGCAAAATTTATTCTCGCGTCCACCTCCGAATGTTACGGCGATCCGCTCGTGCATCCGCAGACGGAAGATTATTGGGGCAATGTCAATCCTATCGGCCCGCGCGGTGTGTACGACGAAGCGAAGCGTTTTGCCGAAGCGATGACGATGGCGTATCATCGTTCGCACGGCGTCGATACAAAAATCGTGCGTATTTTTAATACTTATGGTCCGCGCATGCGGCTCAAAGACGGGCGCGTTGTTCCAGCATTTATCACGCAAGCGCTCCGCGGCGAGCCACTCTCGATTTTTGGCGACGGCAAACAGACGCGAAGTTTTTGTTTTGTTTCCGATTTGATCGAAGGCATCTACCGCCTCTCGCAATCCGATTTCCACGAGCCGGTCAATATCGGCAATCCGAATGAAATGACCGTTCTGCAATTTGCCGAAGCCATCGTGAAATTCACCGGAAGTAAAAGCAAAATTTCGTTCCATCCGCTTCCCGTCGATGATCCCAAACAACGCCGTCCCGATATTACTCGCGCAAAAACTTTGCTCAAATGGGAACCCAAAATTTCGTTGGACGAAGGACTCAAAGAAACTATCGCGTGGTTCAAGACGAAGATTTAGCCTGTATTTCTTACTATCAGAGATAAAACATGCACAGAGCGTTGGGGTCAAGTTTCCACTGTCACGTTCGCCTACGGCGACGAGTCAGTGTAACCATGACCCCGCCGCTTGCAAAATCTTATGATAAATTGCAAGCAGTACAGGCTTTTTGGGGGACACTTATGACGAGGAATCTGATTTAGCCGTCAAACCCAATTTGCTCATCGTTTCAAAAAGTTTTTTGCGCGTTTTTTCTTCCATGCGGCAAAGCGGCAATCGCACATCGGGTTCCATCCAACCCAACGCCGCCATCGCTTCTTTTACGGGAACAGGATTCGGCTCAATGAATAAATCTCGAAAAATCGCCGCGAGTTTTTTTTCTTCGCGCTGAGCGGCGGGCATATCGCCTTGCGCGGCGTAATCGACCATTTTTTTAACTTCCGCGGGAATGAGATTGGATGCCACGCTGATGACGCCGGTGGCGCCGAGTTTCATAAAAGGAATCGTCTGCCCGTCGTCGCCGCTCATGATTTGAAATGAATCGGGCAACACTTTTCGTAATTGCGTTATGCGCTCCGGTTTTCCGCCGGCTTCTTTGAGACCGACGATATTTTTTGCGTCACGCGCAAGACGCGCGAGCGTTTCCGGCGCAATCTCGATTACGCATCGTCCCGGAATGGAATACAACACAAGCGGCAATGTCGTGCTTTTCGCAATCGCCATGAAATGTTGATAAAGTCCCTCTTGCGACGGCTTATTATAATAGGGGCAAACCAGCAACGAAGCATCCGCGCCGAGTTCCTGCGCTTTTTGAGTCAAATCAATGGCTTCCCGCGTACAATTCGATCCCGTGCCCGCCAAAACAACTGTTTTGCCTTTGCCGCGGCGAATCGCGATTTCAATTACGCGAATATGTTCTTCATTGCTCAACGTCGGCGATTCGCCCGTGGTGCCGACGGGCAAAATGCCTTCGATGCCGGCGGCGATTTGCCGTTCGATTAGTTCATTGTATGCTTTTGTGTCAACCACGCCGTCTTTGAACGGCGTCACCAACGCGGTAAAAGTTCCTTTAAACATAACGCCTCATCCTAAATGCCCGCCCCAAAACCAGCAAGGTTTTCCTGCGCGAGATACTATGCTAATTCTTTAAAAAGAATTTTGGAATTGCGTCCGCTTTGATCGTATTTCTGGCGTCGCGGCGGAGGCAACACATCCATTGCGCCTTCGCGAAAGCCGCCTTTTTTCTGAAGATAGCTAAACGCTTGCGTGGAAAGCGCGAGAAGTTTTTTCACTCCCATTTCCTTGGCGCGATTTTCCGCGAACAACATTAATTTTTTTCCAATGCCCTGATTTTCGTGTCCGCTCGAAACAAACAAACATCCCATCTCGGCAACTTTGGGTTCGTTTTGCAACACGGGAATTGCGACGCATCCCACGATATTACCGTCGATTTCGAAAACATAAAAATCATTCAGTTCCTTCAACACATCCGCGCGCGTCCGCTGGATCAATTCTTCCGAAGCGACGGAATCTTGAATCAATGTTAAAATCGCGCGCACATCTTTTTTCATCGCTTTGCGAATCGCAGTGTATTCGTTGGCATAAATCATCGTGCCCACTCCCTCATTGGAGAAAATTTCCTCGATGAGCGCGCCGTCCGCCAATCCGTTTAAAATATGTGCGCGGCTCACGCCGTTTTTGCAGGCTTTGACTCCGTGCTCCAGTTTCGATGCCACATCCGCCGACAACACTCCTTTATTCTTTTTCAAATAATCTTCGGCTTCGGAGATGGATAATTGCGTCGAGAGTTTACCGCCGTTGTCAATGCCATGCGTATCGGTTAAAAAAATCAACTTCGACGCGCGAAGCGCTTCCGCCACAGCCAGCGCGGCGTTGTCGGAATTCACGCGAAACGTTTTTCCGTCGCCATCGAATCCCAGAGGCGCAATCACCGGAATCACGCCGTTACGCAAAAGTTCCTCCAAAAAAGCGGCGTCCACGCGCTCGACTTTTCCGGTGAGTAATTGATCTTGTCCGCTGATAATGCCAAAAGGATGCGCCACAATCGCATTGCTCGCCGCGCCGCGCAAATCATTATCGCTGAGTCCCTGCAAAAGAGCCTGCACATTCATCCCCGCGGCTAATTTGGAAAGATAGAGCGTCTTTTCGTCCGTCGCGCCGATGCCGTCCAAATTCGATGGCGAAATTTTTAAATCCTCTCCAAGTTTTTTTACTTGCACGCTCACCCCACATACCAGAACCACTCGAATATTCAGACTCCGTAAAACGGAAATATCCAAAAACAAATTCGCCGCGTTTTCATCCGCCAATATAATGCTATCCACATTAATGACAAATATCCGTTCGCGAAACTGCGGAATATACGTCAAAATCCCTCTCAAGTCCGATGCCTTCATCTCTGTATTTTTACCAAAATCCAACCAGGACACAATCGGGATTTCATCCCTTGACGTTTCCAGCCGAAGAACACATTACATTCTATGCCCACACGTAGAGATAACAGCCCTTCGCAAGGTGTTCCCAAGAATGCACTTTCGCATACTTTGGAGAATTCCCTGCTTCGCTTGCCCAATCAATCGCCTAAAAAACTCGATCTTTCATGTTTTCTTGATCCTGAAAGTCATGAACTCACGCATCACATACGCCGCCGCTCGCCGGGTCTTCTTTGGGGACCTGATCAAGAGTATAAAAAAAATCTTTCGTTAGAAGAGTCCTTAACCAAAAAACCCGATGTGTATTTTAATGCAAGCCGTGAGATGTTGGCTTATTTCAATCGGCACGTCGGTCTTTCTCTTGAGTTTTTGAAAGAATCTTTTGAAAAGGAAGGGGGCTTTTGCCAGAGCAAGATTGAAATTGGTCTTCCATCGCCGACTTGTGCTTGGGATATGGCTTGGATCAATAATCGCATCCACGATGATTTGCTGGGAATTCGATTGAATGGAAAATTACCCAATGGATCTAAAGCGACAGCCATTCATTTTTTTGATTTAACCACCTTTGAGGCGTTTGGAGCCTCCATGGCGGTTCATCCCAAAAAAGCGCAAGGTCAATACTTAGGCTCCGCAATGAGAAGATTTTTTCTCAAGCTCTGCGATCACATGGACATGCAATCTTCAGCAATTATAGCGACTCATATAGGATCTTATTTTAACGCTTTTGATTATCTTCCTCTTCCAGACTCATATGCGTCGCTCAGGGCTAATATATTTCAACATCCTATGTGGACTCATCCAACAACTGTTTACAATACTGCATCGGATCAAAAAGCTCTACAAGAAACGAAAGAGATTCTTTTGCAATCAAAATATCCCAAAGATCTTAAAAAATTTGCCTTATCAAGAGAGCCTAAAGTCATTCTTTACATCGATAATCGCGCAAAAATTATGTCTTTTGCCAAAGCATGTTTGATTGGTCAAAATTGGCATGGAATTCGGAATCTTCAGAATCCTGAAATTTATACATGGGCACGTCTTCGCGCTAAGGATTGGCTTGATGCTGAATTAATATCTTCGCGTCATTAACCAATCTACATTTGTGACTCTACATTTGTGACTTGGAAAAAAGACGCGTTTAGTAGATAATTCAAGGCTCGCGTGGGAAGCATCCTTGCGGTAAGAGCTATTCATGGCCAGAGCGAAAACAAAAACCGACGACAAGACGCATGTCAAATTTTGGCATGAAGTGGCCGCCATTTTTTTGTTCGGATTGAGCATCCTTTTGTTGTTGGCGCTGATGTCATTCAAAAGCGGCGATGTCAGCTTCTTAAAAACGCCGCCGAATTATCCCACGCAAAACTGGATCGGCCCAGCGGGCGCATACTCGGGTTTTTGTCTTTTTTCCGCATTCGGACTCGCATCGTATCTTTGGCCGCCGATCATGCTGGGCGTTGCCGCCATCTTGGTCTTTCGTCCTCTTCATCGGATATGGTTAAAAATTTTGCTGGCGTTGATATTGGTGATGACCGGCGCGGCGTTTCTTCAATTGGTTCAACCGGTTTTTGGTTCATCGCTTTTGAATCCTATTCAAGGCGAATTTTCCAATCCCAAAATGCTTGGAGGTCTTTCCGGTTATTGGATCAACGACAAGCTTCTCATGCGTTTTACAGGAAGCGTCGGCGCGGCGATTATTTTAGGGTTGGCGCATTTGATTAGTTTCATCCTTCTTTTCGACATCAAACCCGCGGATGTCGCGCGCGATATTTGGTTCAGTATCTCTGAATGGCACCGCGCGCGCGAAGCGGCGAAGCTCGCGACAGCCGATCCCGCCACGCGCATCGCTTATCAGAAAAAAATATTGGAAAAGAAACATCGCGAGCTCCGTAAAAAATTGGTCAAAGAAGGCATTCTTCCGATGGACGCCGATGTCGAGCACATCATGAATCGTCCCGCGCCCAAAGTGGTGGATACGACCATTACTTCAACTCGAGCAAAAAAAGACGCGCCGTCGCCTTCGCCGGCTGTGGTCAACATCACGACGGCAAAACCTATTCCCGCAAAAATCAAAAAAGATGCGCCTCCGCCTCCGCCGTCTTATGAAAATTATCAATTGCCCGCTATTGATCTTCTTTCCGCGAGCCGTCCGGATGGTCGCGCCATGGTGACGGAAGAAGAATTGCGGTCGCAACAACAAGTGCTCATCGATACTCTCGGTCAATTCGACGTCGAAGTTAGCGCCAGCGACATCACTCGCGGCGCGACCATTACGCGCTATGAGATTTTTCCCGCGCCGGGCGTGCGCGTGGAACGCATTATTAGTTTGCAAAAAGACCTCGCGCGCGCGATGAAAGCCGAGCGCGTCAATATTCTTGCGCCGATTCCCGGCAAAGACACCGTTGGCATCGAAGTGCCCAATTCCAATAAATCGCTTATTGTTTTGCGCGACTTGATGGAATCCGACGAATGGCGCCGCACGCAAGCGCGCTTGCCGATTTCGCTCGGAAAAGATGTTTATGGAAAAGTGATCATCGACGATTTAGCGGATATGCCGCATCTACTCATCGCGGGTTCCACAGGCTCCGGAAAATCTGTTTGCATCAATTCGATTTTGATGAGTTTGTTGCTTCGTTTCAGCCCGGATGATCTTCGCATTATTCTAATCGATCCAAAAGTTGTGGAACTGCAAGTATACAATACGTTGCCGCATTTAGTCGTGCCGGTGGTGGTCGATCCGAAAAAAGTGCTTTTGGCGCTTCGTTGGGTGATTAACGAAATGGAAAAACGTTATCGCATCATGGCAAAAGCCGGCGTTCGCAATGTGGATGCTTACAATGCGCGTCCGAAAGAAAGCGAAAAGCCGAACGTGGAACAACTCGATTTAATCGACGAGATCGAGAATGGAAAAGAAAAGAAATCGGATGAACTCACCATGCCGGATCGCATGCCGTATATCGTTGTGATTATCGACGAGTTGGCCGATTTGATGCAAACCGCACCCGCCGATGTGGAAAATGCCATTGCGCGTCTTTCGGCAAAAGCGCGCGCCGCGGGCATTCATCTCATCATCGCCACACAAACGCCGCGCGCTTCTGTGATTACCGGCGTCATCAAAACCAATGTGCCGGCGCGCATCGCTTTTCAAGTGCCAAGCGCCTTGGATTCCCGTGTGATTCTCGATGAAAACGGTGCTGAAAATCTTCTCGGCAAAGGTGACTTGCTTTATCTGCGTCCGGGTTCGTCCAAGCTTCTGCGCGCGCAAGGAGCATTTGTTTCCGAAGAGGAAGTGACAAAAGTGGTTTCTTTTATTACCAAACAAAGCGGCGCTTCTTATGACCTTGAAATTCATGAGAAAATCAACAACAGCGCTTCCGACGATGAAAATGATTTTTCGGAAAAAGATAAAGAGCTCATCCGCGAATGTCTGGAAATTATTCGCCAAGAAAAACGCGCTTCAACTTCGTTGCTTCAACGACGGCTAAAGATCGGTTATGGCCGCGCCGCATGGGTCATTGACCAACTCGAAATGCGCGGTATAGTAGGCCCGAAGGACGGCGCGAAAGATCGCGAAATCCTCAAAGACCTCGATCAACTCGAAGATTTTGTATGACGGAAGAAGTTAAAAGTGTAGGAAAAGAGCTGAAAAGCGCGCGCCGCGCCAAAAGTTGGTCGGTCGAGCGCGCCGCGTACGCCACAAAACTACGCGCGGATATTATTGCCAAAATCGAAGCCGATCGCTACGACCAACTTCCCAATCCCGCATACGCTCGCGGCTTTGTGCGCATTTACGCGCGCGAATTGGGCTTGGATCCGTATCCTATTTTAAAACGTCTCAATGGCGTTGTGGACGAAACTGCCGATCCGGGCGAATTCATTCCGGAGAATCTCGAAACTTTACCCAATCCGATGAAAAAACATATTCCTAAGACGCAAAATGTCGGATTGATGGTCATTGCGATGATCATATTCGGCGGATTGCTTATCGGTGGAATTCAACTCTACCGCATCTGGCCTGTACTTTTTGGCAATGCGCAAACTTCAACTCTCAGTGAACTCACCGCTCCTATGGAAAATCCGCACATCGACGATAACAACGCTGAAGTGCGCCGCGCCGAACCCATTGCAAAAGCAGAAACCGTCGTCGCAACTGAAGAAGAAACTTCTGTGAAAAAAGCCGAGCCGATAAGCGCTTCTGCGAGCGTCGCGCATTATCTTAAACTGTCCGCCGACGAAGATTGTTGGGTGAAGGTTCAAATCGTAACCAGCGGCAAAGAAGTCACCGTGTTTGAAGATTTAATTCCCGAAGGTGCGACAATTCCGGCGGATTCCGAACAAGGATGGACCGGCGAGGCTTTTATTGTGACCATCCGCGACACATCCAAAGTCAATATCACCTTCGATAATCAAAATTACGGTAAATACGATCGCTCCGGCTACCAAACATTTCGCATCCCTTCAAACTAACCAAGGGATCATGGTTTCAGATTCACGCCACGAAGTCAGTCCATGGCACATGACAAGAATGTGCATCACGATGATACTCGCCTTGCTTCTATCACGCTCCGTCGGTGCTTTTAAAGGCTATAATTTTTTGAAAATGCTCTAAAATGGTATTAAATCTCTTCTACGGTGACGCTGTATTGACGTTGGTTGACGGTAAGGGCGAGACGGCTGACGCCGGAATTTCCTGCGTTCGCAGGCGCGGTTGAAGGCGTCGGAGAGGGCGCAGGAGGAGGCGTCGCGGAGGGTTGTGGTTTGAGAAGTTTCATGACTTCCTGAGGAAACATGGCGTAGAGAACGGCGATTTCATCGGTCACCGGCAAATCTTTTTCTTTGAGTTCCGCTTTGAGTTTATCCATTCGCGGCTCGAGCAAATCCGCCGGTCGTCCGGTGATGGGCTCTTGCTTTGTTTTTTCGCAAACAATTTTGAGCAGTTCTTGATCAATCGGTCCCGGAGTGCGTCCGTATTTGCCGAGCGCGACATCGGCGGTCGGCTGTGGAATCATTTTCCAGCGTCCGAATTTCACATTCATCATCGCTTGCGTGCCGACGATCTGCGACGTCGGCGTCACCAACGGAATATAACCGAGACATTGGCGCACGTAAGCGACTTCTTGCATCACTTCCGCAAGACGATCCGCCATGCCTTGTTCTTTGAGTTGATTCACGAAATTACTCAACATGCCGCCGGGAATTTGGTAACGCAAAATATCGCTGTCCACGCGTTCGTTGACTGGACTCGTGAATTTGGAAAGCTCCTGATATACTTTGTTGAAATGTTCATGCAAGCGCTGAAGCGTCTCTCTATTATAATTAGGGCAACGAGGCGAACCTTCCAAAAGCGCCATCATGCGCACCGTGTCCGGTTGGCCGGATCCGTTAGCAAACGGCACGATCGAAGTTTCAATCACATCCACACCGGCCTCAACTGCGGCGCAATACGAAGCTCCCGCCAGACCCGCCGTATCGTGACTGTGCAGAATAATCGGCACGCTGAGTTTGGTTTTCAGTTCTTTGATGAGCTTGTAGGCGATCTGCGGCTGAATTAGCCCCGCCATGTCCTTGATGCAAATCATCTGGCAACCCATCTCCACTAATTCCGTGCTCATCTGCACAAACGCTTCAATCGTATGAACCGGACTGATTGTATAACAAATTTCTCCGCGCGCGGTTTTGTTGAGCTTGAGCACCGTACGAATCGCCGTTTGCATGTTGCGCGTGTCGTTCAAGGCGTCGAAAATACGAAATTCATCCATGCCGCGATCCGCTGTGCATTTGACGAATGTTTCCACTACGTCGTCGGGAAAACTCATGTACTGCACAATATTTTGCCCGCGCAATAACATACTGTGCCGCGTCTTTGGCGCGCCTTTTTTCAACGCCGTAATGCGCTCAAACGGATTTTCATTCAAAAAACGTACGCACGAATCAATCGTCGCTCCACCCCATGTCTCCAAATTACCAAACCCCAAACTATCCAAATCCGCCAACGCGGGAATCATCTGCTCGGTCTTCATGCGCGTGGCGGCCAGCGATTGATGCCCATCGCGCAAAACAGTGTTGTTAAAAATGACAGGTTGTGTGCTCATAATGTTCCTCGGTTGTTCTGCGAACAAATAGCTTGTTTTCCCATTTCTTCAAGCAATTACGAAAGCCAACACGCACACGAAGCAAGCGCGAGTTGACATCTCTTGGCGGTAGCGCGGCGACAGGAGATATGCCGTCACCTGCGCCTATTTGGTGACAGACCCAGTATAAGTGGGTTGCCCCAGTTTTTGTGCTCGATCAACGGCAGTTGTAGGCATTTGCGATGGTTTATTTTCCTTTTGAACAAGTCGCCATTCGTCTTTGCGGCTAAATTTAGTATAGAATTTTGGTTCCCTATTTGGAAGCGTTACCTTTTTTACCCATGCGGCCCGTTCTTGTTTTTGTCCTCCGCGCTTGAATTTAACGAATCTGTAGGAAATAGATTCTACAGCGCCGTCTGGATGCAAAATTTTTAATCTCTTTTTGTCATTATATTTTTGTACAACGCCATCCGAAAAAATTTCGGTGATCCAACCGTCTCTAAAATACGCATCGCGCAGGCGGTCGCCATTGCGCTCAGTCTTATAATCGATCAATCCTTCTCTCCAAGAATCGCGGAGAAGTTTGATGATAGCTTCTTCGTCGTTCCGGCCGTTTAAAATCTCCCATAAACCGGAATTTTTTGCGCTTATGTTGTCACTATTGCTCATACTTCCTTTTCCAATGTGCGCAACATCCCATACGTCAAGCCCGCCTTTTTAAACCGAGCAAAAGGAGTTATGGTTACATTGACTCGCCAAGGTCAAGGGGCAATGGGCAAGGGGTGCAGATGCACAGTTTCTGTGAATGTGCAAACTTGACCCCGACCACAAAGTCATAAACTATTCTGTATTAAGTGGATTTAAGAAATCTCATTAATAAAATTGGCATAAAAAGATGTCTTTTTTAACCTCAAAAGCTTTGGGTGCTTACACTTGGCATAAAATGTCGCTTTTTAGCCTCCTTTTCGAGCAATTTTTGAGCTAAAATCAACAGCTTTATATTTATGTAAATGCATTTTGTTTATTATTTTACATCAAAAAATACGCACGCAACCATATCGTAACAAAAAACCACTTTACGCCTACCTCCGAACTCACATTTTAAAAGTATGAGGCACAATTTTAATGGAGAAAAAATATGAAAACACTCATCCGATGCTGTTGTATGTGTTTTTTGGTTTGTTTTTACGCTAATTTAGCCATGGGTGGGTGTACTCTTGAGGGACAATTTAAAACCGGAATGGTAGAAGGAGCAAGCGCTGGATTAACGGGAGAAAATCTTCTCAACTATGCAGTTGAATTTGCAAAAAAAATGTGTCCCGGTTATACGCCGCAAGAACTTCAAGATTTCATAGCTTCGATACGTACCGTCGATGGAACAGATGATCCTACTCGTCCTAAAGCCTATCTTCCGAACCCAGGGCACGTGACTGCAAACGAATGGAGTGAGGTTGGTCCTGAACCCTAAAATAGTATCCAGAAACCATGATACTTTTTGTGCATTGAGCTAAGTACGATTAAAATGGCTATAAGAAAAATTCTATGAACCGCAAGCAAGATGATCGAAGTCCGCGTTTCGAGAAATTCATAAAAATGTCACGTATTAATAAAACGACGCATGTATTGGGATGGGTGATTGCGCAAACAATAGCATTGGCTGGATTATCGCATGCCAAACAGGATCCTATTGATCTGCGTTCCTTGAAACCCAAAAACATCACGGATTCATCGCGTCAAACTCGGGTCTCTGCCCTCGAAACAAAAATGAAAAAAGCGCTTCAACAAAATAACCCTGCATTAGAAGCTATCATCGTAAGGGATATTTTGAACGAATCTCTAACAGACCCAAAAATACGAAAGCAAGAAATACAAGCCCAACTTATACATTTTGAAAGCCATCTTCGAACCATATTAAAAGGTAAAGAAAAACAATTCCTTTGGTTGTTTTTAGAAAATGTCCTTATTAATTCCTCAAAAAACCCCTCTTACACAAATACAGATCGGGAAACTATCAAGTCGCTATTGAAACTTATTCGAGAGCAAAAACCGAAACCGTCGTCCATCAAAGCTCCTGCTTCGCAGGTGTCTCCCGCTCCGAAAAAAGAATTGAGAAAGTGAATCGAAACGATCCGTTGCCGTGCATTTCGGAGATAGGATACCATTTCTAAAAAATAACTTTACAAAATAATTTTCCCTTTGCCCCTCTGGATTCCCGCTTTCGCGGGAATGACAATGTGTAAAGTTATTTTTTGAATTTAGAGTTTGTCTACCCACGGTGTCATCGATGACACCGTGGGTAGGATACGCAATGAAAAATTCGCTACGCTCGGCAAACGTTCACAATCCCATGATGATTGGATATATTATAAAGCGTCTATTTTGTGTAAAAGCGCAATGAAGTTTCTTTTTGCTCCTCTATTTTTCATGATTTTTCAGAGCAAAAAACTCACTTCCGGACAGGCTCTACGCTAACCTGCGCTTCATTTCAATCGGTCAGCAAAAACGGTTTTGATTTGAGGAAGGCGGCCTGGATTGAGGGGCGTGGATTGAGGATAACCGATGGGCAGAAGAACGGCGATGGCGATATCGGAGTTTCCTTCTGCGCCGATGACTTTTTTGACGTCGTTTTCTATCCAACCATTCATGAAACACGAAGCTAGACCGAGCGATTCTGCGGCGAGTGCGGCGTGAGTGGCGGCGATCATGGCGTCTTTGACGGCGTATTCTCTTTCTTTGTCGCCGAGATTATTCTGGAAAGCGGGCGCGCTTTTGCGGACGTATTCGATGCGTTTTTCGTCCCACACGCCGGATTCCGACGCGATCGAGATCATTTTTTCCAGATTTTTTTCCCACCCTCGGATCGAAACAGCGAATACGAACGTCGCCGGCGCGTCGATGATTTGTTTTTGATTCCATGCCGCGGCAGAAAGCGCTTCTTTTTGCTTTGGGTCTTGAATCACGACCAATCGCACCGGTTGCAAATTAAAACTACTTGGCGCCATGCGAATCACGCCGACAATTTTTTGCAAAATTTTCTCAGGGATCAGCTTGGATTGAAAAGCTCTCGTTGCGCGTCTTTTTGCCGCCGCTTCACATACGGTTAATTCTTTTTGTTTCATGTTAAGGGGTGTCGTCACGAGAGGAAAGTGACGTCGCGGTAGCGCATTTTTGTCGATAGCTTTGTTGCTTCGTCGGTTGCGTATTGATTTAATACGCTCTCTCTTCGCGCCTCGCTATCGACAAAAAGACGCACCGCCCTTCGGGTTGCTAATCTTTGGGTCGCCTACTTTGTTTGGCTTGCTTGTAGTATTTCTTTAAAATACAACTGCGCAAACCAAACAAAGTATTCATCCCAAAATCTTTAGCAACGACGCACATTCTTCTCGTGACGACACCCCCTAGGAGCAAGCTCCTAAGAACTAACTCAATCCGAGGCGTTTTTCCAAATCTTTTTTGGAAGCTAGACCGATGAGATTGTCTTTGATTTTACCGTCTTTGAAAATAACGATGGTGGGAATGGAAGTGATTTGGAATTGCGAAGCAAGCTCGGGGGCTTTATCGACGTTGACTTTGGCGATAGTGACTTTGCCGACGTGTTCATCGGCAATGGCGTCGAGCACCGGCGCCAACTGACGGCACGGTCCGCACCATTCCGCCCAGAAATCCAAAAGCACAGTTCCTTTTGAGGTGACTTGAGAAAAATTTTGTTCCGTTACATTGATTACATTTGTACTAGCCATAAGAAGAACAATATAGAACAGCTTTTGGGAAAGTGAAAATTAAAAATGAGTCGAATTTTTAAGCAGTCCCCTTAAGAAATTTCATAGAGACCCTTCACGTAGGCAAAGATGCATTGGGGGAGGTCATTGCTGTAGCCGCCTTCGAGAATGCTGAAGTGAGGAATGTTGAGTTCTGCGATCCAGCGACCGATGGTTTGAAAATCTTCCATCAAAAGCGATTGTTGGGCGATGGGGTCGTCTTTATAAGCGTCGAAGCCGGCTGAAACAATAAGCAAATCCGGTTTCCAATCTTTCACTCCATCCAATGCCGTGCGGCAAGCGCCTAAAAACTCTCCTCCGGGCGCATCGGGCAATACGGGACAGTTGAGACCCCGCGCGCTGTTTTTTTCGCCTGTTCCCGGATAAGCTGGAAATTGATGCGCGGAAAAATACGCGGCGTTTTCGCAATCGCGCAAGATATGTTCGGTGCCGTTGCCATGATGCACGTCAAAATCGTACACTGCGACGCGCAGATTTTTTGTCACTGCTTCCAAAGCGCAAATTGCCGCTTGATTCAGATAACAAAATCCCATGATGCGCGCTTTTTCCGCGTGATGTCCCGGCGGACGCATCAAACTCAACGCTGGTTTGCCCTTGAGCGCGGAATGCATCGCCGCTATCGCTCCGCCGACCGAACGCAAAGCGTGTTGATACATATCAGGATGAAACGGCGTGTCTGGATCATGGAAATGCCCGCTTTGAAGCCGGTCTAAATGCTCTTGGGTATGAGCGCGCAAAATCATCTCTTGAGAGACTTCTTCCGGAGAAATCCATTCCAGAGAAACTTCTTCTTGTTGCTTGAAAAAACGCGCGGTTTCAATGACCCGTGCCGGCCGCTCAGGATGCCCTAAAAATTGATACTTCCCGCACTCCGGATCATGGACGATGACCATCGCAACATTTACAAAGTTCGAATTTATTGTGCTTGTGCAGTAACAAACCCGCTACGGCTAAACCGACATAAATTCCCATAAAATGCGCCGTTTGGGCGCCTTGGCCTGGCGGAAGCAACATCATGCCAAACGCAATCGACACCGAGAGCAATGCAATGCCGACGAGAGAGCATTTTGTTTTGATGCCCAATAAAAGGCAGATGCCCAGAAGAATTTCGATGTAAGCCAACGAATGAAGGTACGGCGCGAGAAGAAATTTCGGGAGGAAAGTATCCATCGCAAAGTGGTTTAATTGCGTGGTGACAAATTTATCCACGTATTGCGAAAAACTCCAACTTTGCGGGCCTATGAATTTCCCAACGCCTGCCGTTAGAAATCGTAATCCTAAAAACAATCTCAACATCCAAAACGCCCATGTTTCGGCGCTGATGGAAGCCATCGGACACGAAATTTTGCAAATTTTAGAAACAAGGGATTGTTCTTGGCTCATAAGAAAAGTTTGAACCTCTTTTTTTGCGCGTCAAGTCTCTCTGATGTCTGGATGTGATTAAATCTTAAATTGTTGAACGATTTGTTTTAATCGTTCGGACATTTTAGATAGTTCTTGGGCGCTGGCATTGGTTTGAGTCGCGCCACTGGTAACTTGTTGCGCCGCCTGATTGATGCCTTGAATGTTAGATGAAACATGTGTTGCTCCTTGAGCGGCTTCTTGAACATTCTTTGCCAATTCATTCGTAGCCGACGATACTCCATTAACGGTTTTAGCAATTTCACTTGTTGTGGCAGATTGTTCCTCCACAGCCGCCGCAATCGAGGAAGCGATTTGATTAATCTCGGTGATCACAGTCACAATTTCTTCAATCGCGGCTACAGAAGCGTGAGCGCTCTTTTGCATTTCTCCAATCTGAATGCGAATTTGCTCGGTCGCTTGACCGCTCTGGCGAGCCAATTCCTTAACTTCATTGGCGACAACAGCAAACCCTTTTCCAGCTTCTCCGGCGCTAGCGGCTTCAATCGTGGCATTCAGCGCGAGCAAATTAGTCTGATCCGCAATGCCATTAATCACATCCACAACTTTGCCGACTTCTTTGGCCGCCGCGCCAAGTTGATTCATAATGGTTTGCGTTCCAGATGCTTTTTCATTCGCTTTTCGAGCAATATCGGCTTCCTTGGCGCAATTCTTAGCTACTTCACTAATCGATGCGCCCATTTCTTCCACAGCAGAGGCCACGTTGTTGGCGGACGATGCAATTTCTTCCGCTGTTGCCGCCATATTATTGATATTTGCAGAAAGTTCTTCGCCTGCCGAAGCAACGATACCGGCTTGGGAATTTAATTTTTCTGCGCTGGATGCCATTTGACTCGATGTAGTCGAAAGTTCCGAAGAAGACGTAGCCAGTGTCGTTGAATTCTGATCAAACTCTTTCATGATGCCGCGAAGTTTATTGGAAGTTTCATTGGAAGATTCAGCCAAAATGCCGATTTCATCGGATTGATGCACATCGGCTTGTTTGGTTAGATCGCCAGAGGCGATGGCTTTAATAAGTTCCACTGTTCTCGCAACTGGGTTCGTAATTCCTTTTGCCATGACAATGCCGAAAATAAGCGCGATCACAAACCCTCCTATCATCCCAGCAATGGTCAATGTGCGGGAAGTGTTTGCATTATTCGTGGCTTGCAGAACGGCTCCCTCCGTCATTTTCACTTGGTCATCCACTAAATGCTGAAGCGCGATTTTAAAATCGATTCTTTTTTCGCTTAATTCACCAAGAGCTTGCTCTTGAATCATCACTGCAAGCTGGCGAGTTTGATTGACCTCTTCTTGCACCACAGCCAAAGCGTCCAGCGTATCATCCATGGCAGGCAATAGCTCTTGATTGAGACATTGATAAGCTTCTTTTTCTTGAGTAGCGGCAACGTAATCCTTAATTTTTTTGATGACCGCATAAAAGTTCTTATGATGCTCATCGACTGTATTTAAAGCAGATTTGATCCGTTCGTTCGTTGTCTTAAAAGATTTTCTCCATCGACTATATCCTGATTTAGTGTAATCATCATCGCCATTAAATACCTGCTTCGCATGAATCATTTGCGCCACTTTGATGGCAAGTTTCTGATGTTGATTTTGAAATTTTTCCAAATTCGATTGCAAAGCATACGGATTGGGAATTCCTATAGCTTCTTTTTCTTTAACGCGCTGAAAATAAGCGTTACTTGCAACAAGAAAATCGTTCAATTTTTGTTTCAACTCTTCTAGAATTTTCTTTTTTTCCAAATCATTTTCGAGATTAACGAGTTGCTCATAATCTTGAATCCATTTCTGACATCCAGTCAGCGCCTCTTCGAAATTTTTCAATTGAGTGTCTTGATCTTGTTGGGGAAGCCAAGGAGAAAGAAATGTGCATTGAGTACCATTAATAATCTCAGAATCTCGTTGCATCATCAAAAGCTTTTGCACGCTTTGAATGCGAATATTACCCAGATTCTGAACATCGTTGGAAAGTTTGGATGTGCCGAATAAACTAATGACGCCTACGATCAAGACAATAACTGCTATCAATAGAAACGCTCCTATGAGCTTGGCGCCTAACTTAATATTTTTAATTTTAATGCGCATTTCCGGTTTTTTAAAAGCAATTTGCGCGAATCTTACTCTAAGATTCGCGCGAAACTATTCACTTGTCAATCAAGAGAATTATTTTTCAGGCACACCCACAAAGATAACGCCAATAATTTTGCCGGAGCCATCTGTGATCGCGTCATAGCCTGTAATCGAAAAGTGATCGACAACTTTGGCGCGTCCATAATAGGGCTTACCTTCTAAAACAGTTGAGATCATAATATTTTGAGAACCATCAGGCTCGATTGCTGGAACATAGGTGCCTACACCGCGTTTACCATCCAATGTTTTTACCGTTGTCGCCACTCTCAACATATCCCCATCGTCATTCATACGTTGAAAAACTGTGACTTCAGGAACTCCCAAGCTCTTGGATAATCCATCCACAAACTCGGAAGGTGTGGACAAGTCCGTGGTTTGTCCCAGCCATTTTCCTCCGATCATCACTTTAGGCAATTTAACAGCTTTAGCTTGTTTATTGAATTGATTGATAGCATTCCAATCCACGGTGGCGCCATCAAAAGCAACGCCTGCTTTGGTTACAGCGGCTTTGGCTTCTGGCAACGCTTTTTTGACCACTGCATTTAAATCTTCAGCTTGGGCAGATATCGCCAATAAACATACGCTCAAAGCCATACCTCTATAAATATTTTTTAATAAGTTCATTTTCATGTTTTATTTCTCCTTTAAGTTTTACAGACACTGAAATTCATTTTATAATAAATTCCATTTTTTGAATTAATAACTTATTTCTTTAAAATTCAAGAAAATAACACTTCGATTCATGATTTTGAGTTTTTCAAGCTTGCGCAAATTTTAGGGGTAGCTAGCTTGGTCGGATGCTTAACTCCTATATATTCTCATCGGAGTCTGTTGGCGAAGGCCATCCGGACAAGGTTTGCGACGCAATTTCAGACGCGGTGCTGGACGCGTGTTTAGCGCAAGACTCTAAAAGTCGCGTGGCATGCGAAACGATGGTCAAAAGCAACCTGGTGATCGTCGGCGGCGAAGTAACCACGAAGGCGCATTTGGATATTAAACATATTGTTCGTCAAAAAATCCGCGAGATTGGTTATGTGAATGAAGATGATGTGTTTCATGCGGATAAAGTTTTTGTACTTAATGTGATGACCGGACAGAGTGAGGATATTGCTCAAGGCGTGGACGCGGTGAAGGTGGTCGGAAAGAAAACATCGGAGCAAGGCGCGGGCGATCAAGGGTTGATGTTTGGCTTTGCGTGCAAAGAAACTCCGGAACTCATGCCGGCGCCGATTATGTTTGCGCATCGTTTGGGCAGAAAACTCAATCAAATTCGCAAGACTGGAAAAATTGAATGGCTCAGACCGGATTCCAAAACGCAAGTGTCCATTGAATATGTGAATAATCAGCCCAAGCGCGTGACGGCAGTAGTGGTTTCCACTCAACATACTTATAAAGTCACGCATCGCGAAATCGAAAAATTTGTCATCGAAAATGTCATTAAAAAAGTCATTCCTTTGTATATGCTGGATTCCAAAACAGAATATCTCATCAATCCGACGGGGCGTTTTGTCATCGGCGGGCCTCAGGGCGACGCGGGATTAACGGGGCGTAAAATCATTGTCGATTCTTACGGCGGTATGGGGCGTCACGGCGGCGGCGCGTTCAGCGGGAAAGACCCGTCAAAAGTGGATCGCAGCGCGGCGTATATGGGACGTTACGTGGCGAAAAATATCGTCGCGGCTGGACTTGCCGATCGCGCGGAGATTCAATTTGCCTACGCCATCGGATATCCGAATCCGGTTTCGATCTACATTGATACTTTTGGAACGAATCGCGTGCCTCAGGAAAGAATCAATCGCGCGGTATTTTCGACATTCAGTTTCAAACCGGCGGATATTATTAAGCAACTGAATTTGTTGAGGCCGATTTACAGCAAATGCAATCAATACGGGCATTTTGGATATCCTTCGGGACTAAAAAATATTCCTTGGGAAAACACGGACAAAGCAAAAATCCTTCGCAAAAAAGTAGGATTGAAATAAAAAGGAAATTTCAGACAGAATTAACAGAATTTACAAAATTACTCCGACCCTTTCGCCCATTGGGTATCAGGGCGCGGAGCAATAATTCTGTTAATTTTGTTAATTCTGTCTAAAAATTTTAAAATTATGAGCACATCGATGATGAAAAAAGACGCCAAGCAAGATTTTAAAGTCAAAGACATGAGTCTGGCGGATCTTGGTCGAAAAGAAATTACTATCGCCGAGAGCGAAATGCCCGGGCTGATGGCGCTTCGCGAGGAATATGGCACGTCGAAGCCGCTCGCGGGCGCGCAAATTGCGGGTTGCTTGCACATGACGATTCAAACCGCCGTGCTGGTGGAGACTTTGATTGAGCTTGGCGCGAGTGTGCGCTGGTCGTCCTGCAATATTTTTTCCACACAAGACCAAGCCGCTTCGGCGCTCGCCGCCGAAGGCATTCCGGTATTCGCTTGGAAAGGCGAGACGCTGGAAGAATACGACTGGTGCATCGAACAGACGCTTCAATGGCCTGATGGAAGCGGTCCCAATATGCTTTTGGACGACGGCGGCGACGTCACGATGATGGTGCATCAAAAATTTCCTCACCTGCTCAAAAATATTCGCGGGCTTTCCGAGGAAACCACCACTGGCGTGCATCGTTTGTATCAAATGGCGGAAAAAGGCGAACTCAAGGTGCCTGCTTTCAATGTGAATGACTCTGCCACAAAATCCAAGTTTGATAATCTTTACGGTTGCCGCGAATCGCTATTGGACGGCATCAAACGCGCAACCGATGTGATGGTCGCTGGTAAAATTTGCGTTGTTTGCGGTTACGGCGACGTCGGCAAAGGTTGCGCGCAAGCTCTACGCGGACAAGGCGCGCGCGTGCTGATTACCGAAGTCGATCCGATTTGCGCTCTGCAAGCGGCGATGGAAGGATATGAGGTTGTTGTGCTCGACGATGTCGCTTCCATTGGAGATATTTTTGTCACGGCGACGGGTTGCCGCGATATCATTGTCCGAAAACACATGGACGCGATGAAAGATGAGGCCATCATAGGCAATATCGGGCATTTTGATCTGGAAATCGACGTCGCATCCGTCTTCAACGATCCCAAACTCAAACGCATCAATATCAAACCGCAGGTTGATCAAGTCGAATGGCCCAATGGTAAACGCGTCACGATCTTAGCCGAGGGTCGCTTGCTGAATCTCGGTTGCGCGACGGGACATCCGAGTTTTGTGATGTCGGTTTCATTCACCAACCAAGTCACCGCGCAAATTGAGTTGTTCCAAAATTACAAAAAATACGAAAATAAAGTTTATACTCTGCCGAAAATTCTCGACGAGCGTGTCGCGCGTTTGCACCTGAAAAAACTCGGGGTGAAACTCTCCACGCTCACGCAAGCCCAAGCCGATTACCTCGGCATCTCCATCGAAGGCCCCTACAAAGCCGATTATTATCGGTATTAGCGATGACTGCGCGAGAAATGCAATTTATTAAACGCAGTAAAAGAAGGCTTCTCGCGTAAATTCCGAAAACAAAATACAGACTGCAAAGAAGTTCTTCGGATGCTTGAAAGGCAAATCAACTTGCGTGAAAAAATATGATGACGCCATTATTCGCAGATCAATGGGAAGCAAATCAATAGAGCATGTTCGATTGAGCATGCCTCATTGAAGCCCCGTTGGGGCTTGGGGAAGTGTAAAAATACTCAGTTAAAAAACTATCGTTTTCTTTTCGCCCTGCGTGAGCGAGGAGAAATTCGTGCTTATTCGTGTTATCCGTGGTTAAAAAGATTGTTCATAATCAACGTCTTACAAAAATTTTGCGTTTTCTAATTCGATCATATTTTGTCACTCAATTTTCACAAAAAACTGACGATAAATTCTTCACATACAACCTCATAACTCACATTACAAGTTATAGGCAGTTATCTTGTGAAAGCGTACCTAACATGGCTATCGGGGTTTGTGGCATTGTGCCTTTTTTTCATGCCGATGAATTATGCCTCGGCGGATGAGATCGATGAAAAAGATGAAAAATCGACTGATGGTACAGGAGAAGAAGGCGGACCGGCAACTCAGCCAAAGGACCCTGATGAACAGCACAAAACTGAAGAAGAAAAACGGTTAGAAGAATTGGAAAAACAAGCCGCGGCGGAAGCTGAGGGCTGGAGAGAAGCCACTCAAGCTTCGGGTATCAATCCAAATAGTGAAGGTTCCGGAAGTGGAAGTGCATCCGGCAATGATACTGGAAGCACAGGTACTCCTTCTTCTGATGCTTCTCACATGAGCAATGTCAATGACGCTCTCGGCAACGGCGGAGGCGATCTTTCGTATGGCAGTCCAAAAACAGAGCTACTCCAAGGCACAAAAGACGATCCGGGTTACCCTCCTATGGATGCAGACAATTCTGCTCATAGCAATCATGATTACAAATGGGGACGAGATGACTCCGCTCAAGTTAACGACGGAAGTATTCCAGCACATGGACAATCTTCAGCAAAACCTCCAGTCGATGACGGTAGCATACCTGCTCATTTTCCTCCTTCGGAAAATTTACAATCTGACGGCACATTTCCACAGCCGCCGCCCGCAGAAAGCACAATTACAGGAGCCAACGATCCAATCGGGGAAAAAGGCGCTTGGGGTAATGCGACAGAAAAATTACAAAGCGCCGGAGAAACCGCGCAGGGCGCTGTTGATGCTATTAAAAGTGAAGCTGAACTTGTCGGTGGGCAATTTTTGAAAGATCTTCAGGACCCTAAGTCATTGGAAAATTACGCCCGAGCTCAAGATTTAACTCACGGTGGAGGCGATCTTGTGGATCAAAGTCAAAGTGATCCCATGAAAAATCCTGTTACGTGGGATCGAGTCGTCGATAACTGGAATAAAACAGCCGATTATCTCAAAGAGAATGCATCTAATGTATCTCTCGAAAAATTTGCTGATAATGTTTCAGGACAATTTGATGGAGGTGAAACACTAACAGAGCAGCAACAGCTTACTCCATCGCCGAGTGAGATTGCCGGAAAAATTTGGAATGCATTTGAAGATCAAGCAGGTAAAATTGATCAACGAGTAGCGGCGCAAAACGCCGCTGATGTTGCTTATCGGCAATACGAATCTAATCCCACATCTGAAAATTTGGCGAAATACAATCAAGCCCAAGATAATCTCACAACGGCCGCGCAAGCCGAAGAAAAGTATAATAGCGAGTTGATACGCGCAGGGCTTATGCTTAATCCGGCTACAGCAACGCCGCTTTTTGCCGCCGAAGCCGTCACCGGCGTCAACGCCGTTAATCCCAATGAAAATCTTTCTCCAATGGAACATGCTCTTTCCGGCGCTTTTGCCGCTGGTGAAGGGGCGGGATTGGCATCTCGCGCATTTTCGGAAACAGGCGCTTTAGGAAGAGAAGTTGCCAGCGGGGCAGAAGGCGCAAGCCGAGAAGTGGGATCGGCTGTTGAAAATGGCAGATTAGCTGAAAACGCATCATCCATCGATTCAACTGCAAGAAGTTGGGGAGAGCAATTAGAGGCAAGATCTACGCCTCGCACCGGTGAAGTTGGCGAAACAGGTCGCGTTGCCGAAGTTGGTGAAGCGGGGCGAGCGACTGCTTCCGGTGAAACTTCATCTGCACGTGCTACGGAAACTGTCGGCGAGTCGTCGCGTGCTTCATCGGGTGAAACTGCTACTGTGAAAGAAGTGGATCCACTCTCAGGCGCTCGACAGGATTTGCAAACGCGAAGAGCCGATCTCGAAAGAGCCATGAATGGACCGGAAAGCGCTACCACTGAAACACGCGCTTCGGCGGCTGAAAGATCAACTCTAAGCGAATCATCTTCTGTCGAAAGAGCTTCGATAGAAAGTAGTCGCGCTGGAGAAAAAGGCTCCACGGGTCTCGCAGAAGAAGCGACTCCTTTAGAAAAAGTAGCCGCGCAACAAAAGGCATGGCAGGAAAATTTTGAAAAAATGATGAAAGGCGCGGAACCTCCTGCAGATACTGCCAATCAAATTGCCGCCAAGTCTGCAGAACGTTCTTTACGGCAACTGCAGGAGGAAGGACATAAATTAGGTACCGGGCAAAAATATCAAGACAACATCAATAAGAGTATTTCGGATGCCAATAAGCTTCCTTCGTGGGAACAACGCGCCCAAGCTTTGGAAAATGCAAAAAGCCAAGCTTTCAAAGAAATTGATAATCGTTTTAGAAGCGATCCTGAATTTAAAAAGTCATATTTAGAGCAAAATACCGCTAAAGAAAACTCTTCTGTCGCCAAAAATTCCAATCCAATTCAAGAAAGCCGTTCTTATGATCGTTCGGCGTCTTCTTCATCCAAAAACGGTGCGAGCGAACGCGTGGGAAAAAGCGTTCAAGAAAGCACCAGCGGCAATCGCGCGCTCACTCAAGAAAAAACTGATTTACGCGGTAGCGGTTATGAACAATCGCCAACTTCGTCATCCAAAAAGACGGGAGCATCACCGGAGCGTGCGCCGCAACGTCTCGCAGAAGCAAGTCGCGAATCTGCGCAACGTCCCACATTAGTCAAAGAAAAAACAGCCAATTCTCAATTGCAACGCATGCTGGACGATTCTTCGTCCAAGCCTTCCAGAACAGCTACTGAAATCCAACGAGAGATTGCCAAACTTGGAAATGACGTCCGCAATCCCACAAGCCGATCCACCGCCGCCGCAGAAAAAACTTCCCTCCAAAAAGCCTCCGGCAGTGGGTTGGTTCAATCGGCAACTACTCCCCATGATTATACGCGAGCAACAACCGATTCCTTCAAGCAAAGCCATCAACAAGCCTTGCCGAATGAATTTTCCAAGGAAAAAAGCGCCTCCTCCGGTGCGCGTGATTTTCTTGAAAAACAATTGGAAAAAGTAGATAATGCTCTTAATAAAGTAAGTCAGCCTGTTTTTGATACGGCGCATTCTATTGGGCAATATTTCAAAAAATCCGATTGGCCGGAAAATTTCTCGAAAAATCCAGCAGAGAGAGCCCGGTGGGCGTTGAAAAGAGGCAATGACAATCTCATTAAAAAAAGCATCAGGGAAATGCAAGATGCTTTTAAATCAAAATACGACGGCGGTGTGACAGTTGTAACAGACACACTGCCTTCACCTTGCTTCAATATAACGGCTAGATTGGCAAGTCCCAAAAATGCATTAAAAGCGCTGGAAGCAATTTATTCGGCGGCTGAGGAACATCCGCCTGCTTTAGTTAAAAAAGAAACGCCTGTAATTTATATCGTCAGTGATCTCAAAGATCAACGCGGAAGCTTCGGAGGAATGAATGTGCAAGAGGGGAAAAGAATATACATTAACACTGAATGGGAGACTTCTCGTGATCAGATAAAAGACGCTTATCATCATGAAAAAGCTCATTCTAGACCATGGATAGATTTGTGGGTAAATTCCCAAGATAATCCGGTTTTGCAAAAAGCCTTGCGATACAAATTCAATGAATGGAACGAGATTCGCTTTCTTTTTCAAAAGAAACCTTTGCATCAAGCTGGTTTATATCGTCCGTATGCAACAGTGAATCCCCTTGAAGCCTATGCGACACATGCAGAATTTCAGCATAGTCCTAACAATTTAAAGATAGCAAATCAATATCCGGAATTTAAGAAAGTGGGAAAAGTTTACGCAGATCAATACGAATTTGAAAGTGTTCGCGCCACATATATTGATGCACAAGTGCACTTACGTGATTGGGTTGATGGACGGCTTGATATTCCAAATGAACGCTTGGAAACCTATCTTCAAGATTGGAAAAGAAGTTTAGATTGGCTGGATAAAAATTATAGACCTTATGACGAGGTTCGAGCAAGTCAGTGGGATGATACACAAACACTTTGGAAAAAAATTCAAAATAAATTAAGTCCTGAACTGCGTAATAAATATTCGGACTTGATCAAAAAATCACCGCCTATTCTTGAAACACTTGAAGATACGGCTTCACAAAAAATTGCCGCTTCAAAGAACAGTATATCGCCTTCATCGATGTTACCCCCAAAACCTGTCGGAGTTGAAGATTTCGTTAAAGGATTTGAAAATACATCGCCTCAAACATCATTCTCAAGAACATCCTCCACACGAGCTTCGAAAAAAGCAACAGAGCCGCAGATAACTGAAACAAAGCTTTTTTCCGATGAGGATCCTGTAACCACGGTTCCTTATTCTAAAGTCAGAGACCAATTAGGTCCAGTGGGGGGAACGCGACAAGATCAGTGGCCGCAACTGCAACAACAACCCAAACTTTCTCGATTGACGACTCCAAAAAATGAAATACTTAATAAATTTAAAGGAGCTGGACCCGCGGGCGAAACAGCGGCGGAAATTTACGCACGCGGTCCTCAAAGCAATGCGGAAAAATTCTTTCTTCAAGCCGCGATCAATAATCCTTCTCTTCTCGCCGCATCGAAAGATTGGAATGAGTTCATGCGCAACATCTATAACTCAGGTCAACTCAATTCTCTCTTCAGCGGCAATCCAGCGACCACCGTGCCTGCGTCCAGCGTAAAACAGCAATTAGGTCCAGTAGGAGGAACAACGCATGAACATTGGCAAGGGCAGATACAAAACACAGGAAAAACGGCTGAATCTACATCACAGAGACAAGCTAGAGATTTGGCGAAGGAAAAACGCTTGGGAAAACACTCTGAGCCGATAGATGTAGAACAATTTGTTGATGAAGCGTTTAAAGCAGGGGCATATATAAAAGATATTAACACTATCCTGAAAGACAGGAGTGTTAAGGATAGAAAAATAAATTTAGCCATACAACGGTGGTATGAAAAAAACAAGGGGGATACTGCAGTGCAAAAGGCTCTTGGGCTCGATAATACTGGTCAAATACCAAGAAATCCAATAACATATCAAATGGGAAAAGACGGTGTTCCTCAACCCGTATCGGCAGAAGTCTTTGCGTCTGGAGAATATGAAACCTGTTATCGAGTTATGACATCCGCAGAGTATGATAAGCTAAGAGAAACAGGAAAATTACCTCAAAACCAAAACGGGCAAACACCTTTATCCCCAACGATGGATTACGTGGAAAAATACCGAGGACAACTTATCGAATTTCACTTAGACCCCGGAACCATAGATGAATTGTTTAAAGTCGCAGTAAGTGATGGATCTCGAAACGTGAGAAGAGATTATCCGGCATTGCCGCTTCAAAATGGCGATTGGCGCAAACGTAACGTTCTATTTAAATCGGAAGAAAGCATTATTTCAATTGGGTTAGGACAAGAAGGGGGAGAGGGATTGAAAATATTTAATTCCGGCCTCCAAGGATTTACTTTCTATGGTCCTAGTAGGACATCATTTTTATTAAACAAATAATAAGGAAAAATGAATATGACACCACGAGAAAGAGAATTAATTTCGCGATTTGTGATAACTCCTCACAAAAGAAAGCCGCGCATCACTAAAGAAGAATTTTTGCAACGTTTCCGTCCGCACGTTAGCGATGGACAAAAGTTATCTTTGGATCTTCTCAACGAAGCGCTTCACGCCAAAAATCCTGAGGATGTTGATGACGCACTCATTGTAGGCTTTAACTTCGGCTTTTCGCCAAAGCACGTAGACATGTTGTGTGAATTATCTGATGCGGACTGGCATTTTTCACACGAAGATATTGTATCCGCTTTAGATGAAGTACGCGATCCAAGAGCTATTGAAACGTTATACAAGGCCACTCAAAAAGTGCCCGAATATTTAGTTCATGATGAAAGTCGCTCTTTAGCTGTCAAAGCAATCTATGCTCTTGGAAACATCTCTCACCCTTCAGCGAATGAGAAGTTGCGTCTATTGTCTGAATCTAAAAACGAGATTCTACGAGAAACCGCCTTGTTGCAGTTAGAGTATAGAGCCAACTCTCCTAAGTTTCCACCGGAGGTATAAATATGAGAAAAGAAGTCTCAACAAAATATACTATTAAAGCCGCATACACCGATACCACAATTCGCGTTTATCAAGCCTTTCGTCCTGCCATTGCCAAGCACGCACTAAAAGCAGGGCGATTTGTTCCACCCTTTAACATGGAAAGAATGACATGGATTAAACCTTCTTTTAATTGGATGATGTATCGTTCTGGTTTTGCATCAAAACCAGGACAAGAATATGTGCTGGGCATCGACATTACTCGCGAAGGCTTTGAATGGGCTCTTAAAAATGCGGCGCTTTCAACTTTCCACCCGGACATTCATGCTTCACAGAATGCGTGGAAAAAGCTTCAGAGAGAAAAACCCGTACGCATTCAATGGGATCCCGAACGAGATTATCAACTGAAAAAAATTCCAAATGTTCGTGCCATACAAATCGGACTTTCGCGTCAAGTCGTTCGTCTTTATGTAGAAAAATGGATCAAAAATATCGAAGATATGACAGAACTCGCGCATCAAATTGCATTAGATGTAAAAGAACACCGCATTCCAACATATCTACCGGATCAACATGAAACCACTTACCCGTTCGATATTTCTCGATTAGGCATTGTGCCGAAACTCCCTGAAAAAAAACAAAATCCAGAGCGTAGCGTTCATAAAGATACTCAGCGCCTTTTTGTGTTACACGAAAAGGCAGAAGCTTCTGTCTCCAAGCCTCCTTCTCGGAACCGTTAAGAAAGGACGGATACTTAAATTGCTCAGCCCCCTACGGTTTGATGAGCCAGTCGGTTTCGGCGTGGATTTCGGGGTAGTTGGCGAGGATGGCGGTGATTTTGTAGGCGCCGGGGCGGAGGTAGGGCATAAGATCGGCGAGATCGATTTCTGGATTGGGAATGAAGGTGAGGCATTCGTTTTTATTGACGAAGCATTTTCCAATTTCTTTCACGAAGGTTTTATCGTCCGACCATATATAGACGGCGTTGCCGCTGGGGTCTTTGATCATGATGTCGTAGCGTTGGGCGTCGGGGAATGAGAGCGTGTAATTTTTTTCGCCTTTGTTTTGAACGATGAAGTTCATTTCCAATGCTTGATGTCGTTCAGCCATACCGTGTAATTGTCCCAAGGAGGATTCTTTTTTCGCTAATTCAATTTTCGCCTGAAAATCCTGTACTTTGACCTCGTTGGCTTTTTGAACGCGCTCGGGGTCGCCTGCAAAAATACTGAAGCGTTTCCCGGGGGGATTGGTGAAACTCTCAGGCACAACGCGACGCGAGGGGCTGATTTCCACCGCGCAAACATCCAGCGCGATGCCCGCCGCAAACAAACAAAGAAGCAATCGGTTCATGTGGGTTAGACTAATCAACTCGCGAAAATATTCAAGCGACTCTATAAAACTCTCCAGAAGTTTCCTCTGTTTTTTTAGGGGTCTGAGAACCAAGGGAGATCGGGGGTGATGGGGATGGGGTCGGAGTTAAAAAGCGGGGTGGTGAGGGTGTGGAAGAGTTCGCGGAGTCCATCGGCGAT
>JBMONL010000075.1:0-5764 GCA_049324635.1 Verrucomicrobiota bacterium | reverse complement strand
GGACGGCAAAACCCCAGCCGAGTTCGCGGCTTTGCTCTCCCCTCGGGGAGAGCAAAAACAACAAACATTAACAACCAACCCAGTTACACTCTCTCTAAACTTGGTACACTAAACGGGGGCAGGTCAGTGTTTTGCATGGATTGATTGCTAATGAATGAATAAATTTTTCAGATGATAATAACACTCATTATGCGAAAATAGTTTTTGCGCATTATGAATGTCCCATTTTACAAAAGCGTTATCTCTCTAACTGCAGAATTTGGCGATGCGCTGGAGGCCTTCTTCGATATTTTTCAAAGAAGTGGCGTAGGAGATGCGGACGGTTTGGTCGTCGCCAAAAGCGATACCGGGCACCACCGCCACTTTTTGTTCCTCGAGAAGTTTTTCTGCGAATGAGGCGGAGTCCATGCCGGTTTGCGCGATATTGACCAGCACGTAAAACGCGCCGTACGGTTTCACGTACGTGAGGCGGCGAATGGAGTCCAAAATTTCGCACACGCGCGAACGGCGTTTGGCGTATTCGGCGAGCATTTCTTCGACGCAATCCTGCGGGCCTTTGTACGCGGCGAGAGCTCCTTTTTGCGCGAACGAAGTCATATTGGAAGTCGAGTGGCTTTGCAAGGAATCGATCACTTTTGCAATCGGTTCTGGCGCGGCGACGTATCCCAATCTCCATCCGGTCATCGCATAAGGTTTGCTGAAACCATTGACGGTGATGGTTTGGTTGTACACTTCGTTGCTGAACGACGCGACGGAGAAATGTTTGGCGTCGTCATAAATCAATTTTTCATAAATCTCATCCGAAAGAATCATGATGTCTTCATCAAGGGCGACTTCGGCAATCGCGGCGAGTTCGTTGTCGGTATAAACCACGCCAGTGGGATTGCTCGGAGAATTAATGATAATCATTTTGGTGAGCGGGCTCATGTATTCGCGGAATTGATCCGGCGTAATTTTGTAGCCGCTCTCGGCAGTCGTGGGCACAGCCACTGGAACGCCGCCGGCGAGTTTGACCATTTCCGGATAACTCAACCAATACGGCGCAGGAATGAGGACTTCTTCGCCCGGGTTGATGGTTGCCAAAAGGGCATTGAAGCACGCGTGCTTGGCGCCGCAGGTGACGATGATTTGGCTCGGATCGTATTCGAGGTCGTTGTCCTTTTTCAATTTTTCGCTAATCGCCGCGCGCAGTTCCGGCACACCCGAAGACGGCGTGTATTTCGTAAAACCCGCATCCAGCGACCCCATCGCCGCCGCTTTGATGTGCTCCGGCGTGTCAAAATCCGGCTCGCCCGCGCCAAAACCAATCACATCCAATCCTTGGGCTTTCATCGCTTTTGCCTTGGCATCAATGGCTAAGGTCAATGAAGGTGTCAACTGCCCCACTCGTTCCGCTAATTCTATCGTCATCATAATTCTCTCTTATTTAATCTGTTATTTTGCCTCTGCGAGCAACTACTTATTGCTCGAATCTTGAGACAAAGATTGAAAAGGGTAGTCAAGAGGCGCAGAGGCGTCAACGGCAATTTTTAACCACGGATGACACGGATAATCACGGATGCATGCTCGCTACCGCGAGCCGTGGCGAATAAGGCAATCATTTTCGCGCAAAGAGCGCAAAAAGCAAAGAATACGCAAGAGGAAGTATTGAAAAATATTTCAAAGTAAGCGAAATCTGTTTTCATAACATAATTGCCAATGCCAAGAAATGTTGAAATCAAAGCCAAAGTACATGATGTCACAGCATTGCGCAAACGCGCTCGAAAATTGACGGGCAAACCGCCTCAACTTCTTCTACAAAAAGATATCTTCTTTCATGTCAAACAAGGAAGATTTAAATTGCGCGTGCTTTCTCCGACTTTTGGGCAACTTATTTTTTATCAACGCGGCAATGCAAAAAATGCCCGTGAGTCAAATTATTGTATTTACGAAACAAAAAATCCCGAGGCATTGCGTCAAGTGCTTCGAACCGCGCTTGGAGAAAAGATTGTCGTAAAAAAGAAGCGATGTTTATATTTACTGGGACAAACGCGCATTCATATCGACGAAGTGGAAGGTCTCGGAAATTTCATGGAACTTGAAGTTGTTTTGAAAAAAAATCAAAGCGCGATCGAAGGAATGAAAACCTGCAGAGACATCATGCAAAAGCTCGACATCAAACAAAAATATCTCATCTCATGTGCCTATGCCGATCTTTTAGCGCGCAAAACTTGATTCAAAAACAGCGCAAAATGAAATCGCTTACCATCATTCCCGGCGTTGGCAAATCGATTGCGGAGGATTTGCGAAAAATCGGCATTAAGTCTGTTGAGGATTTAAAAGGCAAAAATCCAGAAAAACTTTACCAACTTTCCAATCAACGCGTTGGAGTGATTCAAGATCGATGCCTGCTCTACGTTTTTCGTTGCGCGGTCTATTTCGCCGAAGGCGGACGAAATTCAAAGAAACTAAAATGGTGGAACTGGAAGGATAAGAAACGTTCTTTTAAACAATCCTCTATCAGAGCGCGGAGATTTGATTGACTTTTTTTTCGATACGATTGTATTATTTATAAATACAGCATGAAGAAGCGTGAAAAAATAGGGCTTTTTGGGAGCGCGAGGTCGGAAGTTTTCCGGTTGCTTTTTAATATTTCGTCCCGAGAGAGTTATTTGCGCGAGATGGTGCGGCAATCGAAGGTTTCTTTGGGAGGCATGCAACGCGAGCTGAAAATTTTAGAGGAAGCCGGACTGATATTGACTCGCGACGACGGTAACAGGGTTTACTTTAGAGCGAATCGGGAACACCCGCTTTTCCCGGAAATTCGCAACCTTGTTTTAAAATCATTTGGATTAAGGGACATTTTGAGCGAAAGTTTGAATTCTTTAAAAGGCATTGCGGTCGCGTTTATTTTCGGATCATTGGCCAAAGGAGACTTTACCTTTAAAAGCGATGTGGATTTGATGGTGATAGGAGAAATTGTCTCCCGAAAATTATTACCTGCGCTCAAAAAGCCGATGCAATTATTGGGGCGTGAAATCAATCCTTATGTCATCTCACAAAAAGAATTTCTTCAAAAGAAAAAACAAAAAAATGCATTTATTCAAAATGTGCTCAAGCAGGAGAAAATTTTTATTATAGGGGGCGCGCGTGAGTTTGAGCGAATGGGTTAAAAATGGGTGGCTGAAGTCCCATCAGACGACTTCTAAGCAAATCGGCGATTTGCTTGAGATTGTGAATCGGGATTTGGAAGATGCTCAAACGGATATATCCAATGATTGGAAATTTGGCATTGCTTATAATGCAGCGTTGAAACTTTGCGTTGTTTTGCTGTATGCCGAGGGATATAGAACGGAGAAAAATCTAGCGCACTATCGATCGATTCAATCTTTACCGTTTATACTGGGCAAACACAAAAAGAACGACGCCGATTACTTGGATGCGTGTCGCAATAAGCGGAATATTGTCGAGTATGATACTGCCGGCGTGGTAAGCGCCAAAGAAGCTCAAGAACTTTACGATTTTACCGTCGAGCTTAAACAAGAAGTTGTCGGTTGGTTAAAAAAACAACATCCTAAACTTATCGAGTAGTCATCGCTTTTTTAACCACGGATTGCACGGATGCATGCTCGCTATCGTGAACAAAGAAAAATTAAAAAATCCCCTGCCAGAGCATGAGGATGCCGAGGAGGAGAATCAGGAGAGTGATGATTTTGCGGTAGAAAGTTTCGCTGATTTTTTTGTAGATACGGTGGCCAAGATAAGTGGAAAGAAACATAATCGGAATTGTTAATGCGAAGTAGAGGAAGGTTTTTGAAGTAATGAGTCCGAGCGAGGCGTGCGCGCAGAATGCCATGATGCCGCAGAAGAAAAAATATGAGGCGAGAAACGATGTCGTAAAATCTTTCGTCCAAGGTTGCATGGTCACATACACAAGCGTCGGCGGCGATGACGCGCCGAACGCCGCGCCGGTGATTCCTGCGATGAACGAGGTGATGTAATCCCACAGAAAATGCAATTTTCGGCGATGGGGTTTCACAAAGAGCAAGTAAAGCGCGTAGAAAATTAGCATCAGTCCTAAGCCTGCTTGAATGATTCCGGGTTTTGCCGTTTTCAAAAAATACGCGCCGATAAACATCCCCGGTAGAGTAGTGATGACAAACGGAACGAGTTTTTTCCAAGGAATGTGTTTCAAAAGTTTAAACGAAAGATAAATGTTCGCCGTCGACGCCAGAAAATTTACCAGAGGAATCGTCGTCTTCACTCCAAAGAAAAGCGAAAGTAGCGGAATCAAAATAAATACCCCACCAAACCCCGCCACGCCTTGCGTAAATCCCGCAAACGCGACGATGATCGTGACGAGTGAAAATTCGAGAAGAGTCATAAGAAATTATGCGAATGCTTTGTAGATCGTAAAGCTCATACAAGTTTGCCACTCTGTTAATCTTGGCCTATCACGACTCCAAAATATCCGATTTTTTTAAATCCAAGTTTTTCATAAAGTTTTCGTGCGCTTTTATTATTTTCCGGAGTAAAGAGCACTAAATCACGGTCACGATGGATTGTTTTACTGTCATTCATGATTTGAATCATACAAGTCTTTGCATAACCTTTTCGACGATATTCGGGAAGTGTGTAAACGCCTCCGATTTGCGCCATGTTATCAAAATTCGCACGGCGTGATGCCATAGAGCATAGGCATTTTTCTTGAAAATATCCCCACCAATTTTGTTTTTTTATCTCATGAAGAAATTTTTGATGAAATTCTTTTTTTGTTCCATAAAATGCAATGCCAAGTTCTGCAAAATAATTTTTGTAAGCACGATACCACTGAGTGAAATGTTGAGAATTTAAAAAAATAACAGAATGATCTCGGGGAAGATTAGGCGCATGCTTTAAATCACGTTTATATAAAATTTCTTTTGGTGAAAAATTTACCTGAAAGGAAGGATTCTGTTTTTTATAACTTTTCCAGAGAGATGTTACTAAATTCCAATCCCCCATAAAACCTTTAAGCGGGATAGATTCTTTCAAAGCTGATTTTAAGATTAAATTGTTATAATTTGCTTTGCGATCTGTTTGAAAGAGTAATAGTCCGCTTCGTGTTAAGCAAAAAACTGCCACGATATCTTTCTTATTTGTCACACATCTAAAATTACCGGAATGCAGATGATGCGTGAGCGTGGCTCCGTACTCTTGCAAATTGCTTAATAACATCAAAGATGTTTCCTTATGTTTTTTTAATAAACGCAATGCTTTTTGCTTATTTTTTTCATTAAGAGATTCGATGTTGATCTTCATAGCTCATTTTACACGATAATCCGCAGACCAGAAATAGATAAAATCGTGGTAGTGGATGTCTTTGCCTTGTTCGCGGAAGGTTTGAACAAGCTCTTGTTCGGTTGGAAAATTTTTAAGGATTTCGTGTTGTTCTCCGTTTTGAAGGGTTCGATTTTGATAGGTATTGCCGTCGGCGTCGGTTCGGGAAATTGGAGTACTGCTTCCCTCTATGAATTGGTTATCCACGAAGACAATCAGAGAATTCTTTCTGAAGATTGAATGCAAGTGAGAAAGAAAACGCGTGATTTGATTTTTAGGAATATGCGACCACCAAAAGGCGGCGAAGCAAGCAGTGAAATTTCCGGAAATTTTGTCGAGTTGTATGTGTTACGTAATTCGTGGACAAGAAGCCACGAGGAGGGGCGTAATGGAGCATGAGATTGAACAGCAGTGATGAGACGATCAAGAGGAATTACCTACAGAAGTATCGATTTTTTATAAGGGA
>JBMONL010000074.1:0-42272 GCA_049324635.1 Verrucomicrobiota bacterium | reverse complement strand
TTGTTAGCTCGCGAAGCGAGCTAACAACAAACGCACACATGAAGGGTTTCTTAAGGGCAGTAGCCCTTAAGCGGAGGTTTGGAGGCAGAGCCTCCAAAATATATCAAGTCCCCAATTTCTATTGCAAGGAATGCGAGAGGAAATTAGATTGCGAGGATGATTTGGGAATGGGCGAATGAGAATTTGAAGAATTTGAAGCCGTACGAGCCGGGAAAACCGATTGAGAGCGTGGCGCGGGAATTGGGATTGGACGCGAAGCATATTATTAAGTTGGCGTCGAATGAAAATCCGATGGGGCCGTCGTCGAAGGCATTGCATGCGATGCGCAATGCGATTTACAGCGCGCATTTGTATCCGGATGGAGGAGGATTTTATTTGCGGAGCGCGTTGGCGCAAAAGCACGGCGTGGAAATGTCGCAGATTGTACTGGGCGCAGGATCGAACGAGATCATCGAACTTTTTTTTCACGCGTTTGTTTCGAAAGGCAAGGGGCATATCGTGTGCTCGAAGTATGCATTCATTGTTTATAAATTGTGCGCGATGCTGTTCGGATGCGAATATACCGAAACGGAGGACAAAAATTTTTCACACGATCTGAATGCGATGTTGGCGGCGATTCGTCCAGATACGAAATTGATTTTTGTGACCAATGCCAATAATCCCACTGGCACGCGCATTCCGAATGAAGAGTTGAAGGAATTTGTTTTTAAAGTTCCGGAGAATGTTGTGATCGCGCTGGACGAAGCGTATTATGAATTCATGGAAAATCCGCCGGATACGCTTGAATGGATGAAGCAAAAACCGAATTTGGTTTTGCTTCGTACATTTTCAAAAATTCACGGACTGGCGGCATTGCGCATCGGGTATGGATTGATGCAACCAGAAATGGGCGAGATACTCCAACGCTGTCGTCAGCCGTTTAATACGAATGCTATCGCGCAAGCGGCGGCGCTCGCGGCGTTAGACGATGAAAAACATCAGCAAAAAACCATCGAGATTACGATCGAAGGACGCAAGACCCTGGAAAATTTTTGCCGCGAAAAAGGAATCGAATTCATTCCGTCGCACGGAAATTTTGTGATGATGAAAGTAGGCGACGGCGAAGGTGTTTTTCATAAATTGCAGGAAAAAGGCGTCATCGTGCGTCCCTTGCGCGGAGGATATCGCTTGGCAGAGTGGATTCGCGTGACTGTCGGCACGCCGGAGCAAATGAAACATTTTTATGAAGCATTTAACCAAGTGTATAGTGCGGCGGTAAATTAACTTTTGAAATCCCAAACTCCAAATCCCAAACAAATTCCAATTTTCAAAATTCAAAACATGATTCGTTCCTCTGGATTTCTTAAAACGTATAATACCGCAATACGCTTTGATAGTGTCTCAATGCTTTACTCTCTCGCTTGTCATGCCTGTCTTGAGCGGGCATTCAGTGGAATCAAGGGCGCGGAGCAAAATTCTGTTCATTTTGTTAATTCTGTCTAAAAATTTACTTTATTACTGCAATGATATGTAAAATTGCCATTTTGGGACCGGGGTTGTTGGGGGGATCGTTGATGTTGGATTTGAGACAACGCAGAGGCGTGACTGTTGCGGCGTGGGGACGGAGAAAAAAAGTGATTCGGGAAATTCTGCACAAAAAAATGGCGCATGAGGCATCGACAGATTTGTCGCGCATTGTGTCGGGCGCGGATATGATTATTCTTTGTGTGCCGATCGGAGTCATGCCTCGCTTAGTCCAACAAATGTTACCTTATATTAAGAAAAACGCGCTGGTGACGGATGTGGGAAGCGTGAAAGCACCGGTGGAAAAACAATTAGCGCGCTTGTTGGAAAAAAAAGCGCGATGGATCGGAAGTCACCCAATGGCGGGAAGCGAGCAAGCCGGATTATCCGCCGCAAGAAAAAATCTTTTTCGGGATGCGACAGTGGTTCTGACGCCGACGAAAGCGACGAACTCTTCGACGTTGCGCGCCGCGAAGTTATTTTGGAAAAACTTGGGCGGGCGCGTCGTTGTTTTATCTCCGGAAAAACACGATCAACTCGTTGCGCAGATCAGTCATTTGCCGCATCTGATGGCGGCGTTGTTGACATTGAGCGCTTCGAAAGAAAGTTTATCATTGGCAGGAAGCGGATTTCGCGACACCACGCGCATCGCCGAAGGACCGGCGGCGATGTGGAGGGAAATTCTGATGATGAATCGCAAAGAGGTGTTTAAAAGTTTGAAAAAATTTGTGCATTTGGCGCAAAAAGTTCAAAGACAACTTTCTTCACGAAAAGAAAAAGATTTGGAACGTTTCCTAGAACAAGCTGGCGCCGTACGGCGGTTGATATGAATTTTTTAGACAAAATGAACAGAATTTTTACAGAATTACTCCGTACCCTTTTTCCCTTTTTGCCGAGAAAAAGGCGGGGAACGCTGATTTTTAGCTCCGACTTTGTCGGAGCAAAATATCCGTGATTATCCGTGATATCCGTGGTCAAATGGGCAAAAGGGCGCGGAGCTAATTTTGTTAATTCTGTCTAAGAAATTATTATCAAAAAATGAAAAGTTTAAAAGTTAAACCGATTCGGAGTTTTCATACAGAAGTGCTTGTGCCGGGAGATAAGAGCATTTCGCATCGCGCGGCAATTTTGGGCGGAATGGCTTCGGGCACGACGCGCGTGACCGGATTTCTCAACAGCGAAGATTGTCTTTGCACGATGAGCATCATGGAAGCGCTCGGCGTGAAAGTGGATCGCTTGAGCGAAACTTCGTACATCATCGAAGGGCGCGCGGGGAAATTATTGCGCGCGGCGGAGGCGTTGGATTGCGGTAATTCGGGCACATCGATGCGGCTTCTTGCGGGACTACTCGCAGGACAACCTTTTACCAGCGTGCTCGTGGGCGATGCTTCGTTGAGCCGGCGTCCGATGAAGCGCATTGTGGAGCCGTTGGAAAAAATGGGCGCGGCAGTCGTTTGCGAGGGAAAAGATTTTCGTCCTCCTCTGAAAATCGAAGGAAAATCTCTGAAAGGAATTTCGTATCGCACTCCTGTGCCGAGCGCGCAAGTGAAGTCGTGCATTTTGCTCGCCGGTTTGAATGCCGAAGGAAAAACGGAAGTGAAAGAAGATTTTGCGAGCAGGGATCACACCGAACGCATGTTGAAACATTTTCAAGCCAGCATCACATGCGAGAATCATACTGCGACGCTTCGCGGCGGACATAAATTGCAGGCGAATGATGTGGATGTGCCGGGCGATATTTCTTCGGCGGCATTTTGGTTAGTTGCGGCGGCGGCATTTCCGGGAGCGAAGCTCACCTTGCACAAGGTGGGACTCAATCCCACGCGCACGGGTGTGCTCAATGTGCTGACGCGTATGGGCGCGCGCATCAGTGAAGAAGTTTTTGATACAGGTGTGGAGCCGATGGGGAATCTTTTCATTCACAACGGCGGACATCTCAAAGGCACGCAAATCGGCGGCGCGGAAATTCCGAATGTCATCGATGAATTGCCGATTCTTGCCGTTGCGGGCGCTCTCGCCGAGGGCACGACCATTATTCGCGACGCAAAAGAATTGCGCGTCAAAGAAACCGATCGCATCGCCGCGTTGGCGTCCAATCTGCGCGCGTTCGGCGTGAATGCCACCGAGCAACCCGACGGACTTATCATCGAAGGCAAAGGCAATAAAAAACTCAAGGGCGCGCGCGTGCAAAGTTACGGCGATCATCGCATTGCGATGGCATTTGCGATTCTGGGACTTTTTTGCAAAGGCGAAACCCTCATCGACGACACCGCATGCATCGCCACCTCCTATCCCACCTTCGAACGCGACATCGCGCTGGCGATTAAGAATCAGTGAATGGATGATCTTGACATGTTAGTATAACTCGGTTATATTATAGTTAAATGATAATCAATTTCGCCTGTGAAGAAACCGGAAAAATTTTCAAAGGCGAGATGTCATTCTCTCTTGATCATTCGATGCAGAATGTGGCTCGACGCAAATTGGAATATTTGCACAGAGCGCGAACGCTACAGGACTTAAAAAGTCCTCCGGGAAATTGCTTGGAGGCATTGAAAGGGAAATGGGGCGGACGTCATAGCATTCGCATTAACGATCAATGGAGAATTTGTTTCCGTTGGGTGGACGGCAACGCCGAAGATGTAGAAATTGTGGATTATCATGGATAGGAGTTGTTATGAAAAAACATTTATTAAAAACGGTGCATCCGGGCGATGTGTTGAGGGAAGATTTTATGAAGCCTTTGGGACTTTCGGCGTATCGTGTGGCGAAGGATATCGGTGTGGGTGCGATTACGATTAGCATGATTTGCCGAGGCAAGCGCTCTGTGAGCGCTGAAATGGCGCTTAAGCTTGCGCGTTACACCAATACCAGCGCGGAATTATGGACGGGGATTCAGGCGGATTATGATTTGGAAATCGCGAAGCGAGCGATTGAAAAACGCGTGAAACGCGAGATTTCGCCTTGTTGCTTGCTCATGCCTCGCATGGCTTAACGTTTTGCGAAAGCGACATCGCTTTGGCGATTAAGAATCAGTGATGCCTCGATTGACTTTTTGAAGAGATAGATTAAGTTGAAATTAAGATGAGTACGACGCAGATATTGCATCAATTGCCTAAGCTTTCCATGAAAGACCGGCAAAAGATTTTGAAGAAAATTTTTGAGATTGATCGAAATACCAAAGAACTTTGGGAGTGCGACGCACGGGCTAATCAGAGGTTTCTTATCTTGGATCAGATGGAGGCGAGCGATGCAAAAACCAAGCGTCGGTGAGATATGGTGGGTTGATTTAGGGCTCACGGCAAAAGTGAGACCATGTTTGATTTTGAGCGATTATCCTGAGCCGCATGAATTGGCGTTGATGGTTATTGTGCCTCATACGACGGCGATAAGAAACACAAAATGGGAATATGTTTGTCATAAACCTTTTTTAAAACAGGGAGTTTTTCATCTTCAACAAATTCAGCCTGTATCATTGAGTAAATTTACAAAGAAACTCGGCAAGCTCGAAACTAAAGAATTGGATGCTCTGCGCAAGAGGTTGATTTACCTGCTAAATCTCTCATAATTTCTTGCGCAAAGATCGCAAAGATGCAAAAGACTCCCTAGCCTGAATATCTCGCCATCAGAGGTATGATGTCTACAGCATTGGGGTCATGAGTTCAGATTTTCAGCGACGCATGTCGGTGAAAATGTGAAATCTTGACCCCAATGCGTTCTGAATTTGATGACTCATCGACGACACCGCATGCATCGCCACTTCCTATCCCACCTTCGAACGCGACATCGCGCTGGCGATTAAGAATCAGTGACTAATCTCTTTGTTTGCCAGTGGCGACTTCGGTGCGAACAGGAGTGCGAGCGAATTTTTCAGGAAAAATTACGGGATGTTGTCGTTCACCCTCAAGCGGATTATTTCGCTCATACTGATAATATGTTCCAACGCCTGTTTTTTCTTTGAGGTCTTGTGGAAGATGATCGACATTGACTCTTGCTTCTTCTCTGCAGTTATTCGGATCAACCAATCCTTCTTCACCATTTGAAGAATGGAGCACGGCTGAATGCAACGCTTCACGTTCCTTTAGAGTAGAATCAATTTTTTCCGACAATTCATCGCTAAAGAACCCTGTTCCCTCGGACGATGGGGTCGGATATTTTTCACGATGTTCTAACCATGCGTCTTCAGTCATTCCATTATATAGATGACACTCAAAATCCATAATTCTAAAAGATCTTTCATTTGAATACATATTATACCTATACCTTTCTTTTTAATTAGAAGTGTGGTGTTCGGCATGAAACGTCAAGGGGTGAAAATGTTTTTTTGAAATTTTCATAAAAAGCCTTAAAATAAGCATTTACAATCAAACTTCTGGAAATCAAAATCATTGCCATTGTGTGAAATGCATCAAAGATTCACATCGCTTTCATGTTCATCATGAGCATCGAATTTATTCCACAAATAAATAAATATGGGGGATAGGGTTTCCGGTTTCTTTTGGATGATGTGCTGGATTTTTTTGAAGGACATCCATTTCAATTCGCTGATTTCTTCTTGTGGGAATTGAAACGGACCTTCGCATGAGGCGACATAAATTCTGGTAAATTCCATGGCGGTTTCGGCGCACGCTTTTTCATAGCCAATTTCTTTTATGGACAGAGCGGTTTTTAATCCGATTTCTTCGATTATTTCCCTCTGAGCGGCTTCTTCGTAATTTTCTCCGGCGTCCACGTGTCCGCAAACCGACGACGTCCACATGCAAGGGCACGTGTCTTTTGTGGCGGATCGTTTTTGCAATAAAAATTCTCCTTTGCGATTTAAAATCCAAATATGCACCGCGCGATGCCTGAGATTTTTGGCGTGCGCTTCCGCGCGGGTGGCTTGGCCAATGACTTCGTCGCGCTCATTGACGATGTCAAAAACATCAGCCTGCGGTTTCATACAATTTCCACCATTCTTCGGGCAATAATTCTTCCGCGCGCGACGTGATGTGAAGGCCGAATTTTTTCCCGATCATTTTTCGGCGTTGAGAAAATCCTTGACGCACAAAATTGTAAAAATTCGCGCGATCGATGGCGGATACTTTTTTATCTTTGCGCTTGGTCAACCGAATCACTGTAGAACTCACCATCGGCTCAGGGAAAAATACGCTACTGCCCAGCGTTTTGAGCGATTCCACCTCGTAAAAACTTTGAATCAAGACACTGGTTGCGCCGTATTCTTTCGTTCTTGGCGACGCCGATAAACGTTCGCCCACTTCTTTTTGCAGTGTCAACACACACGCTTCCGGCAATTTTTCGAGTTGCAACATTTCCGCTAATAGCGGAGTGGAAATATTATAAGGCAAGTTGCCGATCACCCACGCAAATTTGCCGGCTTGAACCAACCATTCCATCGCGTCGCCTTCGATCAAATGAAAATGTTCATTTTTTTCGAATTTTTCTTTTAAGTATGCGCAGAATCCTTTGTCGATTTCGATGGCGGAAACATCCCATCCTTTTTTGAGCATCCATTCGGTCAATCCTCCCAATCCCGGGCCGATTTCTAAAACGGCATCGCCTGCTTTTGCGGGTAAACTCTCCGCGATGAAGCGACATAAATTGCCGTCGAACAAAAAATTTTGTCCCAATTGCTTCAGCGGTCTTAAATTTTTTTCCGCCAATACCTGTTTGATCTCATTCAGAGTCATTTATAATTCATTTGCAATGAAATCATGCAACATTGCCGGCGTGACTAAGTTTTGAATATCGGGAACTTTTTCTCCGTATAAAAATACCCATCCGATTTCCGATGCGGGAAAAAAAACCATGACCAACGCATTTTTACCGGCGTATGCCAGCGCGGTGTTGACGGCATTATCGAGTTCGATAATTTCCTCAAAGGCTTCGTCCGGCGCCGCTCGGGCAACAAGTTCATGCTCAATGATCAAAAAATAACCGCCGAGGTGATATTGCAATTTTTGAATCGCGCGTCGAGTCAAGTCCGCCAAGACAGGCACGTTTTCAATAGGCGCCACGCGAAAAGAATTTTCTATTTTTGGAAAAACACCCAATAGATTTTTAGGCATCCAAGCCTGTAAATCCTCCAATTCTTTTTTGTTGCGCACGATGTCGTAACCTTTTTGTTCCGCTTCTTTAAATAAATCGCGCTCATGATTGCGGTACGCTTCCGCAAACGCTTGCTCGCCGCCGCCTAGGACGACATCCATATCGGTCGAATCCAATATATTTAAAGCGACGAGGTCTATTTCGAATGCATTTTTGACATGAGAAAAAAACGCCGCGACTCCGGGAGAAGTCAAAGAGCCTGTACTGACCACGCCGACGCTACGATGTTTTCTTTGGGCGCGGTATAGTAAAGTATCCAATCTGCGTCCTGCCGCATCGAGGCCTAATTGCCTCTGTTTTCCCAAACGCCCCGATGCTACGCGCGTCATTAAACTCGCATAATCATCATGCGCGTCGATCTGTACAAGTGCGGTTTGATTGGCTTGCGCCAATGCGTCTAAACGCTTGGCACTGGCTTCTCTCAACACCTCTGCGCTGGTGCCCGGTACGACAAACAAAATGACGCCGTGCTTCTTCGGCGACACGTACAGCCGAAAATAATAAAACGCAAATCCCGCAAAAAGCAGAACGATAAAAAAACTTACAACCCGAACGTGCCAATTCATGGATACAATACATGAGATGATATACACAATCAGACTCTTTTGTCTAGGTGCGCAAAACTTTGCTTCCAAACTTGTCAAAACCCTCCTTTTCATTCGGCGGCTTCTTGTTTAGAATTATTTTTCAATGAAGAAGATCGTTTTTTATAAAATGAATGGAGCGGGAAATGATTTTGTGTGTCTGGATAACCGGACCGGCGAGTTGCGGCTCTCCAAAAAACAAATCGCGCGGCTGTGTCATCGCCAAACGGGCATCGGCGCGGACGGATTATTGGTTTTAGAAAAAACAAAACTCCGCTCTGCGGATTTTCGGATGAGATATTACAATTCCGACGGCGGCGAAGCGAGTATGTGCGGCAATGGCGCGCGGTGTTTTGCGCGATTGATTCAACGGGTTACCGGTTGGCGTAAGCCGAGCGTCCGATTCCAAACGGGCGCCGGCGTCATTCACGCGCAATACATTGGCAACAACGTACGCATTCAACTCACCGCGCCGACGGATTGTGCGCTGAATCAAAAAATCGGGAACTTGATCGTGCATTCCATCAACACCGGCGTGCCGCATGCGATAGTTTTTGTGAAGAATGCCGAGAACGTCGATGTTCGTGAAATGGGAAGCGCGCTTCGCTGGCACGAAACGTTTGCGCCAAAAGGCACAAATGTCAATTTCGCGCAGGTGTTGAAAAAAAATAGTATCCGCCTTCGCACGTACGAGCGAGGCGTGGAAGACGAAACGCTTGCTTGCGGAACCGGCGTGACAGCCACCGCTCTCATCGCGCATCTGATTCATGGTTGGAAACCGCCGATTCGCGTTCGCGTGCAAGGCGGCGATACGTTGGTGGTGAATTTTCAAAAACTTGGCGACGACTTTCAAAACGTTACCTTGCTGGGTCCCGCGGAAGTCACCTTCAAGGGTGTTTGGGATTAGGTTCTATTTTTCCATAAAGTGACAAAATTTATAGTCTTTCACGTGTGGTTCTGCTCAAAACGTCAAGGGATCGAAGAATGACTTTTCGCAGATAAAGCACGCGGATTATATCTCTGAGATGCGAGACATGGCTGAAGAGAGAAGGAATCTCGAGGCGGGTTACTCTTTTTGAATTCGCAGAGAACCTCCGAGATTAACAAAATACAAGCGGCTTCACGCCGGAATGTTTTTCCATTGAAAATCGGATATTTTGGGTCTCGTGACGGGCGTGTTTTTCGCGCAATAGCCCGTGCAATCGATCGAAAATCTTTTTTATCGCTCAAAAATGCATGGACGGAATCAATATCTCTGAGCCCCGCATGCCGAAGCGTGTTCCAGCACGTTCCTAAAGTAGAAGACACCCTTTGAGACGCATCAGGCAAATGAAGGTTTTCTTCTTTGAGTATTTTTGCAAAGGTATGGAAAGCCTCTGTTCGAATGGAATTGAGAATGATGCTGGCGTTTTCAGGCGCGATGGAACGAAAATCCACTTCTTGCATCGTTTTTAAAATAGCTTCAGTGGAGGATCGAAATAAATGCCAATTTACAAAATTGGAAACATTTTTAACTAAAGAATGCGCATCTGCGCGGGCGGAATTTTTTAAGACGAGGTCGCTTCGAGTGAAAAGTTTTTCTTCTCGGAAAACATCGATCACGACATTGGCGGCTTTCCGCATTTGCGCATCCGATCGATTATCGATAAAAGCTTCCCAAGTTCCCGTTTCATCTGTGAATGTCGTCCAATGCTCCTTTTCGAGATACTCGATGTAGCCGCATCTCTCGCAGTTTGCTCGAGTCACGATGAATTGTTTTCGAAGAGAAGGCACTGGGAGGTTTAAATCTAAAGGACGGGAAGTTTTCTGCATTTCTTTGAACAAGATATCGGTTAAAAGCACGGCGGCGTGCACATGATCCGGACGAAGAAAAAGAGGTCTCAGTCTCTCTGCAATTTTTTCGATAAGTAAAGGATAGTTCATAATGATGAATGTGACGTTCGGATGAAAACGTCAAGGGGGGGATTTTGCCTCAAAAAAATGGCGCTTGTCGGGGGAAATTATTTTGTTTTACTTTTTGGGAGCGCTGACTTACTTTGAACGCAAGTTTGAGGAGACCTCTTGAAACAAGAAACCTATAATTTTTTAGCCAATACACCGATTTCGTTTCAGGCGATTGCGGAAATCGCCAAATGTGATCCATCTATAACGGACGTTTTTCTTGCAGAACGCCGCACGATGCGCGTGCTTTCCAATCGCACTTGGAAAACAATACAAACTGCTGTGCCGGATACGATTACGCTTGTTCGAATGATTGAAGACGGCAAAGCCGCGGGCGCGCTTGGGCGCGTGCAAGGCGTGGCATCGCGCGTGGGTGATTTTGTTGTTTCTCTGCCGCGTACGAATGACACACCGCTTCTTCTGAGAGGTCATCCAGCAAAAGATCGTTATGGATTTACTTTGAGTTTGCGTATTTTGAACCAAGTGCCGTTGACCTTGGATAGTCTGGGAATGAGAGACATTGATTTTTCGCGCATTGTGACTGAAAACATGCGCGACGGCGGTTTGGTGCTGGTTTGCGGTCCGACAAGTTCCGGAAAATCCACGACGCTTGCCGCGATGATTGAGGAATATTGCCGCAGTGTAGGCGGACGTGTGGTGACGTTGGAAGACCCAATCGAATATCCATTTAATCAGCCGCATCATTTCGTCACTCAACGCGAAGTCGGCGTGGAAGTGGATTCATGGGAAGCAGGGATATTTGGAAGCTTGCGCGAGCGTATCGATTTGCTGATGGTCGGCGAGCTTCGCACGGCGGAATCCATTCGCGCGGCGTTGCAAGCATGCCAAGCGGGTATGTTTGTAATTGCGACCATTCACGTCATGCGGATCAAAGAATTGGTGGAGAGCGTTTCGTTAGAATTCCCCGCCGCCGAGCAGGAAAATATTCGCAAAAAACTTTCCGCGTCGTTGACCATGGTCATCAGCCAACGGCTCTTACCCGGCGTTGAGCACTCCGTGCTGTTGTACGAGCTTTTGAGAGTGAATAGTAAATCTCGTGCAGCCATTGCGCGTGGCACGCCGAATGATATTGAATACGTTATTCAAGGCGGCTTGACGGAAGGCAACATGACTTTCCAAAAACGTCTTGATGAGCTTTACGACACCGGCCAAATCAAGCCTGAAGTCCATTCTATGTGGAGCAGTCAGCGCATGCCGGGTTAAAATCACTTCAAGCCGCGCATCATCTTAAAAAAAGAAAAAATATCTATGGGAGGCGACTTTTCATCACCGGGCGTTTCGGCGGGCGCTTCTCGACCTTTGAATCCTTTGACGCTTCCGAATAAGTTGGCGGCAACGCCGGTTGCGCCGAAATTTTTCGTTCGCGTCAAAAATCAAAAAGGCGAAGAAATTATTTTGGCGGATCCTGCGGCAAATCGTGCATTGATTGCGCTGATGAATACGCATGCGGTCATCGGTGGCGCGGCGTGTCACTGGGGCGGACCGGCGGCGTTTGCGGAAATAATCTCGGCGGCGCACGGTATCATGTTCGCTGAAAAAAATCGCCTGTGGCACGAGGCGTACAATTTTGTCAACGACGCCGGTCATGCGGAGAACGGCATTTATGCTTTGAGAGCGAATTATGGTTTCGACGGCATGACGATGGAAACTCTAAAAGGTTTTCGCAGTCTGCAGAGCAAGCTCACTGGTCACGGCGAATCGCATATCAATCCCGAAGGCGTGTTTTTGAGCAATGGACCTCTCGGTTCGGCGTTGCCCCAATCCGAAGGTCTCGCTCTAGCGGATAAACTTGCCGGGCGCGATCGCGTGACATTGTGCGTGATGTCCGACGGCGCCGCCATGGAAGGCGAGGCGCGAGAAGCCTTCGCATCCATTCCCGGCTTGGCGGCAAAAGGAAAATTGAATCCGTATGTTCTGATGATTTCGGATAACGACACAAAACTTTCCGGGCGCATTTCAAAAGATTCGTTCAGTATGCAACCGACGTTTCAATCGCTTGCGACGCTTGGTTGGAATGTGATGACGGTGGAAAACGGCCACGATTTGCAAGCGGTGTATTCGGCATTGGAAAAAGGCATTCAGACCGCAAAACAAAATTCACTCCAGCCGGTTTGTCTTTGGATTAAAACGATCAAAGGCTACGGCGTCAAAGCTACCGAGCAAAATTCTTCCGGCGGCCACGGTTTTCCTCTGAAAGACGGTGAAAAAATCATTGAATTTGTAAATGAAATTTGCGGCGGCAATCCGCCGGCGGAAATTGCACAATGGGCGCAGACGCTTCGCCTCGAATGGGAGCAGAAGCAGGAAGAGAAAAAAAATAAACCCGCATCGGCGGGCGCGAAAAAAGACAAAGTGCAAATCGGCATCGCGCAAGGAATGATTCAGGCCGCGCAGGAAGGTTATCCTGTGTTTTCCATTTCTTCCGACTTGGCGGGTTCCACGGGGACAAGCGCGTTCCAAAAAGCTTTTCCGGATCGTTGTATCGATCTGGGCGTTGCCGAAGCCAATATGGTGAGCGTGGGCGCCGGTTTGGCAAAAGCCGGCTTCATTCCCGTTGTCGATACTTTCGCGCAATTCGGCGTGACCAAGGGAAATTTACCTCTAACGATGGCTTCACTCTCACAAGCGCCTGTCATCGCCGTTTTTTCTCACGTGGGATTTCAGGACGCCGCCGACGGCGCGTCGCATCAAGCCACCACGTATTTTTCCGCAGTGAGCGCGATTCCAAATACGGTGGTGATTGCGTGTTCGTGCGCTCATCAAGCTCAAGCGTTCATGTTTCAGGCGATTCAGCGTTACGCGCAAGCGCGTCAATACGGCGACGACGGCGAGAATATCATTTTCTTTATCGGTCGTGAAAATTTTCCTTTGGATTATGTCGAAAATCCCTCGTATCAATGGGGCAAACCGCAGATTCTCTCTCGCGGCAAAGATGTGGCGCTTGTCGCTTCCGGCGCTATGATGACTCAAGCGATTGAAGCGGAAAAAATTCTTAAAGAAAAAGGAATCTCCGCGTCGGTCGTCGATCATCCTTTTGTCAATGCGCCGGATGTTGCCGCTTTTAGCGAAATCATTCAATCTTCAGGGGGACGTTTGGTGACGATCGAGGATCATCAAACTATCGGCGGCATGGGCGCGATTTTAGTTCATGCGCTCGCTCAACACGGCGTACAATTTAAAGCGCAATCGCTCGGCATTCGCGGCGAATTCGGCCAATCCGCTTATTTCGCCAAACAACTTTACCAAGCGCGCGGACTCAGCCCGGAGGCCATCGCCCAATCGTTGTTATCGATTTAAGAAGTGCAGATTAGGGGGTGTCGTCACTTTCCTCTCGTGACGACACCCCCTAGAGCGAAAACGATTCGCCTAAGTAAGTAGAATACAAGGTGGTTTGAGTCGAGGAATGACTCAGCGTATGGAGTGCTTGCGAATAAGCTTGAAGTTGCGGCGCGTATTTTTCTTTGAAAAAATTTCGTTCATCAACATCGACGACGTCGGTTTTCCAATCGATCACGAGCCAAGAGGAATGTTGCGGATCAAAAATCGCCAGATCGATCACGCCTTCGATGCATTGCGCGGTGTCCACAGGATGTAAAAAAGGCATTTCCGCGTGAAAGATTTTATTCTTTGCATGAGCAACGATGTTTTGAACTAAATCCGAATTTAAAAAAAGCTTCCATTCTTTTTGGGCGCGTTCCGGGGTCGGAGATTGCGCGAGATGGTTTTCAAAATGAGCATTCCACGCTCCGAAAGATCGATGCCAAGGCAAAGTTTCACACAAGCGATGCCACCATAAACCGTAGTTGAGCGCCGAGACGCTTGCTTCGGCAAAAGATTGCTCCGCGTCTTTCGGGAGTTCCAAAAGGCGTTGCTCCGGCTCTTCGGCGGAAGAAATGTCTTTGCCCAAAGCATGCGGCAAAAGACGTTGCATGAATGGAAAATTTTGCGCGCGCGCAAAATCTTGCGCGGCGAGGGAAATTATTTTTTCTTCGAAAGGCGGCGAACTGCATTCCGCGGAAAACGCGCGCGCATCCTGCGAAACTTCTCGAGGCAACTTTTCTAGAGAAGGTAAACATAAGCCAAAAGAATCTTGATCGTTTTCAAAAAGCAAATGATCGTCGATTAAAATCAGCGTGTGACGCGCGCGGGTGAGCGAAACATAAAGCAAACGTTGATGTTCCTGCAGAATTCTGCGTTTTATCAAAAAGTCTTTTTCTTCATCAACCTCTTCTTTACTCATGAAAAATTCCGGAGTTTCTCCGAAAATTTGACGGATCACTTTTGGATATGCGGCGGAGCGTGTAAAAATCTTCCTGTAAAAAAACGGCAAAATCACGGCGTCCCATTCGAGTCCTTTGGCTTTTTGGCAGGTAATGAGTTGAATGGCATCGGGACGCGGAGCGCTTTCGGTTTTTTCCTGATCAAAATTTTGACGAAGCATTTCCGCCCAATCGAGGAGCGTTTTTCCTTGAAGTTCCGCGTCGGAAGCTTGAGGCAGAATAAAATCCAAACGAAAATCCTCATTCTCGAATTCCGGAATCGCGCGGATGCGTTGTTGAGCCACGCATACCAGTTGCTCGGCGGCGTCGCGCAATGGAAGCCGCGCAATTTTTTCTCGCAGAGTAAAAAGTTCGTTCAATGCAAACGCGACGTCGCCGCGTTCTTCAGTCGGCGAAGCGATTTGAAATCGGTCGCCGTTTTTTTGCGCGAAATCCGCCAGCGCCGAATCGGAAATTCCAAAAATGTCTCGAAGCGCTCCGACGATTTCAAAATGATTGCGCGGTTGGCTCGTGATCGTGGCGAGAGCGGTTAGCCACCGGTAAAACGGCGAATCAGAAAATGTCTCGCGCGACGATTGTGTTTGAACATCCAATCCGGCGGCACGCAGAGCATTTTCAAGCGGAGTAAACCATAATTTGCGCGGGCACAAAACGGCGACTTCCGACCATCGGTGCGCGCGAAGATTGTTCAATCCCGATGCGACGATTTTTTGCGCGAGCCATTCGGCTTCGCGACGCGAGAGAAAAAAATTGGAAGGACTTTCTTCATCGGGATGCGGCGCCACCCAACGCAAAATTTGTCCCGACGCGGAAGCGGCGTGAGAATGCAAAGTCACATAACTCGCTTGATCGTCGGCGCCGTCGAGCATATACGCGCCCCATGCATTGATCGCGTGAATGATTTTTTCTCCACAACGGAAAGTAATGTCAAACGTTAATTCCTCCGCGCCGGCGGCGTGCAAACGTTCGCGGATTTTTTGATAAAATAATAAATCCGCGCGATCGCCGTAAATGGATTGTTGCGGATCACCGACCATGCAAAAAGCGCCGCGCCGGGGAGGTTTTTCTTTATTGCCGTGAATCCAATCGCCTTGGGCGTCCGCGGGACGCACGGCTTCCAATAAAACGCGAAATTGATCCGGGTCTGTGTCCTGCGCTTCGTCGAGAATCACTGCAAAATTTTGTTCGCGAATGAGACGTCCGGCTTCCGGATTTTGCAAAAGCTCCGCGGCGAGTTCGACTTGATCGTGATACGTCAGCGTTCCTTTGCTGAGACGCCATTGTTTGTATTGTCCGGCAATTTGCGCGGCGAGCCGCAAGGATTCATTGGCGATCCATTGTCTCAAAGGCGCGAAACTTTGTTTCCAGCGCGATTGAAATTCTCCGCCGCCTTTGTCAAAGCGAGGAATAGGATTAAAAGCGTCGCCATGACTCAGCCAAGTTTGAATCAGAATTTTACCTTTCTCGATATATTCATTCGCCTTTTTATTTTTATTGGGAGGACATTGTAAAATAGATTGGAGATCCATGACGGGAGGCGATGAGGAAGTTTGCGGGCACGCGACGGATGTTTTGAGTTGAGAAGCCAATTTGAGAATATCAAAAACCGATACATAATTTAAAACGCGCGACGAAACGGCGTCGGTTTGCATTTGTTCGAGAAATAAAGCGGTTTGATGATTTTGAAAAAGTGTCACCTTTGAAGGCAATCCGAGATGATGTCCGTATTGTCGCAGTAATTTGAGGCAAAAACTGTGAATGGTTCCAAAAAACGCGCGATTAAATTGATGCAACACCTCGGCATCGGCGTGAATCTCGCCGATTTCTTTGCGCGCGCGCTGGCGCATTTCTTGCGCGGCTTTGTTGGTGTAGGTCACCACCGCCAATTTCGAAAGCATGTCCGACTGCGTCTTTGCGATATGAATCACCCGATCCACAATCGCGCGGGTTTTCCCCGAACCGGCGGGCGCGATGACGGAAAAGTTTTGATTCAATTCCGTCGTGAAGCGTTCGCGCGATGTTTGATCCGTAGTCATTTTTTTGAAATTTTATTTAAAAGCGGATGAGTTTGTTGCCAACGTTCCTCCGAAAGATCGGCTTCGATGGGAAGCGTTGAGAGAGGATAATATTTTTTGATGCCAAATTCCGGATCGATTTCGCCGCGCATGCCGAATACACAACGTTCCTGCAAAGAAGCCAAGCCTTCCCAAAAATTTTGCATGAGACGCGCGGTTTCCTCGTCGGTTTCCACGGAAGTGTCTTGATGTGTTTGAAGCAATGTCAGCAAAGTCGCCTTGGCTCCGAGTTCGCGCGCGGCTAATCCGTAGAGCCGTATTTGGAGTCCTTCGCCTTTGTGCAGATTTGTGAGAGAAGCTTTTTGCGAAGTATTTCCTGTTTTGTAATCCACAATCCAAACTTCATCGGGAAAGGCATCGTCCGAAACAGGTTTTTGTTTGGAAAGAACAAGATCGATTTGCCCGCTGAGCAAAAGTTTTTTTTCTTTTCCGATGTGAATGAAAAAATGCGGCGGCAATCTTCGTTCTGTTTGCGCGTAATTCCAATTTTCATACGGCGTAAAAAATGAAATCAAATTTTGCGCGCGCCATCGGGCTTCCTGCCAGACGGCGTTCCATGCATGAGGCATAGGATGGCAAGCGTTTTGAAAAACGGTTTCGATTTCGCGGCGGGTGATTTCCGCCGCTTGATGAAGATGATGGAGGCGATCGGGCGGCAAAGGCATGGAAATCCACGCGCGAGTTTGTTGCGGATTGAGAGAGAGATTCAGCCATCGATGAATCCATATACCGCGCGTGATATTCCAGAGATCGGAAGGTTCCCATTCTGAACAAGCTTTCACACCGAGAAAAATCTCCATCCAAACCGCTCCGGGATCGCGCAAAAGAGATTCGAATTTTTTACAGGCAATAGGAACCGGACGTGCAGGCGGTTTTTCGAGTGAAAAATCATAAATCCCGAAAGGCGACGCAGAATTCCGGCGCGCGCAGTAAGCGATGCGGGTTTGCTCAAGATTCGCGGGTGGCGAAATATGAGATGCGGGAAAATGCGAAGAGGCGACCCAATCGGCGGTTTGTCGAATAAGAGATTGGATTTTTTGATCGTTCAATGCGTTTTGAGAAGTTTCTTTAAAAAATTGATTCAGCATTTCGGAGGGAAGAACCGCATTTTCATTTTCATCCGCAGAACTCCATGTCAAACATAGCGCGTGAGAAGTGGATTCGATTAAATTTTGAAATTGTTGTTGCAAAAGAGATCTGCGCTCGATGGGGCCTAGAAAAATTTCGCGGCCTTCTTTTAAAATGACATGTCCTTCGCCTTGTGAACCGCAAGCGAGCGCAGATTTGTTTTTTTGAAAAATTTCTTCCTCGTTGATCCAACCGGAAGATTCAATTACAGGAGGCCACAAACCTTCTTGCAGTCCGGCGAGAATTAAATGCGTCCATTCTTGATGTTCCGCTTCTTCGTAGGAAAGTAATTGCACCGCGCTGAAAAAATGCGCGCCTTGCGGATAACGATTTTTTTGCGCGGACTCGGCAAGTTGTCGCACCCAACGGAGAAACGTTTTTTTGAGACACACGATATGCAAACAATGAGCGTGCGTTTGCCGTAAACTTTCCAAAAAAGCGGCGCGCAGATTCCATTGCGCTTTTTGAAACGCGCCGGAAGCGAGAGCAATCCATTCTTCAAGCGAAGCTTTTTCCGGCAGAAGATTCCAATCTTTCAATAATTCCGCGAGGCGACGCGCTTCTTGAGAGGAAGAGAGTTGCCAATGCGCTTGAATCACGGAGGATTGATCCACCAGCGTTTCCGCCAGCGCGGTTTTAAAAAATTCGCGAATCACATTGAGTGAAACCGGAAATGATTTTTTGAATGCGTGAAAATTTTCGATGAAGTTCAAATAAGAAACCGCTTTGCCGTCTTCCTGCCACGCCAGCCATGCATTCCACGCGTTTTGATCATCCAAAGACGGCGTAGCATGACCGATGCCATCGTGATGCGGAATACCGGCTTCTTTGAGCAACCAAGCAATTTCCCGCGCGAGCGCGCTCGAATTCGGCGCGACAATTCCCAATCGCCCTTGTTGTTTTTGAAAAAGATCGTCTTTTAAAAATTCGACAGCTTGCAAAACAATCGCGCGCGCTTGAGCGCGAATATTTTCTCCAGCGCGAAAAATAATTTGTCGTTGTGGAGCGGGTGTTTCGAATGAAACCATTTGCGCAGGTTCGCATATTTCTTCCCAAGATCCCATCCATGCGGCTTGCAACCATTCCGCGCGGCGCGGCAACGTCAACGCGCACGCCGAACTGCGGGACGACTGCGCAATCGCGCGCAATAAATTCCAAAGCGGCCAATGTTGCGCTTGAAAATTCAATATCAAAGCAGAATTTAAAAATGTCTCCGTTGTTTTTGTTTGTTCCAACAACCGCGCATCGGTTTCGCGCGGCGTCAAAAGATGCGACTGCGTTTTCATTTCTTGAAAACGTTTGAAAAGATTATTTTCGAGCGGAATATCAAAGCGCTCGACTTCGTTCCACAACGAAGAAGGGTCTTCGATCATCGAGCGCGTCAGAGGCGAATCATCCGCCGATTGCGCCGCCGCCGCCGAGAGCAACCAATGAAATGTTTCGCGTTCGCCGATGCGGAATTGCGGCAGGTATTTTTTCATGAGAAAAGCGCGCGCGTCGTTTGGCAACCACACACGCAATCCGAGAAATCCGAGATTTTCCCGCGCCATTTTATATTTCAAAAAATGCGCATGACTTAAAGAAGGAACAAGAATCACTGCGGGATTCTCGCTCGTCCACGATGTGTCGGCGTGCGCTTTTAGCCAAGGCTTCACGATGCCTTGCCACAGAGAATAAAAATCTTCGCCTGTGTAAAGCTGAGTCCCCATAGAAGATGATTTATCCGCTTTTTTTCAACAGATAATCGGGATTGAGTTTTTTGAGAGGTTCAACGATAAAAATGCCGTCTTTGCGAATTAGTTTGCCGTCGAAATAAATTTCGCCGCCGCCGTAATCTTTGCGCTGGATGCACACCAAATCCCAATGCACTTGCGAACGATTGCCGTTGTCGGCTTCCGTATAAGCTTGCCCCGGCGTGAAGTGAAACGAACCGGCGATTTTTTCGTCGAACAAAATATCGCGCATGGGTTGAAGAATATAAGGATTGAAGCCCAAGCTAAATTCTCCGATGTAGCGCGCGCCGGCGTCGGAATCCAAAATTTTATTCATGCGCTTGGTGTTATCGCCGGTTGTGGCGCGAATAATTTTTCCATCGCGGAATTCAAAGAAAATATTATCGAACGAAGTTCCCTGATAAACCGTAGGCGCATTATAAGTTAAAATTCCATTCACGCTGTCTTTGACCGGCGCGGTATAAACTTCGCCGTCGGGAATATTGTGATGTCCGCCGCACGTCACCGCGCCGATTTTTTTGATGGAGAATTTCAAATCCGTTCCCGGTCCCTTGATGTGAACTTGATTGGTTCGGTTCATCAATCGTTGAAGTGCCTTCATGCCGGATTCCATGCGCGCGTAATCGAGCGTACATACTTTGAAATAAAAATCCTCGAACGCTTCGGTGCTCATGCGGGCTTGTTGCGCCATAGCGGAAGTCGGCCAGCGCAAAACCACCCATCGGGTTTTTTGCACGCGCCAATTTTGCACGGGTCGCAGAATTTTTGAAGTCATGTTCAATCGCTCCGGCGAAACATCGGAGGACTCGAAAATATTTTGCGAGCCGCGAATTGCGATATACGCCTGCATATTTTTCATGCGCTGAAGTTCAATTTTTTTGCTGAACAGCAGTTGCTCCTTGGTCACGCCCATCATGATTTCGCGGGAAATTTTACCTGAATGAATTTGAACATACGGAATCGCGCCGCGCGCGCGGGCGGAACGAATCAGTTCGATGGTCATCGCTTCCGGAATATCAAAGGCGTCGATCAGAACTTTTTCGCCTTTTTTGAGGCGCACGCTGAATCCGGTCAATAACTCGGCAAGCTGAGAAAAACGGTCATCTTTCATCCTATCCAACAAACCATAAATTCAACAAAAGTCCATTCACAAGCGCGCCTTTTTTCGGCTAGCCAAAGCCGGAATTTCTCTTTATGGTTTCGAATTATGGCAGACGTGAAAAACAAATACCCGGAAAATGTCCCCGGCGCTTATTATGTGGACAACCAATGCATTGATTGCGATCTGTGCCGCGAGACGGCGCCGGATAACTTCACACGCAACGACGACGGTGGCTATTCTTATGTCTATAAGCAACCGGCTTCGCCCGAAGAAGAAAATCTCTGCAAAGACGCCATGGAAGGTTGTCCCGTGGAAGCCATCGGCAACGACGGCAAGTGAAAAGCGAAAGCTAAAGTATCTCTCCTCAACAAGCTTCGGAGTATCGCGAAATTTTCGCTTCGCGAATTGCTTTCGCTCTTTCATTGCGAGCCGTCGCGACTCGGGCGCACGGCGTGGCAATCTATCTCTATCGTGTGTATTGCGTTGTTTCTGCGCGATTCATCCCCGTAGCAAGCTACGGGGTATTCTCGCGTTAAAAGATAAAAAAAACAATTTTCTTGGTGGAGACAAACCGCCCAAAGCCGCTATATTCTAGAGCATGCCTTCTTTGTCCATTTTAGAAAGCCCTGCTCAAGATAAGACTTCTCCAGCATGGTGGCGACGACGCCAAAAAGAAGCGTGGGAACGATTTTGCGCGCTTCCGATGCCGGATCGGTTTCAGGAAGATTGGCGTTTTGCCAATTTAAAAGCTCTTGATCTGAATGCCTTGACTCTCGCGCCTCACATATCGCCTTCACAACGAGAGAGGTTGATCCGACATCCGATTCAAGACATGCCTCATGCTTCTCTGGCGGTTTTTTGCAATGACGAAGAACTGCATGGCCACCTTCTTCCTCAATCCCTTATTCAACAAGGCGTCATTTGGACAACGATGGCAGAAGCGTTGAAAAAAAAATCGGATTTTTTAAAAAAATATTTTCTATCGTCTCGCGTTTCTTTGGGATCAGACAAATTTACGCTCTTACATCAAGCGCATTGCCGATCGGGCGTTTTGCTTTATATCCCAAAGGGCGTGAAAGTGGAATTGCCTTTTATCGCCTGTCATGGGCTCGCCGGAGTGAACGCATCCATTTTTCCTCACACACTGATTGTCGCCGAAGAAGGAAGCCATATCACTTTTGTGGATTATTTTTCTTCGGACAACGACGCAGTGAATTTTTCCTGCGGAATGACAGAAATTTTGTTGGGCGAAGCGGCGCGCGTGACCTATATAGCGCGGCGAAATTTTGGAAAACAAACGATCAACTTTCATCATTGCTCAAGCGTTGTCCGGAAAAACGCTTCATTGACGACCTTGGAAGTGCACTCTGGCGGAAAATTTTCACGACAGGAAAATCACTGCGCACTAAAAGAAGAAGGCGCGCGCAGTGAGATGCTTTCGATCGCGCTCACGCGCGACGAACAAGAATTGGATCAACGCACGCTTCAATCGCATCAAGCGCCGCGCACGCGAAGTGATCTGCTCTATAAAAATGTGCTCGATCATCGATCCAAAACTGTCTTTCAAGGTATGATTCGCGTGGAACCTTTCGCGGCGCAGACGGACGCTTATCAGACGAATAAAAATCTTTTATTGAGCGCCGAAGCCGAAGCCGATTCACTCCCCGGCTTGGAAATTCTCAACGACGACGTGCGTTGCAGTCATGGAGCCACCAGCGGACCTGTGGATGAGGAGCAACTTTTTTACATGCGCGCGCGCGGAATTCCGTTGCAGGCGGCTACACAGCTTCTCGCTTTAGGATTTTGCGAAGAAGTCTTGAATCTGCTTTGCTTTGAGACGTTGAAGCCATATTTTTTGCGCGATCTGGCAGTGCAATTGGCTATTCAATGATTTATCGACTACGGAGACGAAGCCACAAGACCCATCCTAAAAATATAATGCTTCCTAAAGTTAGCCATGTTTCCATTTTAGTAAGAAGTTCCTTAAATGTGACTTTGCGAGTTAGAGAACGCGGGTCATCGTCTCTCATGATAGGGATATCGAAAGTTGCGTCTTCTGAATAATATTCTATATTTTGCGCGCGTGAAGCTCGTTGATATTGCTCATCAAGCTCTTCTTGTTTTTTTTCAAAATGATGATTCATGGCGCTCATTTCTTCTTGAGACACCGAATGACCTGAGGGGCGCGTGCCCAATTCTCCTTGAAAATAGCTAACGAGCCGTCCTCCTATTACCAAACATAAAATCAGCGCCGCAATCACACTTCCTATCACAATAAGTGGTTTCATGACGAAAATTTAAAACAGATATTGAATAAGCTCGACAAGAAAATTTGTCAACCTCTTGCGCACAGAAGGAAGGGGTTTGAGAAAATGCGTCAAAGAAGATATGCGATGAGGATGCGTCAAAAGATAAAACGCTAATCGCGCCGGCGTTTCTTTGGCGCGTATGAAATCATAACTGCGCTCGAGCACATCGGCGGGTAAATCTTCATCCGCCAAATCGCTGATCGCGCGCACGCTGATGAGCTCGGCACCGAATTCTTGAGCGACCGGCAAAACAGCCGCGGTTTCCATGTCCACAAATTGACAACCCGTACTTGCGGCAAGTTTGCTTTTTTCTTCGGCGGTCGTAATGAGTTTTTCGGAAGTATGCAGGCGCGCGACATCGAAACCCGCAAGAAGTTTAATATCCGTCATCGTTTCTTCGGACGCGCATTCTTGCGCTAGAAGAATTTGACCTCTTTTGAGGGCAGGGGTGAGGGCGCCTCCGAATCCGGCTAAAATAAAAAATTCAACGGAAAATTTTTCGCACACTGCGCGCGCGTGTTTGGCCGCATTCGATGTTCCCATGCCGAGAATGGCAATCACCAGTTCTGCTTCGTTGAGTTTGGCGGTGAAGCAAATCATTTCACCCATAGGAGCCGCCTGCACATGCGTAACCGTTTTGAAAAAATCTTCCGCTTCGTATCGAGTGGGAAAACCGACGGCGAGCATAAACTTATGCCATGGCCATCGCCATTTCCGGTTTGAGCGCCGCCGGTTGCGCAATCGCGCGGTATTCCGCAAGCACAATGAGCGGCCAATTGATGCGATACATGTCGTACTTTAAATAAAATACGCTTGGAAAACCTGTGCCCGTAATTTGATCTTCGCGCCACGTGCCGTCGTTTTGTTGCGTGGTAACCAGATAATGTATGCCTTGTTGAATGCTGGAGCGCTTCAGATCGTTGAATTCCAAAAGTCCCATGATAGCCCATGCGGTTTGCGACGGCGTACTAGGCCCCTGCCCTTTGAGGCGCGGATCATCGTAAGATGCGGGCGTCTCGCCCCAACCGCCGTCCGAATTTTGGCAGGATTCAATCCAATCGCGCGCGCGAAGAATCCAATCTTGATTCATCGCTTCGCCAATGTGCTTCAATCCTCGTAATGCTTGCCATGTTCCATAAATATAATTCACGCCCCAGCGCCCAAACCACGAACCGTCTTCCTCCTGAGTTTTTTTCAAAAACTGAATCATCTTCTGAATGCGAGGTTCGTCTTTGGAAAAACCCATTTTGCCAAGACACTCCAATCCGCGACCGGTAATATCGCTACAACTCGGATCCAAAATTGCTTTGTGATCCGCAAAAGGCACATCTTCGAGCCACGCTTGGGTTACATCCTTGTCGAACGCCGCAAAACCGCCGTCCTTGCATTGAAAACTCCTCGCCCACTCCAGTGAACGATCCATGATTTCTTTTTGTTTTTTCTCGTCGCTCGCTTTCATCATTCTCAGCGCCAAAAGCACCTTAAACGTGTCGTCGGCATCCGGATAATACTCGTTATTAAATTCAAACGCCCAGCCGCTCGCGTAGGGAAATGGATTTTTCACCGCCCAATCGCCTCGACGAAGCACTTCTTTGGACAAAAGCCAATCGGCGGCTTTTTGCAATTGCGGATGATCGCTAGGAATACCGGATTCCGCCAATGCCACCGAAGTGATTGCCGTGTCCCAAACAGGCGAAAGACAAGGTTGGATGCGAAAATCGTCGTTCTCAAAATCATCCACTTCCAAATCGCGAAAATCCTGCTCGGCTTTGGCATAAAGCGGATGATCGTCGGAATACCCAAGACATTTAAACGCGACCATCGTGTTCAGCATCGAAGGAAAAATCGCGCCCAATCCATCCGAACCGTGCGTGATGCGTTCGGTAATCCATTCCTCACATTTTTTGAGCGCCATACTCCGAAAGGGTTTAAAAGTGGATTTTTCCAGCGCTTTCAATAGCGCATCGCATCCGAGGAAAAAATTACGCAATGAAAAAAACTTTTTGCTCCTCGGAAGAGAAAAATCCGCGCCCTCGGTGCCGTAAGGATACAATTCATGCAATTGCTTTTCCGGAGGCAAATGTCGCGTGGGGCGAAAATGATTGATAATTGCCAACGGCACCAGCATCGCGCGCGTCCACGAAGATAATTCGTAAATATTAAAGAAAAACCAATTCGGCAAAAGAATCACTTCCGAGGGAATCGAAGGCACGTATTTCCAAGGGAATTGTCCCATCAGAGCGAGAAAAAGCTTATTATATGTATTGGTTTTCGGAATGCCGCCCAGACGTAAAATCACATCGCGCGCTCTGCGCAGTTCCGGCTCATCCGGCGTGAAGCCCGCGAGCTTGAGCGCAAAATAACATTTCACCGTCGCGTTGATTTCGCTGGGACCGCCGGTATAAATATTCCATCCGCCGTCCGCCTGCTGTCGTCGCAAAATACTCTTAACGATTTTATCCTGCCGCGTGAAATCCACCTCGCCCTTCCAGTACATGTAGAGCAGATAATCGCAACTCACCGTCGTATCCACAAAAAGTTCGCCGATCCAATGCCCGTCTTCGTGTTGTTTGCCGAGCAAAAATTTCTGCGTGCGCTCAATGCATTGATCCACTTTCACGCCCAAAGCCGGCTCCACATGAATGGCGACCTGCGGCTTAACGGCGGCAATATCTATTTGAGCAAAACTCTGTGGCCTCATAGAAGCACATTCCTCTCTCTTAAGCGTGTGTTATATCCCATCCAAAAAATAAGTTTACACATGATCAAGGTTTCTTTCCGTCAAAATACTCTCTTCCTTCACTTGTCATTCCCGCTTTTAGCGGGAATCCAGAGGGATAAAGGGAGGTGCTATTTAATAGCGAGAAGCTCGACCTCAAAAATCAACGTCGCTCCGGCAGGAATGACATCGCCAACCGCGCTGTCGCCATAAGCGAGATTCGATGGAATATAAAGCATCCATTTGTCGCCCACTTTCATGAGTTGAAGCGCTTCTGTCCAACCCGAAATAACACCACCCACCGGAAATGAAGCCGGCTGACCGCGCTTGTAGGAGCTATCGAACTCCTTGCCGTCAATGAGCTTACCCCGATAATGCACGGTCACTGTATCCGCCACCGCCGGCGATTTGCCACTACCGGATTTTAGAATTTTATATTGCAAACCGCTCGGCAAAACTTGAATGCCTTGCTCAGCCTTGTTTTTAGCCAGAAAGGCCTCTCCATCCGCCTTGGTCGGTACCGCATTTGCTTTTTCCATCCCAAAAGCGAAACATAAGACCGCCAAAAAAACAACCACCTTCTTCAAAATTAATTTTTTCATAGTCGGAAAAGCTTATCACCCGTTGTTTCTTGGTCAAGTAAGGTGATTTTCATCCATGCTTGACATAGAGAAAAGTATTCGTAGGATTTAACCTCTTTTTAGAGGTATCATTTATGAGAGATCAGGTCATTTTGGAATGCACAGAAGCGCCGGGAACGTCGCGTTATTTCACTACCAAGAACAAAAAACTTCACAAAGAAGGACGCTTGGAACGCAAAAAATACAACGCCTGTCTCAAACGCCACACCCTCCACCGCGAGAAAAAATAAAAAATCCCTGACCCGTTTTAACCACGGAAAACACGGATAGGCTCGCTCACGCGAGTAAGGAAATTTTTGCGCCGCACCCAAACCAGCTTTGTCGAAAATTCTAGAGCATTATTATTTATGGATAAGCTCTTAATCAAAAATTTTTTGTTTCCAATCGGCGAGGAGGATAATACCCAAAGCGCCGAATTGCTCAAACTTTCCTTCAAGGACTAATTTTTTGAAATCGGCGAGCGGCACGGTTGAAGTTTCGATTTTTTCCTGCGGTTGAAATTTTAATTCCGCATCGCGCGCTAGAAAGCTGTGCAATTTTCCCGTGAAGCGATCCATCATGATGCGTCCTGAACCGATTTCTTCCCATTTTTCTGAAACATAGCCGGTTTCTTCCTTCAATTCCCGTTTCGCCGCTTCCAGAAACGATTCGTCCTCATGTACGCCGCCCGCGGGAAGTTCCAAGGTATGCGATCGTATCGCGGGACGATACTGCCGCACCAAAATCACTTTCTTATCTTCCGTCAGAGCAAAAATCACCACGGCTTCCGGCGTCTTGATGCGATAATACGGCTTCTCCCAACCCTCCACCTTCTCCTCCTCCACCTCAAACCACTCATTCCGGTAAACTATTTTGGCGTTTTGATTCATAGATAAATTTTTAGACAGAATTAACAGAATTTTTTCTCGCGCAAAGAGCGCAAAGACGCCAAGAAATTTAGCAGTTCTTTAATTTCTTCCAAAGATAAAAAACGCCTTCTCGAAGAACTTCCTCGCGAATTCTGTATCACAGGCATCTTCATGCTGTCGCCATAACTTCCGCAGAAACCGCTCGCCCTATTTATGGATAAGCTCTTAGTCAAGAAGAGCCACTTTTCTCTTTGCGTCTTTGTGCGAGATAAAGGGAAGGGAGCGCGGAGCATTTTTAAAAGCCCCTTAAATTTCTTGAGCGGTTTGAATGACTTTTTCCACTGAAATAGCGCGCATGCACGAAAATTCCGTCGGGCATTGACGCAAAAAACACGGACTACAATGAATGGGTTCGCGGATCACGCGCACCGAATCTGAAAGCGGCCCCGTCAATGCCGGCTCCGTGGAGCCAAACAGCGCAATCGTCGGCGCGCGCAATAATGCCGCAGAATGCATGGCGCCGCTATCGTTGCAGAGAACCAATTTTGCGTGAGCTAAATATTGAAAAAATTCTTTTAATGTGGTTTTTCCTGCCACATCAATGCAATCGCCGTTTAAATTTTTTTTCACTTCTTCTACCGATTCGCGATCGCATTCGGCGCCCAAGAGCACAATTTTTAAATGATATATTTCTGAAATTTTCGCCGCCGCTTCGGCAAAGTTTTCCGAAGGCCAGCGTTTCGCCGGTCCGTATTCCGCTCCGGGGCACACCGCTACATAAGCATCGCCAATCATACGCTCTGCCGGTTGTTGAATTTCAGGCAACGTTGCATGATCCGGCGCATCAAATCCGATATGCCGCGCCAGTCTCAAATAATCCATTTTTTGGTGTTCGAATTTTTCTTCCGTTTTTATTTTTTCAAAAACATGCGTGAGTAGCCATTTTCTGGCGTGTCCGCGATAACCGATTCTCGTCGGAATGCCGCTCAAAAAAACCTCCAGCGCCGAACGTAGAGAATTGGGAAATAAAATCGCCGAATCAAATTTTCGAGATTTGATGGTTAAGATTGTTTTGAGAATATCCTTCTCCGCGGGGAGCACTTCGATAATTCCCGGTAGCATTTTCCAAATTTCCTGTAGTTTAGGAGGAGCAAGTACAGTGAATCGTCTTTGCGAAGAATTTGTTTTTAACATGCAACCCATCGCCGGCATACACATAATCGCGTCGCCGAGCCAATTCGGACTGCGCAACAAAACGGATTCGCCTAAAGAATCGATCATCATAAAATTTAAAAAAGTTTAGGTTTCTCTCGAAGAAAGAGAAGCCAAAGTTTTTTTCATGGCATGGATGAGATCGTCGGATTGAAAAGGTTTTCGCACAATCGCGTCAATGTGTTCATTGGCTTCGATAAAAAATCCGCTGGTCACGATCAATTTTGTTTTGGGTAAAATTTCTTTGAGTTGTCGGACTAACATTTCTCCGGAAACCCCCGGCATCGTCCAATCGGTGATGATCCAATCAATGTGATCTTTGTGTGTTTGCGCTTGCAATAAAATTTCATTGCCGTCGCGCGCGGCTAAAATTTTAAAGCCTTGTTCTTTGAGAATATCTTCAGCCAATGCCAAGCACAAAGGCTCGTCGTCCGCCACCAAAACGGTTTGTTCTTTCGGCAATTCCGCAACGAGAGGAGTTTGAATCGCCTGAGTTTTTCTTCCGGTAATTTTTCTCACGGGCAAATAAAACGTGAATACAGCGCCGCCCTCGGGATGATTAGCGGCTTCGATCATGCCTCGATGTTGCTCCAAAATGCCTCGGCTCGTAAAAAGTCCCAATCCTGTGCCGGTGCCCGGTGGCTTGGTGGTGAAAAACGGATTAAAAATCGAATCGATAATTTCCTGAGAAATTCCAGGTCCATTGTCGCGAATGGAGCAATAAATATATTCCTGCCGTCCTTTGATTTTTCCCGATTTTCCAGTCGTGATCGTAATTTGTCCTTTTTCGCCGACGGCGTACTGCGCGTTCAACACAATGTTGAGCATCACTTGTTGAATCAAACTTTCATCCATCGGCGCAGAAGGCAATTCTTCGTCCAAGTCCACGGAAAGTTCGATGGATTTGCTCAATGCGGGTTTCATCAAAGCGACAGTTCGCGCAACAACGTCATTCAACGCTACCGATTGAAAATTGACTTCGGATTGGCGTGTTGCCCGCAAGAGTTGATCGATAATCGTCGAGCCGCGATGCGCCGCTTGACGAATATTTTCAATCACCGAATTTTCTTCGTCTTTGAATCGATTCGCCAACGCCGCCAAATTTCCCGCCACAATATGGAGCAGATTATTAAATTCATGCGCCACGCCGCTTGCCATTCGCCCCAATGCTTCCATTTTACTCGACTGAATAAGTTTGATTTCGTTTTCCTGTCGCGCAATGGCGGAACCCAGTAGATTCGCCGCCAATTTTAGCGTCGTGATCAATCCCATTTCCCAATCGATATTCTGCTGGCGATTTTCCAACACCAACGCCGCAACCAGCCGATGATTCGAAATCACCGGCAAAATCGCAATCGATTGAATTTTCATTCTTTTCAACGCGACTTGCTCTTCGTGAGGCAGTAAATTCACAATCGAAGCGATTGCGTGACCTTGATCCAATTTTTCTTTCCACGATTTTCCGTCGGGACTTTTCAAAAATTTATTTAAATCAAAAATTTCAAATCCTTCCGGCCAAACGCCAATGGGTTTACCCAAAGCGCGTTGATAAGCATGGGGCAGAGGAAAAAAATACGCGGCTTCCGCATGAACGACGTGAGAAGTTTCTCTCAAAAGAAATACGATCGGATTTGCCAAATCGCGTTCCATGATGAATTGATCCGCCGCGGTCACGGTCGCCGCCAAAATGCTGTCGCGCTGACGCAACATGCGCAACGCCGCCAAGCGTTCGGCAATGGCTTCTTCGCGCTGGCGGCTCCTGCGCCGCATCATCACGCTCAACGCTGTCGCCCATAAAATCGCCACGGCAATGACATTCGCGCTGTTGACGTCCACTGTCGCCAACTCCGAACGAATTTTTGCGGCGTTAAAAACAATAATGGCAACGGGTCTTTCCGCGTAAGGCAGATGATCCCAATTGGGAATCATCAACGCGCTGAATTCCTGCTCCTGTGCTTTTGGCGTAAAAAAGAAAAAAATTTCGTTCCTTAAAAAATTCCATTCGCTGAAAGTCAAAATTTTGCTCTCTTGCGCCTCTTTCACCAGAGGAAATAAACTTTCTTTATTTTGCAACGGCTCGGATTTTCCGCTCGTGCGAAAAAGCTGAAGGTTGTCGCCGTCAAAATTTCCCAACACAATATCCAAAACATCGGGATGCTCGGATTTCAACGCCACAATGGAAGGTTGAATTCGGTTTAAGTAACTTTGAAAATCAAAAACATCTGAAGGAAAATGCAGTTTGGGATCCAGCAAAAGAGCAACCACGCGCGTGGTGTTGGAGATTCGTTGCTCTACGCTGGAGCGAATTTGCGCTTTGATGGTGTTATTGAACAACCAGAGAATAAAAATTGCGCTCGCTGAAAAAATCGCCCAAAACAAAATAGCATCCAATTGCCACGAAAACCGGAAACGTCCTCCGCTCGCTCGCTTGGGTTTTTTCATGCGAATAAGATATTCGATTCTCAAGCAAATCCAAAGCGGAAAAAGAAACTTCCATCGAGTCGTCTTCTGAAGAATCCTCCCAGACTGCCGAAGAGGACGCATCTGCAAAAGGAGAAGAAGGCGAAGAATCCTGTAGCTGTTGCGGAGGAGAACAATAATTTGCTTGTCAGATTCCCAGTCGATCTTCCAAATCCACAACCAATTTGGCTTTTTCGTGAGCGTCGATTTTTCCATCGACGCGAATCGGCGGCATGACATAAAAATCGCACGGTGAAAAGGGCAGGGGAATTTGAAATCCATCCCAGCTTTTGCATTCGATTTTCCATTCATAATGACATGTAATGGGCAAAATTTTGTATCCGCTCATCTGCGCCAACGCAATCACGCCCGGATGTGCCTGATAACGCGGCCCGCGCGGCCCGTCGGGTGTTACAGCGACGTCTTTTTGCGCCGAGGTTAATTCTCTTAAAAGTTGCCGGTATGCTTGCGCGGCTTTTTTCGACGACGAGCCGCGCACCGCTTGAATCCCGAATTGCTCCACAATATCCGAAATAATTTGCCCGTCGCGACTGCGGCTGATCATCACCGCAAGATGCCTGCCCGGAAAAAGTTTTTTGTAAAAATACGGCATCATCAAAATTCGATTATGCCAACATGCAAACAAGTATCCATTCGACGAAGATTTCCCAATCACGCGCGCCTCGTCGTGCACTTTCACCCGCAACGTCGCTCCAACAAATCGAATCAATCCCGCCGCCAGCGGCGTCAACCATCGAGCGACTTCGGGAGAAATTTTCATAAATATTTTTTTAGACAGAATTAACAAAATTAAAAGAATTTGCTCCGCACCCTTTTGCCTGTTTATTGACCCCGACAACTCCGTGGTAAAAAAGGGAAAAGGGGTACGGAGTAATTCTGTAGAAATTTTGTTAATTCTGTCAAAATTAATTAAATCTGCGGCGAGTGTACAGGACGGCGTTTCCAGAGTCGAGAAATGGCGCGCGCGGGTGTTTTGATGAATAATTCCTCGATAAATTCTTCCGTGCTCATCGACGGCGCGTCCTTTAATTCTCCCAACGCCATCCATGCGCCTGCGATCGTTAATCCCAGCACGGCGTAAAGAAGCGTGTAAATATTCCAATTCCAAAAACCCCATTGCCATTGCCACGGCGCCAATACGTCGATCGCCAATCCCCACAAAATCGGCACCAGCCCCATCGTCAAATTAATGCACACGCTGAAAAGCGCAAAAAAATGGCTTCGCCCCATCGCAGGCACAATGCTCATCGCCAATCGCGTATTCGCCATATTAAAAAACGAAACGCCGAATCCTGTGGTCACTTGAAGAAAAATAATCGTCCACCAGTTGAGAGGCAGAATTTTTGCCGCCACCAAGCACCATCCCAAAAAATGTGCGCCTAACATGAGATTGCTGACGCTCAAAAACGGGCGATTGCCCACGCGGTCCAATAATTTTCCAAAAAATACGAGACAAATAATGCCGACCACGCTGGAAATAACGCCAAGAGTCAAAATCAGCGAATCCGATGCGCCGTGCACGTCTTTTAAAAACGGAATATAAAAAACAAGCCCCGCCGAAATCGCGCTGTGCACAATGAAATCATAAATCAACAATCGTTGAAACGGCGGATGCCGAAAAATCGCGCCCCACGGCACCGGTTGACGACTTGCCGCGCTCGGCGGCAATGGCGCATCCGGCGTGCGTTTCAAAAAAAACAAACTGACGCACGCGGAAAGAAACGCCGCCAAAAACAACGGCGCAAAATGTCTGTGCTCGCCGAAGTAGCAAAAATAACTCGCCAGCGCTATCATCAAAACCACATTCGTGCCGTTGATAAACGTTTGATCCAGCGAAATGTAACGCCCGCGCACTTTTTCAGGCACAAGTTGCGTAATCCACGGCAAAAATCCACACACCGAAATCCCACGCGACGTCTGATAACAAAAAATTAAAGCCAGCATCAAACACATCCGCGTCGCCGCATCCATCCAATTCGGAATCATCGCCACACACGCCATCAACAACACAAAAAATGTGCGCGTGCTCCATCCGCGCAAAACAAACGTGCGGTAACCCACGCGCTCCACATAATTCGCCGCGGGAATTTGCAGCACATTGAACACATACGTCGCCGCCGCCACTAGACTCAACACCGTCGCCGTCGCCCCAAGCTTCTTAAAATACAAAAGCATCGGCGCCCCCGCCACAATCGCAAACGACGTCACGTTAAAAATATTAAAAATAAAAATATTCCCAATCCCTTGCGGCAACTTTGCGGCCGCAGACGAAGCTTGAGACGGCTCATTCACGATACAATATCCTCTCGATTCCACAAACGCGCAATGGCGCGAGCGGGACTTTTAACAAAAAGTTCTTTCAAAAAAATTCGCGTTTTCATCGAGCCGGTTTCTTCCAACGTTTGCGAATACAATAGAGCGCCCATCAAAATCAAGATCAACAAAACGTAAAACACACTATACGTATTCCATTCAAAAAAAGATCCCATAATACCGTTCCATCCTTCCAGTCGATCAATCATCCATCCCCATAAAAACGGTACGCCGCCGATGGTTAGATTTTTGACCACATTAAACGCCGCAAAGAAATGACTGCGTTTGTCGGCAGGCACCAGCGTCATAGCCATCCTCACATTTGCCGCATAATAAATCGAAAAGCTCAATCCCGCTGTAATCTGTTGCCAACACACAACCGTCCAGTTCAGTGGCCATACCCGCGCCGCCACCAATCCCCATCCGATAAAATGGATGATAAAAACAAAATTCGTAAAAATCAAAAACGGACGGCTACCCGTTCGATCAATAATCTTTCCGGCAAACGGTAACGTCAAAAGCGCGGTAACGCCGTAAATAATTCCGAGCGTCAAAATAAAAGAATCTTTGACTCCATACATATCCTTCAAAAATGAAACGTAAAAAACCATTCCACCACCGTTGGCAAAGAAAATTAAAAAATTAAAAATGAGAAGTCTTCGAAATGGGATATTTTTCCAAATTTCCTGTAATTTCACTCGATGAGCGCGTTTGTGCTCGTGCTCGACCTTTGCATCCGGCAATCGCCTCAAAAAGAGCGCGCCTATGACAATCGCCGCAAACGCATAAGCAAATAATGGCGCGAAATATTTCAAATCACTGAAATAATACAGATACGCCGCAACAGCCACACTGCTGAAAAGCATGCCTGCGTGTCGAAAAATCTGATCGCGAGCCACCACTTTACCGCGCAAGCTCTCCGGAGCTAAATGCGTGAGCCACGGAAGAACGCCGCAATAAGTCGCGCTTCGGCTCGCGTTAAAAAAGAACAACAAAGCGCCGACCCACACAATTTTCGTAAATGCTTCCATCGATAATATCGCGATCATGGTGATTCCAAGAGCAAAAATTGCCTGCAATATCCAGCCGCATAAAACAAATCGCTTATAACCTGCTCGCTTCACGTGGCTCGCCGCAGGGATTTGCAAAATATCCAAAAGATAAAAAAGCGAAACTGGCAATCCTAATAAAACGGCGGGCACGCCTAATTTTTTTAAATAAAGAATCATCGGCGCGCCAACAATGATCAACAGTGTTGTGTAATCAAAAAAAGTGCACAGAAAGAAATTGGAAATTCCCTTAGGTAATTTTGTAGCGCTCATGGTTTTTCTTTTAGCAAATCTGTGTTTTCTTGGCGCGAAAAACAATATGCTTAGTCTTTTGGCTTCAGCAATGGGAATAAAATCACGTCGCGGATGGATTCTGAGCCGGTGAGCGTCATCACCAAGCGATCGATTCCAATGCCGAATCCCGCCGCCGGAGGCATGCCGTGTTCGAGCGCAAGCAAGAAATCTTCGTCGAGCTTTTGCGTTTCTTCGCCGGCTTGCGCTTCGAGGCGTTTTCTTTGCGTGATCGGATCGTTTAATTCCGAATAGCCGGGTGAAATTTCCTGTCCGTTCATGATCAATTCGTACACATCCACCAAATCCGGATTTTCTTTGTTTTGTTTGGCGAGAGGCACGAGTTCTTTCGGCAAATGCGTGACAAAAATGGGATCGATGGTTTTTGCCTCAACCAATTTTTCGAAAATTTGCTGCGTGACTTCAAAATCTTCCATTTTCTCTGAAATTTCTACGCCCAATTTTTCCGCTTTTTCTTTGCGTTGTTGCGGTTTCAAATCAAACCAATCTTTTCCCGCCGCTTCTTTGACGCAATCGCGGTATTTTTTTCTTTTCCACGGACGCTGAAGATTGATCTCCGCATCGCCATGCTTGATTTTTAATTCACCGTGCAAGCTCATCGCCAATTCGCAAATTAAATCTTCTACGAGCGCGGCGATGTCTTCAAAATTCGCATACGCCCAATACGCTTCGAGCATCGTGAATTCCGGATTGTGTTTTCTAGAAATTCCCTCGTTGCGAAAATTGCGGTTGATTTCAAAAACCCTTTCAAACCCGCCCACGAGTAAACGTTTCAAGTACAATTCCGGCGCAATGCGCAAATATAAATCCATATTCAGCGCCTTGTGATGCGTTTTGAAGGGTTGCGCCGCCGCGCCGCCCGCGATCGCCTGCATCATGGGCGTTTCCACCTCCGTAAAACCGCGCCGCTCAAAATAATTGCGAATGTCTTTCACAATGCGCGTGCGCAACATCATTGTCGCTTTCACCTCGGGATTAGAAATCAAATCCAAATATCTTTGGCGATACCGCGCCTCCACGTCGGTCAATCCGTGCCATTTATCAGGCAAGGGAAGTAGCGATTTTGTCAAAAACGTCAATTTCTCCACGCGAACGGTTTTTTCGCCAGTTTTTGTCGAAAATAGCGTTCCATCGACGCCGATAAAATCTCCGATATCGATGAGTTTGAAAACATCCGCTTCTTTTGCGCTCAATTCCGCCGGCTTGATATAAATTTGCAGTTTCCCTTTTTCGTCCTGCAAATGTATAAAATGGCTTTTCCCCATGTCGCGATGCGTCATCACACGCCCGGCAAAACGCGCTTTTTTTCCTTCCGCAAAACTCGCCAAAATACTCGCGGACGATTCCGTATCGGGAAATTTTTCGCCGAAAGGATCTATTCCTAGCGCTTTCAGCTTTTCCAACTTCTCCCGTCTCAACGCCAATAACTCGCTCAATTCTTCTTTCATAGTACAAATAATATTTTTTAGACAGAATTAATAAAATTTAAAAAAATAAATATGTTTTGTTCCTCAAAAATTACTCCCACGGATTAAAAATCTTTGCGCCGGAAGCTTCAATCGCTTGAGTGTCTCGCGTAACAACGATCAGGTCGCACACCAAAGCTGTAGCGGCAATAAGGCTGTCCAGAGTGGGAAGCCTGCGCCCTATTTTTTCCGCATGACCTTGAATCATTCCCCATTGAATCGCAATTTCCTCGCTAATAGGTAAGATGCGATTTTGAAATCTTTGCCGCAAATCCTTTTCCAACCAATGACGAATCCGCCGTTTTTTCTTACTATCGGAAAGTTTGGCGACGCCTTTTTCAATTTCTCCTATGGTTATGACTGATAAATAAAGATTCGACTCATTTTGCGAATCGATCCATCTTAATATCTTAGGATGCGGAATTTTTCGCACCGCCTCAGAAACCACGCACGTATCCAACAAATAACTCATAATGAGTGTTCACGCGGATAATCCTTAGCGCGATGCCAATCTAAATCGATGTCTTTCAAAGGAGATTTGCGAAAAAAATCTTTCAATGACTCATTGGGACGCGTTAAGGCAAGATAATCGCTCATGGAAAGAAGCACTGCTGTTGGTTTTTTGCGCTTGGTAATCACTTGCCTCCCGAATGAGCAAGCGCGATCAATAACCTCGCTCAATCGGTTTTTAGCTTCTTGAATTTGCCATGTGGTCTTCATGTCGCTAAGATAACATATCTAGCTAGACAGTCCAGATTAAATACTGAAACTATCTTCTGGCATCCAGAATTTTTTCCACGTATTTCGCCAGCAAATCGAATTCGAGATTCACTTCGTCGCCGACGTGGCGGTCTTTGAGCGCGGTGAGTTCATAGGTGTGCGGAATAATCCAAATCGTCACGCGCTTTCCTTCGATTTTCCCGACGGTAAGGCTGATGCCGTCCACGGCGATGCATCCCTTGGGCACGACGTATCGCTCCATTTCTTCTTCCAGTTCAATTTCCAACGCCCAATCCGCGCCTTCGCGTTCCCAGCGCGTAATGATTCCAACGCCGTCGATATGCCCCGAAACAAAATGCCCGCCGAAACGCCCGTTCGCCGCGAGCGAACGTTCCAAATTTACCAGCGAACCTGCCTCCAATTTTTTGAAATTTGTTTTTCGCAATGTCTCTTCGAGCAAATCAAACCCCAGAAATCTTTTTTTTGACATCACCACCGTGAGGCAACATCCGTTGTTTGCCACGCTGTCGCCAACGGAAAGTCCCTCATGAATTTTTTGCGCCTCCACCACCAAGCGCCAGCCTTCGCCGTGTTTGACTAACTCCACCACTCGCCCCGCCTCCTCGATAATTCCCGTAAACATACAAATATTATATCCATTTCCAATCCAAGTGGTAGAGGAAAAGAAATGAAACATTGATTATCAATATCTTATAGATGCACGGAGTGCTTGCTCGTCCGTCGCATATTTTATTTCAATATGCTTCTGCCTCGTTCATTCAAAAAATTCAACCGCAATGCGCCCTCACATGAATATTTAGAAGTCCCCTTCAGAACATTCAAATCACTTTCATTCCCATCATAAGAATATCGTCTGTCTGCATCTTGCTCCCTCTCCACTGAAGATTCGCTTGGAGGAGGCGTTGTTTTTGTTCAGCGAGCGGAAGAGCGTGAATTTCTGAAATCAACGCGGCGAGATTTTTGGTCATAAAGCGCTGGCTGGGATTTTCGCTGAGCTGATCGCAGTAGCCATCGGTGAAGAGATAAAAAATATCGCCCTCTTGAATGGCGTGTTCATGGAGCGAAAATATTTTTTCCTGCTTGGGCGTTTTTCCGCCAATGGAAAATTTCGAGCCGAGCACCGGTTGTAGATTACCCGCGCGCATAATCCACAATGGCCGCTTCGCGCCAGCGAATTGCAGAGAACGCGTTTGAAGATTGATGGCGCACAGCGAGAGTTCCATGCCGTCGGAAATTTGCTGTTGCGGATCACGTCGTTGAAGCGCTTCGACCACCTTGATATCCAACATCGATAACATCACATCCGGCCGCGTGACGTTTTGTTCGTACACAATTTGATTGAGAAAATTATGCCCCAAAATCGTCATCAACGCGCCCGGCACGCCGTGTCCCGTGCAATCTATCGCGGCAATCAACAACGTGTCTTCCTTGCGCGCAAACCAATAAAAATCCCCGCTCACCACATCCTTCGGCAAAAACAAAATAAACGCATCCTTAAAATGTTCCACAATCGCATCCTGCTCGACAAAAATACTCCTCTGAATCCGACTCGCATACTCTATCCCCGAGAGCAATTGCGTATTCTTATACAGCAGGTCTTTGTAAAGCTTCTCGGTTTCTTCTTTGGTTTGAATTAATTTTCTTTCGAGAATTTTGCGTTCAGTAATATCAAATACCGTTGTAACAAATCCACCTAAGGAACCATCGGAATGTTGAAACTTAGCTCGACTGACTAAAAAATCACGTTGTTCACCATCAACAGGCGGTACGGTTAATTTTGCCTCATAAGTTTCGCGTTCTCGTGTTGCCGATAAAAAATTTGTATCATTTGTATTAATGAAACTCGCTCGATCCTCGGGAAAAATATCGAATGCCGTTTTGCCAATCATTTCTTCTTTCTGATGAGCAGAGAAAATTTCAAATGCTTTGTTGCAATCAATATATTTTAATTGATTATCCTTATAAATAATCGGCTCCGGTATCGCATCCATAAGCGTTCGAAGATAAATTTTTTCTTGATTCAACTTAGCTTCGGTGTTTTTGAACTCCGTATTGTCAAACATCACTGCCGCAATGCCGCCGAGAGAGCCGTCAGGCTGAAAAAATTTTGCTTTGGTAATAATGAAATAATGCATGGATCCATCTGGAGACTGAATTTCACGCTCGTAGATGTATTCCAAATCGGGGGAAGTTAAAAATTCCAAATCTTGATTTTGAACCTTCTGAGCTTTTTCGGGCGAATGTGAATAGAGATAAAAAATATCCTTTCCAATAAGTTCTTCGCGTTTTTTCTGAAAAAATCTTTCAAATGCTTGATTGCATCCAAGATAGGTTAAATCCGGAGCCTTATAATATACAGGCGCGGGAATCGCTTCGCTTAACTTCAAAAGAAGATGCTGTTGTAAGCTGATGGGTTCCACAGATGCTGTTAGAGTAAATTAGGATGGTTTAAACTCCAGTCAAAATTTCTGCGGAAGCAACTGGCAAGTTGACCACATTTTGGGGTTTTCCCTCAAGAAATGCGCGGATGTTTTCAGTAACGATGTGGAGAAGTTGTTTAATAGAACGCTGGCTGTTCCATGCCATGTGCGGTGTAATAAAGCAGTTGGGAGCATGGAGTAGAGGATGTTCGGTTCCGGCGGGTTCTTCAGCTACGACATCCAGCGCGGCTCCGGCGATAGTTTTTTGATTCAACGCTTCGATAAGATCAGTTTCGTTGATCAGCTTGCCTCGGGCGGTGTTGATTAAAAAAGCGGTCGGCTTCATCAGACGAAGAAGCCTTGAGTTGACGAATCCTTCATATGCTTTATCCAGCCGCCGATGTAATGAGACGACGTCGGCGCTGGCAAAAATTTCTTCTTCGGTTTTCCATGTGACATAAGAAGGCTTTTGATCATGATGCCGTGTTGCCCCCCATACTTCCATTCCAAAGGCATGAGCCAGTTTCGCAACTCGACGCCCAATGTTGCCAAATCCGATAATACCAATGACTCGTTTGGTCAATTCCCAAACAAAAGCTTGAGAATGTGTTTGCTTCGGGTCTTGCTTCCACAAATTCTGCCGGATGAGTTCATTATTCTTCGTTACCTGATGGCATAACTCCAAGATAAGAGCCATGGTGTGTTGCGCTACCGATTCAGTGCTGTAAGCAGGCACATTCGTAACTGTCACGCCATATTCACTTGCCGCCTGTAAATCAATTGCATTGTATCCTGTGCTGATCAGCGAAATTAGTCGCAGTTTGGGCAAATGCAAAAATATTTCTCTAGAAAAAGGAACTTGGTTTGTAGTCACAATGATATCTGCTTCCGCCGATCTTTGAATAGTAATTGAAGGATCTTTTTCAAGACGTCTATAAAGCACTGTTTTGCCAAAAGGGCTAAGAAGATTGCTCCATTCGGATTCGGAAATGTTGCTGGTGGCTGTGTCTAGCACGACAATTTTCATATTGCCGATATCCCTGTATTAAAAACCATTTTCCTCAAGCCCCTCTCCAGATAGCAAAGATACTAAACTCCGCATTCTTTGCCAGCCTAAATATTCGCATCTCTTTACTCCCGCACGATTGATATTACGCAAGGGAATGATTACGGTTATTAAAATACTTTTATGCCGAGAAGGAGAGCGTCGTCAGTTTGAGGGTAATCGCGTTTCCATGCGTCGAATTTTTTAGTAATTTCTGCGCCTTGTTCTTTGAGCGAAAGGTGCGCGATCTCTGTGAGCCATTCTCTCAAGCCTTTACTTGTGAGTTTTCGTCTCGGTTCACCGCCGAATTGATCCCGCATGCCGTCGGAAAACAAATAAAACACGTCGTCTTTTTGAATTTGGAGCGAATGTAGCTCGAATGTTTTCTCTTTTTGCGAAATACGTCCTTCGACGGTTGAACGAGACCCCTCGATGACATGAAGTTCTTTTTCCCGCATGTAATACAGTGGCGCCTTCGCTCCGGCAAATTGAAGTTGTTTGGATACTACGTCAATCGCGCACAGCGCCATATCCATCCCATTGGGAATTTTTTGTTCAGGATCGCGTTTTTGCAGAATGCGATTCAACTTCGCGTCCAACGCGTGAAGAATTTTATCCGGTTGTAAAATGCCTTCCTCATGCACGATTTGGTTGAGTAGCGCGTGCGCCAACACCGTCATCAAAGCGCCCGAAACGCCGTGCCCCGTGCAATCCACCGTAGCAATGAGAAACGTATTTTCTCGATGCGCGAACCAATAAAAATCCCCGCTCACAATCGCCTTGGGTCTCAAAAAAATAAATGCTTCCGGAAAACGCTCCCACAACGCCTCCTCCTCCAACAAAATCCCATTCTGCACAAACCTCGCATGCTCCAAATGCGCCATCAAATGCTCATTCTTCACCCGCAAATCATGATAAAGCTTTTCTGTTTCTTCTTTGGCTTGAATCAAATTCTTTTCCAATGTTTTTTGAGAAGTAATATCAAACGTTAGGGTGATGACACCTCCCAATGAGCCGTCTGGATGATAAAATTTCGCCTTCGTTACCAAAAAATCACGTAACCCATAAAGAGGATGAGGATATGTCGCTTCGTAAGTAAGCATATTCTCACTGGAGTCCAGCAATTCTTTTTCTCTGCTATGAATAACCTCCGCTCTGTCCGAAGGAAAAATATCAAAAACTGTTTTTCCTATGATTTCGCACCTTTTTTTCCCGCTAAATAGCTCAAAAGCATGATTACATCCTAAATAAATCTGATTCACATCTTTGTAAAACACCTGAGAAGGAATGGCATCGATAAGAGTTTGAAAAAGCGCGGAATTTTGTTTATTGTTTTCTTCTGCTAATGGAGGTTCCATAATCACCCATGTCGTTGATATGTTTTGGACTTTAAGCTTATCGCTGAATCAAAAAAAATGAAGCTCGAAATTACTTCTTCATGCGACGCCTTGCGCGAAGGCATCAATATCTTTAGAGGATCATCTAAAAGTAGTTATTTAACAACAGCCATCATGGAACTTTTAAAAAAGCACATCTCTTTGGGCGCTGATTTAAGATTTCGAAGCATTGATGAATTGCATCTAGCGTTTGAAGAATCGCGCTGTCTGTATGCGTTGGACGCACACAATCAATTGGTCGGTTTCGTTTATCTCAGCGATGTTCAATCTAAACAACATCCTTGCATGGAACGCCGTTCTCTTGTTGTCGATCCTTCTATACAAGGTCAGAAACTCGGCGCGCGCCTCATTCAAGGTATATTTGAACTAATGCAAGAATCCTATCCTCACCATAGCTTGCTCTCTATCACATCAAATCCGATTATGGTGCAATCCAACCGGAAAAATAATTTCAAAGAAATCACTTATCGAGAATTAAAAATCACGTACGGTTTTGATGTTATTCAAGAATGCGAAAGCCACCCTAATTTATCATATGTCTTTCATGTGAACCCTCTCTCAGAAGACGCGCTGGATCATGTGGAAATTACCAACACTTTCACCAAAGCACCCATGCGTATTTTTGTTCGTGAGCCGAAAATTGATTGACACTCAAAAGTTGCTTTCAATGTGATATTTACGTCTTATTTCAGTAGATTCATAAAGTGTTGTAAAAAAATCTGACCTGCCCCCGTTTAGTGTACCAAGTTTAGAGAGAGTGTAACTGGGTTGGTTGTTAATGTTTGTTGTTTTTGCTCTCCCCGAGGGGAGAGCAAAGCCGCGAACTCGGCTGGGGTTTTGCCGT
>JBMONL010000073.1:0-5916 GCA_049324635.1 Verrucomicrobiota bacterium | reverse complement strand
CTAAAAATCCACCAAAAAGTTTCCCCTGTTTTAAAAAAACACACCCCTTCCACTTGTTGAAATACGCAAAATATATGCGATCAGCTATTTAGAAAAATCCCTCATCAAAAACAGGGGAAGGTTCTGAGTTTTTTACCATCATTTTTAATGATCACAAGCATTAGCGCCGACTTGGAGTGTACCTGCGAGATGCGCCAAGACAAGTTTCTCCGGCGTTTGCGAAGGCGCGCCGGTGATGACTTGGATGCCTTGTTCCGCAAATAAATTCAACGCGCGTTGCCCCATGCCGCCGGCAATGATTGTGGTGACGCCTTTTTTCGCGAGCCAAGGAGGAAGAAGTCCCGGTTCATGTGGTGGCGCTTCCACGTCTTCGCGTTTGAGGATGGATTTTGTTTCGGGTTGCGCATCGACGAGCGCGAACGAGGCGCAGTGTCCGAAGTGATTAGTCAGTTTTCCGTCTGCCAGAGGAATGGCGATTTTCATTTTCTTCTCCTTACTTTTAGTGTTTTTTGTTTTCATATTTTTTCTCCAAATTAAAAATCGGTTTTATGATCTCGCGCATCGCATTTGCGGTTGGCGAATCGGCATAATATTGAATAAAGGCACGTCCGTTGTCGGAAGTTTCCGCGATTTTTGGATCCATCGGAATTGCGCCGAGAAAGGGAATGTTCATGTCTGAGGCAATGTGTTGTCCTCCGCCTGTTCGCAGAATCGGAGTGATTTCGCCGCATTTCGGACAAACGAATCCGCTCATGTTTTCGACAATGCCAAGAATCGGCACATGAAGTTGACGGCAAAACGTAACGGATTTGCGAACGTCCACCGAGGCGACTTTCTGCGGCGTGGTAACAATAATCGTGCCGTCAAGATTTTCGATAAATTGGCAAATGGAGAGCGGCTCGTCGCCGGTTCCCGGAGGCGCATCAATAATCAGATAATCCAAATCGCCCCAGTCGGCGTCTTTAAGAAATTGCTGAATCACTCCTATTTTAATCGGCCCGCGCCAAATGACGGCGACATCGGTATGTTTCAGAAAAAAACCGAGCGACAAAACTTTTAATCCATTCGCATCAATAGGAATCAGTCCTTCTTCGCGTTGGATCATGGATTCGCCTTCGAGCCCCAACATCGTTGGAATACTGGGGCCATGAATATCCGTATCAAGTAATCCCACTTGCTTTCCAGACATCATCAGCGATACAGCAAGATTTACTGCCACCGTGCTTTTCCCAACGCCGCCTTTACCGGACATCACGAGAATTTTGTGCTGTATTCGACTCATCCGCGCGCGAAGTTTTTCGCGATCTTCATTTTCTTTTTTATTTTCCTTGGGTTGCTTGCGCGAAGAACAATTTTCAGCAGTGCAACTTTCGCACGATTCATTGCACGAGTCTTTGCAGGCATTTTCGAGGTAATTTTCGCATGCCGCCTTCAAGGTATTCGTCGCCAAGAGCGCGCAGTGTTCGGATTCTTTCGGAAACTTACCAAGTGCATCGAGAATATCCTTTTGCTTTAACGCCGCCGCGTCCTCGATGTGTTTGCCTTCGGCGAGTGCCACGGCCATGCTTCCGCACGCACGCGATGAACCGCATCCGTCGGTGATGAATGAAACTTGCGCGACTTTTTCGTTGATAACGCTGATCCAAAATTCCATTGAGTCGCCGCAGGGACCCGTAATCCGCGCATGACCGTCAAAATTTTCTATCGGCCCATAATTCCTCGGATTCGTTGCGTGCTTGCGCGCGATTTCGGAAAAATTTCCATGATGTTCGCATTTCATATTTTTAATTTTCTCCTATGATATTGTTCCAAATTTGTCGAATATCTTCCGCGCATGATGCATCGGTTTCCATAACCGCTTTTTCCTGCATCTGAGCGAGAGTAACAGCGCGATCATATCTAATACGCCCGACAACTCGTGCGCCCGCTTGTTGCGCTTTGGCTTCGATGCGTTCGGTTATTTCCGGATTGATGTCCCATTTATTGACGCAGACCATCGCGGGAATGGAAAAATGTTTTACGAGAGAAAGAATTCGTTCTAAATCATGCTCTCCAGACAGCGTTGGCTCGGTAACCACCAAAACTTCCGATGCTCCCGTAATCGAAGCGATCACTGCGCAACCAATTCCCGGCGGCCCATCCACGAGAATCAAAGAACGATTTTCTTTCTCTGCAATGCGCCGAGCCTCGCCACGCACGGCAGAGACAAGTTTCCCCGAATTCTCCGCGGCAATGTCGAGTTGCGCGTGAACCATCGTCCCACAACGCGTCTCGGAAATCATCCACTCGCCGCAAAGTCGCTCTTCAAAATCAATCGCTTGCGCGGGACAAAACTTCACGCATACACCGCATCCCTCGCAGGCAATCGGATCAATCTCAAATTTGTTTTCAGATGTTTTGCTGATGGCATCAAAACGACAAAGTTTCATGCACCGTCCGCATCCTTTGCAATCCTGCTGGCGAATCACCGCCTCGCGCCCGCTACAAAATTCATGACGTTCGTAAATTTTCGGCGAAAGAATCAGATGCAAATCCGCCGCGTCCACATCGCAATCGGCAATCACCGCCTGCTTTGCCAAGACTGCAAAGCTCGCCGTCAGGCTGGTTTTGCCTGTTCCTCCTTTTCCGCTAATGACAACCAATTCTTTCATTTCAAATAGTAATCACCTTATCCGAGTCCCTCACAATTTCGTAATGATCTTTCAAAGTTGAAAGCGGACAAACTTCTGATCCCTTTGAATTGCGTAATTTCAGGCACGTTCCACAGGCGAAAAACTGAATACCCTCATCCAGTGCAGTTTGAGCCTGTTCTTTAACGTTAAATTTCGCGTCTTCGATTTGATTGATCTCTACACCTCTTCCTGAAAGGAAAATTTTTACTTCATCTCCTTGTTTCTTGCTGTAGATCGCCAAACGCAAAGCATTGAAAACAGTTTCAGGGTCTGTTTGAGTGATGATGATTCCTAGTTTCATTTTTTCTCTTTATCTTTTAGGTTGTCTTGTAGTTGTTGAAAAAGCTCTCGATATTCCGGCAGTGCATCCACGATGAGTTCTCCTCTGGAATACGCCTCGGCGATGCGGCGGTCGTCGGGAATTTCGAGAAGAATCGAAATATTTTCTTTCCCGCAAAAATCGTGAACTCTGCTGTCGCCGATGCCGACTCGATTGATAACGACGCCAAAAGGGATGTTGAGTTTTTTCACCATCTCCACGGCTAATTTTAGATCATGCAAACCAAACGGCGTCGGCTCTGTAACCAAAATAACAAAATCCGCGCCTCGAATCGTGGCGATCACCGGACACGATGTTCCCGGCGGCGCGTCTAATATCGCAGGTGTATCTTTTTGCAAATGCATTTTTACTCCGCGAATGAGCGGCGGCGACATCGCGACGCACACGTCGAGTTTTCCTTGCGTCAACGTAATGTCACACGCGTCTATAATTTTAATAACGCCGATTTTTCTGTCAATTTCTTGAATTGCTTTTTGCGGGCACACTTTCGCGCATCCGCCGCATCCGTGACAAAGTTCCGGAAAAACAACTGCGCGCGATTCCAGCGCGGCAATGGCGTTGTATTCGCAAAAACGACTGCATTCGCCGCAACCATTGCAGAGCGATTCGTCAATTTGAGGAATCGGAATCGTGCCGATTTTTTGCGCGTGCATTGTTCCTTTGAGAAACAAATGAGCATTGGGTTCTTCTACATCGCAATCTAAAAGTTGCACGCGAGAACCCCACGCCTTCGCCAGATTTACCGAAAGAGTTGTTTTGCCCGTGCCGCCTTTGCCGGATGCAATCGCAAGAATCACCAATGCGCCTCCGCATTTGCCGAAGCCATTTCAACCAATTTTCCCGAACGATATTGCTCAAGCGCTTCGCTGACTGTTTTTGCCTCGGTGGTGAAAATCTTTACCCCCGCCGCAGAAAGCACCCGAAACGCCTTCGGACCGCAATGTCCCGTCACAAGAGCACTCGCTTTTAATCGCACGACAGTTTCCGCCGACTGAATTCCAGCTCCTTGCGCCGCACTTAAGTTTTGATGATTGTCAACGATCTCGAAAGTCTCATTCTCCAAATCATAAACAAGAAACTTTTGCGCGCGTCCGAAACGAGCGTCGAGAGGTGCATTCAAATCATCACCCGAAGTTGTAAAAATAATTTTCATCACGCGCCTCTCACCATGGCTTCGCCGCACTTGGAACATTTTTTCTGAAAGCACGGATTGCCTCGCTGATGAGGTTCTTGGTATCCGCATTTCGGACATACACAAGTTCCGACGGCACCGCCCCCCATGCATCCATATCCTCGCCCTCCGCGACCACGCCCTTGTCCTTGTCCGCGACCCTGTCCTTGTCCAGCACCCAATCTTCTGCGAAGACGCCTTCCCATACCGAAAACTTTTGAAATCACACCAGATTCTTGTTTATCGATTGCTATATCTTCTTTCATCTTATTTTCCTTTCTTGGATTTTTTGATGCTTTGTTCGCAAATTTTCAACGCCTTGCCGCCAATAAGAGCCTCGGCAATTTTCCCGCGAGCGGAATGAAGGATGCGGTCAAAGGTCTGCCTCGAAATCTTCATTTTCTTCGCCGCTTCTTCCCGATAGAGACCTTGCTGATCCGCAAGCCGCACCGCCTCAATTTCATCTTCCCTCAATTCCACTTCTTCAATCTCCCTCATAGGAATTCCCGCCGGCTTAAAATATCGGCACGTCGGGAAAAAACGAATACATCGCGGATGAAGAGGTCTTGTCATGTGAGATATGAGCATACGCTCATAACACATAAAAACAACCTTTTATTTTTTTACCGATATGCAATGATGTATTCATGCCGCGCGGCGTCAGCATTACCATTCTCTCTGAAAATACGGTTCGCAATAAAGGACTCATCGCCGAACATGGAATTTCTTATTGGATTGAAAGCGGCAAACACAAAATTCTCTTCGATACCGGACAAGGCTTCGCGTTCCCTCACAACGCGCACGCATTAAAAGTCAATTTATCTCAAGCAAATGCCATTGTATTGAGCCACGGACATTACGATCACGTCGGCGGACTCGAATTTGCCGTGAAGCAAACTCGCGCGCCGATTTTTCTGCATCCTGCCGCGCTTCAACAAAAATTTCTGCAATATAAAAACGGCCAAATCAAAAAAGTAAGCATTCCATTCCTTGATCGCGGCGGCAAAAAACATCTCGGCAAACGTTTGCGATTGATAACCACCTCAACAGAAATTATTCCGGGCATCTTTGCCACGGGAGAAATTCCAAGAATCACAAAATTTGAAGACACGGGCGGCGCGTTTTACTTGGATAAAAAAGCGCATACACCCGATCCTCTCCTCGACGATCAAGCGCTTTTCTTTGATACCCCAAAAGGCATTGTCGTTCTCCTCGGATGTGCCCACGCAGGCGTCATTAACACTCTACTTTACATTCGCAAACTCACAAAAGATCGTCCCATCCACGCTGTCATCGGCGGCATGCACCTCGCAAACGCAAGCCCCCAACGCATTGCAAAAACCATCCAAACCTTCAAACAACTCAAAATCCAAAAACTCATCCCTGCCCACTGCACCGGCATTTACGTCATTCCACTTCTTCAAAAAACCTTCCCAAAAACCTACTCTCCTTGCTCCGCCGGAATGTCATTCAGTTTTTGAGTTTTAAGGAGAATAGAGTATCCCGATGGATAAATTCGCTAAATAAATCCATGCGCAAAACTATATTTTTTCTCGCAAGCATGCTTCCTATAGCATCATCGCTGTAGATGTCAAATAATTCGATGACCAGAAGTTTCCTCTGTTTTTTTAGGGGTCTGAGAACCAAGGGAGATCGGGGGTGATGGGGATGGGGTCGGAGTTAAAAAGCGGGGTGGTGAGGGTGTGGAAGAGTTCGCGGAGTCCATCGGCGAT
>JBMONL010000072.1:0-5980 GCA_049324635.1 Verrucomicrobiota bacterium | reverse complement strand
GAATTTTTTGACATCTACAGTGATGACACTGTGTGCAGATCAACTCAAGTGAGATATCTTGTGCCGCACAACAAACGCATGGAGTTTCGTTTTTTCGCATTTTTGAAAAATCGCTCACTTTTGGACAGGCTCTAGTTTAAGGACTCCGTCCTTAAAAATCCTGCTTAAGGGCTACCGCCCTTAAGAAACCCTTCCTATGTGCGTTTATTTTTTGCGCTTTGCGCAAAAAATAAACGCACATAAGGAGGATTCTAAAGGACAGTAGTCCTTTAGTGGGGATTTTAAGGGGCGAAGCCCCTTAACAATCTGCGATTTCTTGGCCCCAATTGGGGATGAGGGAAGCCCAGTTGACGCCGCGCATGTCGCCGGTGCGAAGAAATTGGACGTGCATGGCGAAAGCGGCGTTGAGGGTTTGCGGAGTGTGTCCGCGTTTGGTTTGGTGAAAGTAACCGTAGAGTTCGTCGCGAAAATCCGGATGCGCGCAATTTTTCACAATTAATTCCGCGCGTTCATGCGGGTCTTTCGCGCGCAAATCGGCAATGCCTTGTTCCGTGATAATGACCTGTACGGAGTGTTCGCTGTGATCCATGTGACTGCACAACGGCACGACGGAACTGATTTTTCCGCCTTTAGCGGTCGAAGGGCAGGTGAAGATCGAAATATGCGCGTTGCGCGTGAAATCGCCTGAGCCGCCGATGCCGTTCATGAGATTTTGCCCCATGACATGCGTGCTGTTGACGTTGCCGAACAAATCCACTTCGAGCGCGGTGTTGATGCTGATGATGCCAAGACGCCGGATCACTTCGATGCTGTTGGAAATTTTTTGCGGACGCAACAACATGCGCGGACGGAAAAATTCCAAGTTGTCATAAATATCTTTGAGCACTTCGAGGCTGACGGTGAGCGATGTGCCGCTGGCGAATTTTAATTTCTCGTGTTTGATGAGATCGATGACCGAATCCTGAATGACTTCCGAGTACATCTCGAACGCCGGAATATTTGGATTGTCGCCCATCGCGCCCAAGACCGCGTTGGCGATATTGCCGACGCCGGATTGAATCGGCAAAAACTCTTTTGGCACGCGCCCCGCATGAAGTTCCGCCGCCAAAAAATTGGCGACGTTTTCGCCGATCTTGCGCGTCACCGCATCCGGCTCGTCGAACGGTGTCGTTTCATCCGCCATGTTGTTGCGTACCACACCGACGATTTTTTTCGGATCGACTTTAATAAAAGGTTGTCCGATGCGATCCGAAGGACGCAAAATCGGAATCGGCTGGCGATGCGGCGGCATTTCGGGTTCATAAATGTCATGTATTCCGCGCAAATACGAAGGGTGAAAATCATTTAATTCCACCAAAATTTTATCCGCCACGCGGCAAAACGTAGGGCTGGTGCCGATCGATGTGGTGGGAACAATTTCGCCGTTTGAGGTCACATCGCACGCTTCAATCACTGCCCAGTTGAATTTTCCAAGAAAACCGAAATCGATATAATCCGCCACTTGAGACAAATGCATATCAAAAAATCGAATGCGTCCCTCGTTGATGCCTTTGCGCAAATCCGCATTCGATTGATACGGCGTGCGGAAGGAAATCGCGTCCGCTTTTGCCAATTCGCCATCCAGCGAAGGCCCCGTCGACGCGCCGGTCACGACGCCGATTTTGAACGGCCGCCCTTCGGCGTGTTCTTTGATGGCGCGTTGGGCAATCGCCGGAGGAATGACTTTTGCCGCGCCAGAAGGCGTAAAACCGCTGAAACCGATCGTCTGATCGTGTTGAATCATGGCGGCGGCTTCGTCGGGAGTGAGTTCGGGGTAAGGGAGTTTCATACTTTTGTCTCTTCGGCAAGTTTTACACAGAATTAACAGAATTTTGCAAATTAAATTAACGCTTTTAAAAGGTAATGCTTAAAAAGCTCTTGCGCTTCTTATGAAAAACTGGAAAAACAATCGTTGAACTCTCATATTGAAATGAAACAAACCGGTTTTTATGGGAAGCGATGATATTTCTTCCAAGCTTCAGAAATACTTGGACAAATTGAGCATGGAAGTGGTGTTGGCCGAATCCGGCACGGATCGCGGTCAATTGCCCGTTCGTGATTTGTTATCCAATATCACGGAAAATACCGAAAATATTCCATCGCTGGCGCAGTTTCATCGTTGCGCTCTTTTTGCATTGAGTCAAATTGAAGCCATTCTCGATGCGCTTCGTCCTTTTACTTCTGCAGATATCCAATTATTTAACGATCTTTTGGGTCAGCTTAAGAACCTGTATCAAAATCCTTCGGCAACCTTTACACCTTCTTCTTCTGTGGAAGCGCCCTCAAAAAAAATCACTACCAACGCAGAAGTCGCATCTTCTACGGTTGAGGAAGAAGATGAGCCGTGTATTTCTGTTTCCGATATCGCCGATGCGGATTTGCTTGGCGATTTTATGACCGAAGCGGTCGAGCATCTGGAAAATATCGAACAGGGCATTCTTTTGCTTGAAGAAAACCCATTGAGCGCCGAGACACTTAATTCCGTTTTTCGATCTTTTCATACCTTGAAAGGCGGCGCAGGTTTTCTTCATTTGGTGCCTATTCAATCGCTTGCTCATGAATTGGAATCGCTTTTGGATTTGGCTCGCCAAGGAAAACTCGCGGTGCATTCCGGTATCATTAATTTGATTCTTGAAGGACGCGATGTTGTGAATCGATACATTCTTGAAATTCAACAACAGATCAAAGGGCAAAAACCTCCGGCTCCCATCGCGATTCCCACACGTCATTTAATCGGCAGAGTCAAAAACGCGATTATGGGGAAATCGACTCCATCGGAGCCGACTTCTCCGGCGCGAGTTGAATCATCTCCGGTCGTTTCGTCGCCCTTGCCGGTAAAAACCGCCCCTGCCAAAACTTCTTTTTCCGCTCCTTCGTTTTCTAGCAAGCCTTCCCAACCTGTAAAGACAGAGGAAGAAAAAATGGAGCGCGTGGCGGCGACAGTTGTGAAAGTGGACACGCAAAAACTCGACAGTCTTTTTGACATGGTGGGAGAAATGGTCATTGCTCAATCCATGATTGCTCAAGCCCCAGAATTGGTTTCGATCAAGAGCGAAAAACTCATGCGCAATCTTTCTTTACTCTCCCGCATCACTAATGAGTTGCAAAAAACCGCCATGTCGATCCGCATGGTGCCGATTCGCTCCACCTTTCAAAAAATGAATCGGGTGGTTCGCGATCTTTCTGTAAAATCCGGCAAGCAGGTGAATTTGAGACTCGTCGGCGAAGAGACTGAATTGGATCGCACGATTGTGGAAGAAATCAGCGACCCTTTGATTCACATGGTGCGCAATTCGGTTGATCATGGATTAGAGCCGGCGGATGTGCGCCGTCAACGCGGCAAATCCGTCATCGGTCAAATTACACTCAATGCGTTTCATCAAGGCGGTAGCATCGTGATCCAAATTCAAGACGATGGCGCTGGCTTGAATCGCGAAAAAATATTAGCCAAAGCGGTAGAGCGTGGATTGGCTTCGCCGAACGATGCTTTGAGCGATGCCGATGTGTACAGTTTTATTTTTGCTCCGGGATTTTCCACAGCCGAAAAAATCACCGATCTTTCCGGTCGAGGCGTCGGCATGGATGTGGTCAAGAGAAATATCGAAAAATTGCGTGGGAAAATTGAAATCACTTCGACGCCCGGTCAAGGCGCGATCTTTAGCATCTACCTTCCATTGACATTGGCGATCATTGAAGGGCTCGTTGTTAAAGTGGCCAATGAACGTTACATTATTCCGGCGCTCTCAGTGCAAGAATCCTTCCGTCCTTCGCGCGAGATGCTCTCCACCGTACAACAACGCGGCGAAATGGTGAATGTCCGCGGCCGTTTGTTGCCTTTGTTGCGGCTGTATAAATTATTTGATATCGAACCTCGCACCACAGATCCTACACAGTCGATCTCCATCGTTGTTGAATCCGCTCATCGGCAACGTTGTGTCATGGTGGATGAACTCATCGGCAAACAAGAAGTCGTCATCAAAAGTTTATCCGAACAATTCAAAAGAAATCCTTACCTTGCGGGCGCCGCGATCTTGGGCGATGGTCAAGTCGGGTTGATTTTGAATACTTCAACCTTAGTCGATAATGTTTAAGAGAACGGAAAAACGCGCATGCCGTAACCCTTAAACAGGCTACTGAAAAAAAACCGCACGACAGGCGTTTTTTTTAACAACCTTAAACTTATTCCTTCTTATCCGACTTAGGTTTGATTTTAATTTCAGTCGAAATTTTAGGCGCTTGAGGTTGTTTTTTGCCTTTGAAAAGTCCGCCGAGTAATCCGGATTGTTCTTTTTTTTCATCTACGCCGAGATTTTGGGCGGTGATCGGTTGCATTTTTCCGGATCGGACGCTGAGGTATTTTGGCAAGAGGCGATTGGCCACGATCGCTTGGTTGGCTTGGCGCAAGCGTTTGGTTAAAAGTTGCGCAATGCCGAGCATGAGTTGGCCTCCCGCAACGGGCATTTGCTCGAAGAAAGATTGCAAAGAATTGACATCGAGATACCAAAGCACAGCCGTTTCGACGACGCGCACTGTAGCGGAAGCCTTGCCGGGTTCAAAAATGCTGATTTCACCAATACAATCTCCCGCGCCAATGGACCCAAGCACAATATCTTCTCCGCCGGAATGAATCAAAACTTCCAAACTGCCGGCGATAATTACATAGAGACGATTTTGATCCGAACCTTCATGGACGACAATTTCTCCGGGGCCATACTCGCCAAAAACGCCGTAAAACTTGAGTGTTTCGAGGTCTTCCGACGAAATGTGACTCAATATTCCTTCGGCGCGCAGTTCCGCAACAACAGGCTTAGATGTCTCTTCGCTCATAGAGTTATTAATAACTCCAAAGTTGAGAAAAGGTCAACTGAATCCGATGAGCAAAAATGCTGTTCATTGGCTCTTCGCCGTCTAATAATGTGTGCCGTGTCTTATGATGGCCGAAGAACGCATTCGTAAAATCCGAAGCATCGAAATCACGGCAAAAAAAATTTCCGAAGGCGTGATCTCCGGTTTTTATACCACCGCCTTCAAAGGCCGAGGTATGGATTTTGAAGAGGTGAGGGAATATCAGCCTGGCGACGACGTTCGCCGCATTCATTGGGATGTGACCGCCCGATTGGGCACGCCGTACGTTAAGCTTTTTACAGAAGAAAGGGATCAGACGATTTTATTAGTTGTAGATGTGAGCGCTTCCGGCGTTTTGGGCTCCACCGAACAAAGCAAACGCGAACTCGCCGCCGAACTTGCTTGCACGTTGGCTCTCAGCGCGCTTCAACATAACGATAATATCGGGCTTTTGCTTTACACCGACGAAGTCGAGAAATTCATTCCGCCTAAGAAAGGGCGCAGTCATATTTTTCATCTCGTGCATCAGATTTTGTATTTTCAACCCAAGCATACAAACACTCGCTTGGCCAAAGCGCTGAGTTACTTGAACCGGATTTTTCATCACCGATCGATCGTGTTTATTCTTTCGGATTTTATCGATGAAGATTTTGAAACGGAATTAAAACTCACTGCGCGGCGGCATGATGTCATCGCGGTGTGCATCGATGATCCGCGCGAATATGAACTTCCTTCCGTCGGATGGATTGCGCTTGAAGACGCGGAAACCGGAGAAACCATTGAAATCAATACCCGTGACTCAAAAAGTCGACGCGCATTCGCCGAGTTGGCCCAAGAACGCGTCGCTGAACGAAAAAATCTTTTTAAAAAATGTCGCATCGATTTTTTGCGTTTCATGACCGGCGCGCCCTTTCTTCCTATTCTGAAACGATTTTTTGAGGCCCGCGCTTGCGCGCGCGTATTTCATGGTTAACAGGTTGTTGAAAAACCCCCGCACGTCGCGCGGCAACGGATTTTGGATGAATGCACGCATTGCGTACGAGGAGTGTATTGAAACGAAATACACGACAAGTACGCGATGCATGCAGTCGCCAAA
>JBMONL010000071.1:0-6009 GCA_049324635.1 Verrucomicrobiota bacterium | reverse complement strand
CCAACCCTGCACCCAAAGCGATACTTCGTATCGCATGAAGGAATGTCCAACTTCTTTTAGAAGTTGGCAATCCCTCTTGCAATGCGAAGCATTGCTTGTGGGTCAAGGGCGGTAGCCCTTGCGGAGGTTTGGAGGCAGAGCCTCCAATGCCGAATTATAAATGCAACAAGGTTCTTGGGCGAGATAATCTCCGGTGAAGGCGTAGGCGCGGGCGCGTGAGCCGCCGCAGAGGGAATTGAATTCGCATGCGCCGCATTTGCCTTTTAAGAGGTGAGGGGAGCGGAGTTGTTGAAAGACGGGATGGTTGCGATACACGTCGATGAGTTCTTCGCGGCGGATATTGCCTGCAACAATCGGCAGAAATCCACTCGGGCAAATTTCTCCTGTATGCGAAACAAAAACAAATCCTTTGCCGTCGTTAATCGCGCTAGGGGTCTGGTCAACTCGCACTCGCTTCGTGTGCGTGGTGACCTGACCCCTTTGCTGAAACAAAATGCGTCGGTAATGTTGGCCTTCGGTAGTTTTAATTTTGTACGAAATATTTTTTGAAATTTCAAAAAGTTTCAAAAACAAATTTTCCATTTCTTCGCCATTGAGAGAAATTTCCTGCTTTCCGCGTCCGGTGGGAATGAGGAGAAAAACACTCCAGACATCGGGCTGTAATGTATCCAGAAGTTTTCGAAATTCATCGAGTTTTTGGAAATTGTGTTTGGAGACGGTGGTGTTGATTTGTAAAAAAATACCCGCTTCTTTGGCTTTTTGAATAGCTGCCATCGTCCAATCCCAAGAAGATTTCACTCCGCGAAATGCATCATGCGCTTCGCGATCATGCCCATCAATGCTCAGCGACATTGCTCGCACGCCGGCATTTTTTAATTTTTGAAAATCAGTTTTGAGCAAACGCGGCGTCGCGCTCGGACTCAACGCCACGCGAAATTTATTTTTCCGTGAAGCATAACCGATCAAATCCAAAATATCCTTGCGTCGCATCGGATCGCCGCCGGTAAAAATCACCAACTCCGGTTTTGCCCGCTCAATTTGATCCAACAACGCAAATCCCTCTTCCGTGCTCAATTCTTCCGGATGCGCGCGCACCTGCGCCTCCGCCCTGCAATGCCTGCACGCCAGCGCGCACGCCCGCGTCACCTCCCACACCACCATGTAGGGGCGTTGATGAAATGGAGTGGTGTTCATTTTTTTAAGATTTGTCACTCATGGTTTTTTGATTTATGTTGCACATATGGTTTATCCTATCAAAGCATTGAAAGAGTTGCCATTGAAACAAAAAATGAGATTGGTGAGGGATTTGTGGAAAGATATTGCTTCTCATGGTGATGAAATGCCTGTGGAAGAATGGCAAAAAAAAGAGCTACACAAGAGACATAAAAATTATCTCAAAAATCCCCGATCGGCGATTCCTTGGACAAAAGCTAAAAAAGCTATTCTTAGTTCAACATGAAGTCCATCTTTTTACTTCCTGAAGCAAAAAAAGATGTCGAAAAAACTTATCATTGGTATGAAGAATAACTTTTGGGATTAGGTGAACATTTTTTGCAATCTTTAGAAAATTGCTTTTGCTTAATCCAAAAGAATCCGCAAATTTTCAAATCTGTTTTCGAAGCCTATCATAGAGCATTACTTGATACTTTTTCTTATGCGGTTTTTTACAAAGTCATCAATGATCAGATTTTTGTTTATGCGGTTTTTCATTGTTCCCAAAATCCGATTAAGTGGCACAGAAGGTTGAAATAGCGCTGTTTTATATTTTCAATCCTCGCGCGGCGAAATCGGACTGGATGCGCAAAAGCCAATGTTGAGCGATGACATCGGTGCTCATGCGTTCGGCGATGTGGAGATTCCCACGAGCGATGTCCGCATAATATTCGTCATCGGTAAAAATTCGCACCAGCTCGCGCGTCCACACAGAGAGCCAGTCGCCGGAAAATTCGACGAGCGGATTACGCCATGCAGTTTCGGGCAAAGCGCCGAGCGCGGTCGCTACAACGGCGCAACCGCTCGCCATGGCTTCCATTGCTGAAAGGCATCCGGTTTCCGCAAACGTGCACGGATACGCCAGCGCGCGGCATTGTGTGGCGATGTTGCGTATCTCCGCCTGATTCACTGCGCCAACGTAGGTGGTGTTAGGAAGTTTTTGCACTTGATCAAAAAGTTCCTGAAGCGATGCGTTGTCCTCTGAATTGTACATCTTCATGGAACTCGCCACGTGTAAATGCGCTTCCGGAACTTTTTCCAAAACGCGGGGCCAGCTTTGCGTCAACTCTTTCAATCCGCGTTGCGGCGTAGAGGCGTAATACGCTCGCGGAGGACGTTGGCGTAATTTTTCCACATCAATTTTTTGGAAACGCTCCAACGGAATCGAATTGGGAATCATTTCTAATTTCGACACCGGCGCATGCAATTCTTTTGCCCATTTTGTGAGCGCATAATGCGAAGGCAGAATAATAGCGTCGCAATGATGGAACAAATATTCGGCAACTTTCACATCGCGCAAAGGCTGGAGAAAAGGCTGATCCGTATCGTCTTGGCACCAGAGATAATTCAGTCGTTCCGAGGACAATGGACTTTGAAAAGGCTCCAGCGTTCGCATGGAAATAAAAACATCGCACGTTGCGCTCGCGCAATCTTCCCACTTGGTGCAAATCCGCGCTTCATGTCCCGCCGCTTTCCACCATTGCGCCAAACGCAAAACTAAACTCTCGCTCCCGCCCATAGGATGTTTCTCCGCATAATCCCAATCTTGCACTGCTTCCCCAAATCGTGACGGAAGATAAAAAAGAAATTTCATAACATGGATCGAATATTTTTAAATTTGTTGAGAAGTATTTGCTTGTCAACGTAATTGCGTTGAAGCAATTTTACCTTTTCCGGTTGCTCGAATTTTTTGGATCGGGGAATCGGCCAGCCAATGTTAACTTTAACTCTATTATAGAAAGCATCATCAATTATGAGTCCACAGCCAACTCCTAATGTCGTCACAAAACATCAACATCTCATCCAATGGGTCAAAGAAATGGCCGAAATGTGTCAGCCCGACCAAGTCTATTGGTGCGATGGAACCAAAGAAGAATCCGATCGCTTATTAGCGGAGGGCGTACAACAAGGCACGTTTATCCCTCTCGATTCTAAAAAGCGACCGGGGTCTTATTGGGTTTCTTCCGATCCGGGAGATGTCGCGCGCGTGGAGGACCGCACATTTATTTGTAGCAAACGCAAAGACGATGCAGGCCCCACCAATAACTGGATGGACCCGAAAAAGATGAAGGACACACTCACGCAACATTTCCGCGGAAGTATGCGCGGACGCACGATGTACGTGATTCCTTTTAGTATGGGGCCGATAGGTTCGCCGATTGCGCACGTTGGCGTTGAGTTGACCGATTCCATTTATGTGGTCGAAAACATGCGCATCATGACGCGCATCGGGCAAAAAGTGTTGGATGTTTTAGCCGAGGATCAAGAATTTGTTCCCTGCTTGCACTCGGTCGGCGCGCCGCTTTCCAAAGGTCAAAAAGATGTGCCTTGGCCGTGCAATCCCGAATACAAATACATTGTTCATTTTCCCGAAGAGAGGCTGATTTGGTCGTACGGGAGCGGTTACGGCGGCAATGCGCTTCTCGGCAAAAAATGTTTCGCGCTTCGCATCGCATCCTGCATGGCGCGCGACGAAGGCTGGCTCGCCGAGCACATGTTGATTCTGGGCGTCGAGGACCCGGAAGGGCGAAAAACCTACGTCGCCGCCGCATTCCCCAGCGCGTGCGGAAAAACCAATTTTGCCATGCTCATTCCGCCGAAATCGTTCAATGGTTGGAAAATTTGGACGGTGGGCGATGACATCGCTTGGATCAAGCCCGGCCCGGACGGCCGTCTCTACGCCATCAATCCGGAAGCGGGTTATTTTGGCGTGGCGCCCGGCACATCGATGGATTCCAATCCCAACGCGATGCTGACGTGCTCGAAAAATTCCATCTTTACCAATGTCGCGCGCACCCCGGACGGCGATGTCTGGTGGGAAGGCATGACTAAAACTCCGCCCGCCAAACTCATCGACTGGCAGGGAAAAGAATGGACGCCGGATTGCGGGCGAAAATCTTCGCATCCTAATTCGCGTTTTACCACGCCTGCGCGTCAATGTCCTTCCATCGATCCTGATTGGGAAAATCCTAACGGTGTGCCCATCAGCGCATTTATTTTTGGCGGACGCCGTAGCACGGCTGTGCCTTTGGTCACGCAAGCCTTTAACTGGACGCATGGCGTCTATATGGCTTCCACAATGGGCTCGGAAACGACCGCCGCCGCTGCCGGCGCAGTCGGAAAAGTGCGCCGCGATCCGATGGCGATGTTGCCCTTCTGCGGATACCACATGGGCGATTATTTCAATCACTGGCTCAATGTCGGACGTCATATCCCCAATCCTCCGCGTGTTTTCTGCGTCAATTGGTTCAGAAAAGACGACAAAGGCGAATTCTTCTGGCCTGGTTTCGGCGAAAACATGCGCGTGCTCAAATGGATTGTTCAGCGCGCGCGCGGAAAAGCCTACGCTATCGAAAGCCCGCTCGGTTGGGTGCCGCGCTATCGCGATATCGATTGGACGGGACTCGATGACTTCTCCCGCGAACGCTTCATTGATCTCATGACCATTGAGCGCGACGCTTGGAAACAAGAAGCTTGGGCGCACGAAGAACTTTTCCTTCAACTCTTCGATCGCCTGCCGGATGAGTTCCGTCACGAACGCGAACTCCTCCTCGGCCGCCTCGCGCGTTCTCCGGAAAAATGGAAACTCGTCAAAGGCATTCTCGAATAAATTCTCGGGGTCAAGATTTTATCTTGATCCCGAGTTTCATTTGTTTCACATACCTTGCTCTCGATGATAAAATCCGTTAAAAATGGAGCGGATGAAGGTTCTATTTTTAGGAACAGGCAAAATCGGCGTGCCGGCGCTTCGATCTCTCATGGAAGCACAAGAGATCGAATTGGTGGGGGTGGTTACACAACCAGACCGTCCAATTGGACGGCATCAGCGATTACATGCTTCAGAGGTAAAACAAGCGGTTCTTTTGAGTAAAAAAAATATCCCGATTTTTCAATACGAAAAAATTAACGACGAAAAAGTCGTCTCGGAATTAAAAAAACTTTCACCGGAAATCGTAGTGGTCGCCGCATACGGGCAAATTCTAAAACGGCCTATCTTGGAACTGGGTTCTTTGGGAATCGTTAATATTCACGCTTCGCTTTTGCCTCGACATCGCGGCGCGGCGTGCATTCCGGCGGCGATTCGTAGCGGCGATAAAGAAACAGGAATAACCATCATGCGCGTGGAAGAAACGCTCGATGCCGGCGATATTTTTTTACAAAAAAAAATTCCCATTGAGCCAAAGGATACATCTGCTTCGTTGGAAGATAAATTAGCGGAGTTGGCGCCGGCCATGCTTGGGGATGTTTTGACTCAAATGTGCAATGGAACACTCGTTTCCAGAAAACAAGACGAATCTTTGGCGACTTATGCGAAAAAATTAACCAAAGCCGACGGGCAGATCGATTGGACGCACAGCGCAGAGCAAATTGAACGTCACATTCGAGCGATGATACCTTGGCCGACGGCATACACGCGCTTGGAGCCGGAAGGAAAAATGCTGAAAATTTTTTCCGTAGCAATAGGTTCTTCCGCGAATGAATCATGCGGCCAAATTTTGCGCGTGACTGAAGAAGGAATTTTGGTGAGTGCCGGTCAATGCGGATTGTGGATCAAGGAAGTTCAACTCGAAGGCAAAAAACACATGAGCGCCGTCGAATTCGCTCGGGGACATCAATTGCAAGTGGGAACAATTTTTAAACAGCATCAATAAAGGGAATTTCTTACATCTGGGATAAAGGAAAAAAGGGGTGGCTGTTTTAGGGGTTAAATTGTTGGAGAAGAGCAGGTAGTATCTGCAATAAAGAATATGAGACAAAAAATGCCCTCGATGTGGAAGTTGTTTTACAAAAAAGGAT
>JBMONL010000070.1:0-43718 GCA_049324635.1 Verrucomicrobiota bacterium | reverse complement strand
CGTTTTTAGAGGGAAAAACAAAATTTTTCTCGTATCGTCGATTTCATCTTTACCACACGATGTAGAAAAAACGTTAAGGTTGCCGCGTCATCGCCTCGACTACGTCGAGGCGAATTCCTCGCAATGACGACTTTTGGGATGAAAGCAAGAATGATAGCCTCGCAATTGCGCTCGAATCATTGCTCAACTTACTGACACCTTAAGTCAGCTTATTTTACGAGATTCTATAACAGCCATTAAACTTTGAAAGTCCCGACAATCTCCTTGAGACGCGAAGCCATTTGAGAAAGTTTGGATGAATTATCATGCGTTTGACTGGCTCCAGAGGCGGATTCTTGAGCCGCCGAATTGACGCCTTGAATATTCTTGGAAACTTCGTTCGCTCCTTTGGCGCTTTCCTGAACATTTTTAGCCAACGAACGCGACGCCTCTGAAACTCCCGTAATGGTTTTAAAAATTTCATTTGTGGTCGCTGACTGTTCTTCCATCGCGCTGGCAATATTTCCAGCGATTTGGTTCACTTCCTGAATAATCTTTGAAACTTCTTCAATCGTTTTAACCGATGTTTCCGTACTAGTCTGAACATTGCGAATTTGACCGGCGATTTGCTCGGATGCTTGCGAGCTCTGCCGCGCAAGCTCTTTCACTTCGTTCGCAACCACCGCAAAACCTTTTCCCGCTTCTCCTGCGCTGGCCGCCTCAATCGTCGCATTCAATGCCAACAAATTCGTCTGATCCGCAATCGCTCCGATAAGCTCGACCACCTTACTGATTTCCTGCACCGCGTCGCCGAGTTTCGACATCACTTCGCGCGCCGCAACCGCTTGCTGATTCGCCTTGGATGCAATCTCTGATTCCCTTGCGCAATTTTTGGCCACTTCACCGATAGATGCCGTCATTTCTTTGACCGATGTAGCAACATTATCGGCTGAAATCGACATCTCTTCCGCCGTGCTAGCCATCGTATTGATGTTATGCGAAAGTTGCTCTCCGGCAGAGGCGACGGTATAAGCCTGACTTTTCATTTGCTCTGCGCTCGTCGCCAAATGCGTAGCCGTTGAAGTCATTTCATCCGCAGAAGAAGCTAATGGAGTGACATTGCTTCCCACTTCCTTCATGATACCTTGAAGTTTTTCCACAAAATCATTGAATCGCGCCGCCATCTGCCCAATTTCATCCTTGCTAAAAATTTTCAAACGCACCGTCAAATCGCCCTTTCCTTGAGCAATATCCGTCATGTTATCAAGGATGACTTTCATTGGCTTCGTAATAGATGTGACAAGGAAAAAGGACAGCACCGCAAATCCGAGCATACCGCCAATAATCATCGTAGAAATAATGGTCACAGCTTTGCTTTTTTGACTGACCAAAAGCCGATCGCTAGCCTCAAGAATGGCATCGGAAGTTTCTTTCATTTGCCCCGCAACTTTGAGTTGCTGTTGAATCGCCAACGTGCCGCTCTCTACTAACGGCATAATTCTTTCTGTGTTTGTTTTAATCGTTTTGGATTTTTGAATGAAATCGTTATTTTTAGTGGACGGCACTAAAACGGTTAAAGATTTTAAAGCATCATTAATTTCCTTTGTCGTTTTTGTCTTAAAATTTGCAAGAACGCCTTCATCGGCGCCACCGGTAATACTCTGTTGCTGGAATGTCGTTTCAAACTTTAATAGAGCGACTTTGCAATCTCTTGCGATATTCAACAATTCAATTTCTTGCGCCGATAACTCATCGCCTGACATTCGTAATTCAAATTGCTTTTCGGTCAACGTATTGATAATGACATCCAAATCTTTTTGCGCGGAGACTAAAGTGCTATTGATATCAGCCTTAATCTCATTCACCTGAGACGAAGCGATCATAAATTCCTTAAACAAATTTTGATATTCTTGGAATTTCGCTCGCATTTCTGCGGCCGAAGAGCCGATGCTTTTCAATTCAGCCTCACCGGCGCAAAAGGCTTCCTCGGATTGTTTTTTCATCTCATCCAAGGCGTCTCCCGTGGCCGTATTCCCCGAACCTTGGCTATCCAAGATTTTTTTTGCGATCTGATTAATATTGGCTCGCAACGTGTAAGTTGATTCGATACTCAAATAATTGATGACGACCGCAACAGCCAAAACGATCAAAAGCGCAAAAGCTACACCAACAAAACCAACGAGCTTCGCCTTCAAACTGAGATTATTTAATGAAATTTTCACGGTTAATTACTTTCTTTTAAATGTGAACAGTGACAAAAAAACATTGGCCGCCGGCCCTGAAATCCTCAGAGCCGGCAGGCGTTAAAATGTTTTATTTGCCGAGAAGCGACTGCATTTCGGCATCGGTGAGGTCATAAACCCCGCAACCGACGACAAATTCATCTGCTCCATGCTTGGCGAGCTTCACATAAGAAATTTTACGCGAAGCGCCTTTTTCACCCGGTTTAGGCCACATGTAATCGACCCAACCCGCGCCTTTTTTGGCGCACACTTCATTCATATCTAAGAAGAAGAGTTTGCCGTTAGCATCTTTAAACCCAGCCAAAGATGTATTATTCATCTTATATTTGATGGGATGCATACGCATCATGGCTTTCATGTCATGAATCCAAATATAAGTGCCGCAAAAGAAGAATTTGCTGTCTTTCCCTTGAAATTTAGGAAAAGCGGCGGCTCCCTCTTTTTCAAGCAACGCGCAACCCTCATTGACTTTGTCGATGATGGCTTGAGCCGTGGGTTTAGTCGTTGCGGTCGCGGCAATTGCGGCTTCGCTTTCTTTTGCCAAAGCTTCCGCATCTTGAGCGCATACGACTTGCGCTGTAAATATGACGCATGCCAGCGCCGCCAATCCCTTAATGATGATTTTCATAGATATAGAATCTCCTTTAATTTGAGTTGATTGAATAAAAAACGCGCTCTCTCTTCTCCCCTGCCGGTTGGCGCCCACGGAATGACTCCGTAGTTTACGCATTTCATATATGGGAGTTTTTCCCGTACATCTAAGGAAGTCAAGCAGAAAGAAAAAATCTGAAAGAAAAAAATCATTCAAAATTCACTCAATTCTTCTTGTAAACCGCATAAAAATAACCGGGCATAGAAGAAGAAAGTTGAAGGCCGAAAATTTTTGGCTTCAGAGAGGTAAAATGATGCTGAACAAGCGTGTATCCATCAAAATGGGGCGGTTCTGACGTATGAACAAGCATGTAACGTTGCTGGAGCACAATCCAGTCCGGACGACTACGCAGATGTGCAGGATTTAAACCAAAACTGCGCATCCGTGCATAATCTTCCGACAAAACCCAAAGCGATTTGCTCACGCCAATAATTTGTAGGGGATTTTCTGTTAAAAACTGGGAAAAATCCTTACGCGCGTCGTGGTATTTGTATCCGTATTTCAAATAATACGGGAACAATAACGATGTATGCAAATAACCGATAGAACAGAGAAACAATAATACCGCCAGCGCAACGGCGTAATGTTTTCGATGATTTTCGGAAATTTTTTGCAGGCCAACAATCAGCGCAAGCAGTATGACCGGCGCAATGACCCATAAATTATAACATCGATCCCACGCAATGCCGACAAAGCGATAACAAAACAATAAAAAAACACAGGAAAAAATAAAAACTCCTCTTTTCCAAACAAGATCACGGCGGCGTTTCCACAACATCCACACGGAAACAAAAAGAAACGCAAAAAAAAGCAAGCCGTAGCATGTCGCGTAAGTGTGCATGATCGCGTACTTAAAAAACGGATGATGCGTGCCATCCACCATCGTATTTTGCGCGTGCAAAAGAATGCCGTGAAAACTATCGCGCCAACCATGCGGACTCGCCGTCATAAAAATAAGAAATATAGCAACCCCGCCTCCGCAAATACCGGCAAGAGACATCAGCGTTTGTTTCCACGGATGCCGAATCGCATAGTCCAACCCGAGCAAAGCAGAAGTAAAAAGCGCGGCAACAGGATGCGCAAACGCTATCAATCCCAAAAGCAAAGCCGATAGAATTGCGCGCAATGGCGCGCGAGTGCTTCGCTGAATAAAAATCATCAACAGAATATAAAAGGTCGCCAAAAAATCCGGTCTGCCCAATCGGAATCCCCCCAAATACGTTGAAAACGCAAGAAGCGATAGCAATCCAAGGAGAAATTTATACCCTGTGAAAGATGCGCGCGAAAGAAGCGAATAAATAAGAATTGCAAAAAGAAAAAGAGAAAGAAAATTGAGCGAAGCGAGTGTCAGCAATGCGCCGAGACCGGTAGGTTCGATGAGAAATGCGCTCAAGAAAAGTTGGAAACCGGGAGGATAAAAAAGAAAACGGTTTTGTCCTGCAGGATCGAAAATGTGCGAAGGTTCATGAATGAAATTATACAAACCATGACCAAGATGTTGGCTCACCGCAGGCGGCAAAAACCACAGACAATCCGGTTCGCCCATAGCATAGCCGCTCGCCGCCCATGCAAGATACGACGCGCCGATGAGTAGCATTGCACAAAAATAAAGGATCGACCAAAAACGGGAAGATAACATGTGTCTCTATCTCTCTCAAAGTTCGCCAAGAACGCAAAGAAAAATTTGAAAGGAATTTGCTCTGTAGAAAAGAATGCCATTGCGCACATTCGAGGTCAAGTTTGCACAGCCACGTCACAAGGTCGGGGTCAGATCACCACGCACACGAAGCGAGTGCGAGTTGACCAGACCCCTTGACGAGTCTGTGCAACCATGACCCCTTGACGGGAGCATGCCCCCTCATGATGCAGTATTTCTACAAAGCAAAAGAAATTGAGAAAAGGTGATGTATTCGCCGTGCGGTTTCAAAAATTCAAGATACCGTTTGAGACGATCAAGAAGGACGCCGTTATCAGGATGCTTAATATAACGAGGCAGAGCAAAAGCGGATAAATCGGCAAATTCCCAAGGATGAAAAAAAAGATTAAGATAGCCGTCGCGGCGCAATGTCCAGATCGAAAATAATTTTATCACTGGAAGAGGAAAATTTTTGAATGAAAGCCAGAAGAGAGGAAATCGGATCAAGGGAGTAACGGAAACAGGAATTTCAATCATATCTTTCACATGACGCATCGTACGCGGCGCAAAAAAATGATTATAACGAGTGGGAATCCATGTTGGATGAAGCGAGGAATCGTAACGATAACCGGCTTTTTGCAGAGCGGCGTAATCCACGTTTTGTAATCGCGCGCGGCGAAATCCCGCAATCGGGTTTCTCAAAATTTTTTCGATGGTTTGCTTGGAGCGGGCAGGTACATCATCATCCCACGCGCTATGCTTCTCGCCGTGAGAAGCGATTTCATGTTTTTGAGAGAGTACGCGAATTTTTTCCGGAAAATGTTCCGCGAATACGGCGGTGGTAAAAAACGTCGCCGGAATGCGAAGTTCATTTAACAATTGTTCTATATTTTCCAAGCCTTGGCGCGAGATTTCGAATTGTTGCTCTTGCGAAATGTCACAACCATATTCGATCGGTAGATCAAATTCTTCCAAATCAAAACTTAAAAGAATTTTTGCTGTCATACAAAACGACACATAAGATATACGAATCTGCGCAACATTGAACTACAGATTACATGAATACAAAACATTCGTGTAATCCGTATTTATCCGTGCTATTCGTGGTTCACTTTTTATGAACAGCGGAGAAGGTGCGGAGACGCAGAGCGTTGAGGCGGATGAAGCCTGTGGCGTCGGCTTGGTTGTACGCGCCGGCGTCGGCTTCCATGGTGGCGATTTGCGGATTGTAGAGCGAAACTGAACTTTTTCTGCCGACGGTGGTGATATTGCCTTTGTACAATTTCAAACGCACCGTGCCGGTCACATGTTGCTGACTGTGATCGACCGCCGCCTGTAAAAATTCGCGTTCCGGCGCAAACCAGAATCCATTATAAATGAGCTCGGAATATTTCGGGATGAGGCTGTCGCGAATGTGCATCACTTCGCGATCCATGGTGAGCGTTTCGATCTGACGATGCCCAAAATGCAGAATCGTGCCGCCGGGCGTTTCATAAACGCCACGCGATTTCATTCCCACAAAGCGATTTTCCACCAAATCCACGCGCCCGATGCCGTTGCGTCCGCCGATTTTGTTCAGCGCGCGAAGCACATTGGCGGGCGAAAGTTTTTTGCCGTTCACCGCAATGCAATTGCCGCTTTTGAATTCCAAAACAACGTATTCCGGTTTATTTGGCGCTTTTTCAGGAGAAACGGTCAATTTGAACATATCCACCGGAGGTTCCGCCCAAGGGTCTTCCAAAATCCCGCTCTCAAAACTGATGTGCAAAAGATTTCTATCCATCGAATACGGCTTGGCCGCCGTCACCGGCACGGGAATCCCGTGCTTCTTCGCGTAGTTGATCAAATCCGTCCTCCCCTGAAATTCCCATTCCCTCCACGGCGCAATAATTTTCAAATGCGGCGCCAGTGCGGCGGCGGTCAGTTCAAAACGCACTTGGTCATTGCCTTTCCCGGTCGCGCCGTGAGCAATTGCCTCGGCTTTTTCTTTGAGAGCGATTTCCACTTGGCGTTTGGCGATAAGCGGACGCGCGATACTTGTGCCCAAAAAATATTGATTCTCATAAAGCGCGTTCGCGCGAATCATCGGAAAAATAAAATCCCGCGCAAATTCTTCCGTAAGATCATCGATGTAACACTTGCTCGCGCCCGTGCGAATCGCTTTCTGCTTCAACCCCGTCAGTTCCTCCTCCTGCCCGATATTCGCGCAAAACGCGATAAGCTCCGCATTATAATTCTCCTTCAACCACGTCAAAATCACCGACGTGTCCAACCCTCCCGAATAAGCAACAACGATTTTCATTCCACAATATAATATGAAGACGAAAACGTTGTACAATGTTTTTTCAGAGCAGATTTTAAAGGAACCTATTAAGCAAATAATATTGACAATTATACATATATTTAGCATAAAGCAAAACATGCAGTTTCATTGAGATGGCGAAAAAGAAATGATTAATCTCATCAAACATGGCGTAGATTTTTCGCAATCTCAAAAAGCATTTTTAGATCCTTTACGTGTGATCACTATCGATGAGAGGCATAGTGTTGCAGAACCCCGGTGGTTTTGCGTTGGATTTGATGGCAAGGGAATTCTAACTGTGCGTTTTGTCTTGCGAGGCGATGTCATTCGAATCATCGGCGCGGGATATTGGAGGAAAGGTAAAAAAATTTATGAAAAGAAAAATTCGTTACACGGATGATCAAGGTGAAGTTGTCGGCAGGCTTAAAGTGATTCCAGATTTTCTTCCTTCGCCGCAAGAATTGGCGTCCGGCATGGATCACGAAAAAATCACTCTCAACGTTAGCCGACGGAGTTTAAATTTTTTCAAATCCGCCGCGCGCAAAACAGGCGTCAAATATCAGCGACTCATGAGAGCGGCAATCGATTCTTATGTGGATGCACATCGGCTCAAATTGAGATCTTGAGTGGAGCCAATTCACGCCGCGACAGGGTGACCGACGGGCGACTCAGGCTTCATTTTTTTTAAATGAGGCGAGGCTTGTTTGAGGGCGTTTTCGACCGTGAGACCGTGTTTTTTGCGGAGAGAATCCTGTTTGCCGTGTTCGATAAACACATCCGGCCAGCCGATGCGCACGACGGGAGTATTGATTTTTAGATTTTGCAGTTCTTCTAAAACAATGCTTCCGAAGCCGCCTTGAATCGCATGATCCTCAAATGTAATCACCAATCCAGCGTCTTTGGCGGTGAGTTGGAGCGTGTCGATATCGAGCGGCTTGGCGAAACGCGCATTCACCAGCGAAACCGAGTATCCCTGCTCTTGCAATTTTTCCGCCGTCTCCTGCGCCAAAGGAAGAATCGTGCCGTACGACCAGATCGCGATTTGCTTACCCTCTTGAAGAAGTTCCGCTTTTCCGATAGGCAGTAATTGAAAATCTTCTTTAATTTTTTCCTCCATCACCATGCCGCGCGGATAACGCATTGCTATCGGCGCTTGATATTGCGCCGTCGTGTAGAGCATATCCACAAATTCGTCGCCGTTTTTCGGCGCCATAAGCGTCAAATTCGGCGTCGATCTCAAAAAAGAGATGTCAAACAATCCGTGATGCGTCGGCCCATCATCCGCGGCGAGCCCCGCTCTGTCCATGCAAATGACCACGGGCAAATTCTGCAAACAAATATCGTGCACCACCATGTCGTACGCGCGTTGCATAAACGTCGAATAAATCGCGCAAAAAGGCTTGAGACCTTTAGCGGCAAGTCCCGCCGAAAATAACACTGCGTGCCCCTCGGCGATGCCGACATCGAAATATCTGTCCGGATGCCGAGGCTGGAAACGATCCAATCCCGTTCCCGAAGGCATTGCGCCGGTGATAGCGACGATTTTTTGATTCACGTCTGCCAATTTGATCAGCGTGTCGCCCAAAACTTCCGAATACGTCGGGCGCGGGCTGGGTTTGGTTTCCCCTGTTTCAGGGTCATAAGGCCCCAAACCGTGAAATTTTTTTGTCTTTTGCAACGCCGGTTCAAACCCTTTGCCCTTTTTGGTCATGGCATGAAGAATCACAGGATAATTCGCCTTCTTCAAAAATTCCAAACAATTGATCAGCGTCGGAAAATCATGTCCATCGACCGGCCCGTAATACGTCAGCCCCAAATCCTCGAACAACAAACTCGGTAGAAGCAAACCCTTCACCGCTTCTTCGGCGCGCTTGGCCACGCGAATCGCTTGTTTGCCTCCGACTCGCTCCAAAAACTGCGAGGCTTTTTCGTGCAAATGAAAATAATTCGGATGCGTCACAATGCGATTAAACAAATTCGCCACTGCACCGACGTTTTTATCAATCGACCATTCATTGTCGTTCAAAACAATGATCAGCCGTTTGGTATGCTGGGAAATATTATTGAGTCCCTCAAACGTGACGCCGTTCGTGAATGCCGCATCGCCGGCCAACACAACAACATGCTCCTTGCCCCTGCGTATATCTCGCCCCACTGCTAATCCAAGCCCAGCCGACACTGCCGTGCCCGCATGTCCCGCGCCAAAGGAATCGTGCGGGCTTTCCGCGCGATTCATAAATCCGCTGAGTCCATTTTCTTGTCGAATGGTATGGAAGCGTTGTCTCCTGCCTGTGAGCAACTTATGAATATAGCACTGATGGCTCACATCAAACACCAGATGATCTTCCGGCGTATTAAAAACGTAATGCATGGCGATGGTCAGCTCGACCACTCCCAAGTTCGGCGCCAAATGCCCCCCGCATTTGCTCAAACCGGTAATCATCTCCTGCCGAATTTCTTCAGCCAGCGTCTTCAATTGCTCCATTGAGAGCTTTTTGACGTCCGCCGGCGACTCAATCGTGTCCAAAATACGTGCCATAACGCGCAAAAGAACAATAATAGCTAATTCAACCTTGATGTAAAACCTAAAAAATCTAAGGGGTCATGGTTTTTCACCGTTTCTGTAACAATGTGAAAACTTGCCCCCGACATTCCAGTTTCAAAATAAACTATCCTCCCCGCCTGCCTTTTCATCAGAAGGAAAATCTTCTTCCATCGGAGAAACTTTGACGTCTCCGGACTTGGTTTTGGTCAAAAGCTCAATTTTACGCTCCGCCGCCGTCAATTTTTTTTCGCAAAACTCCACCAATTTCATCCCTTCCTCATACTTGGCAATGATCTGCTCCAACTCCAACTCCCTCGACTCCATCTGCTCCACGGTCTTCTCCAACTTTCCCATCGCCTCTTCAAATGAAATTTCCTTCGCCGCTTTGCTCATGCATCTAACTTAGCGAAAGAAATTTTCGCGGTCAAGAATACGGATGTTTCACTTCAAGAATCTGCCGCCAGATAAGAATCGCTCGCAATCTCAATTATTTTTCTTTCACAAGATTGCTCCATTGGAGGAGCCAGTCTTTGCGAAGAGGTCGGGGACGGCCGGTTTTGAGATCAACGGTCACCATTGTTTGGAGAGCCTTGGCAATAAGCGCGGAATCGACCACTCGCACAATTTCAAACGCGAGATAAAAGCGGACTTTTTCCATACAGACAAGTTTGCCTTTGATCATCAACTTATCGCCTAATTTAGCGGGTTTGATGTAATCAATCTCCGTGCGGGCCACCACCGGACAACTCTCGCCCAGCATATCGATCAACGCCCATCCCATATACTCCGCCAATTGCGAACGCGCCGTCTCTACAAAACGCAAATAAGCAATATTATGCACCACCCCGCCTGCATCGGTATCGTAAAAATAAACTTTTATAGGAACTTCAAGAGAAGGATTTGAGGGTAATTGATTCATGAAAAGAAATGATTTAGACATTATGCCAGAAATTGGCAAGATTCTCTCTTTATGGAATTAAATGAATTTGAAAATGAAAATGCGTGGATAGAAGCGTTGATGGAGAATTGGCGACGTGTGGGCGGAGAGGCGTTGCAAAGGCGCGGAGATTTTAAGGTGGCATTGGCTGGAGGGAAAACGCCGGAGCCTTTTTACAAAAAATTAGCAACGGCCGAATGGCCATGGGAGGCGACGAAATGTTTCATCACCGACGAACGCTGGGTGCCGATCGAAAAACCGGAGAGCAACTATCGCATGATTTATCAGGCATTTTATCCGCGAAAAATCCAATTGTATCGCTGGAAAACCGAACTCACCAAACCGGAAGAAGCGGCGGCGGATTACGAGCGCGTACTTTTCAGCGAAGCGGGGCGTCCGCCGCGTTTTGATTTGGTGATTTTAAGCATAGGCGAGGACGGCCATACGGCGTCATTGTTTGCCGACACGCCTCCTCTTTTGGAAGAAAAACGCAATACCGCATGGTGTTACGTGCAAAAATTGGAAGCGTATCGTCTCACGATGACTTTGCCGCTTTTGAATATTGCTCGGGAAATTTGGTTTGTGGCGCAAGGAAAAAATAAACTCTCATGGATGAAGGAATTAACGGAAGAAGATGTTTCTTTCCCCGCAGGAATCGTCGCGCATCCCCAAGGAGATCAATCTAAAAATCGTTATTTGCAGGAGAGACGATGTTACGGATTTTTCTGCGAGTAACAAAAATTTTGTTGTGTTTAACGGCGATAGTGAGTAAACACGTTTTATTATGACACGAAACCAATGGGTAATCTTAATCGTGCTATCCGGTGTGGTGGGGTGGATGTTGCTGGCGCAATTGTGGTTGGCGCATAAAGTGCAGGGACTCAATCAAGGAGTCATTCAAACACAAATGGAAATCAACCAAGCAAGGCAAAAAGACCTGTTGATACGGCAACTAACGTTGCGTATCGCGCAGGAGGCTCAACAGGATAAGCCCTTGCAAGATTTGATGAAGCGGCGTGATTTGAAAGTAGTGATCACACAGGACGGCGTTCAGAAAAACTTCCCTTAAATAAATATTATGGACCAACAAAATTATAATAGTTTTTTGCCGGTGTTGATTCTTCTGCTGGCTATGACGGTGGTAGGTAGCTTCCAAATTTACAATGGAGTCGATCAAAAACGTCAGCTTGATCAAGCCGTGAAACAGCTTCAACCCGCCTTGAATGAAGCGAAGGCGATCGATGCGCGATTGACGGGAATATGTCGGGATTTGCTCGATATGACTTCCCGTAATCCATCCGCGCAGAAAATCGTGCAGGAATTCAACATCCGAGCCAACGAACCGGCCACAACGATTCGCAAAAAGTAGAATCGCGGCAAAAGGGTCATGCATCAAAGTAAAAATCTTGTTTACTTTGATTTGGAAACCCAAAAAAGCGCCTATGATGTGGGCGGGTGGCACAACGTTTCGAAAATGGGACTATCGATTGCGGTGACTTACAGTACGCAACGCGGAGCGTATTATGTCTATACGGAAAAAGAAGCGCCTCAATTAATTCAAGAACTCCAGCGCGCGGATAAAGTCATTGGCTTTAACGTGCTTAAGTTCGATTATGCGGTGCTGTCTCCTTATTCATTGTTTGATTTGAGTCAGGTTCCGACATTGGATTTGATGGTAAGCATCGAGCACGTGATTGGACATCGAATTAGCTTGAATGCCGTGGCAGAGGCTTCTTTGGGCGTAGGTAAAACAGCCGACGGCATGGAAGCGCTCAAATGGTGGAAGCAGGGAAAAATCCGCGAGATCGCAGAATACTGCTGTTTTGACGTCAAAACCACTAAGTTATTGCATGAATATGGAATGAATCACGGAAAGGTTTCGTACGTCCATTCAAAAACTGGACTTGTCAAAGAAATACCCGTTGATTGGTAGATGCATGGTATGTTTTTTGCTTAAATCCATGTGGAAACAGCAAAAAACTTGACAAGAAGAATAAGTTATGCAATTACAATACCTTAGAATGTTACGTGCATTTGTAGTGATGTTTTTGTCTCTTGTTGCCATTGGATTGGCAACAGCAAAAACGACTTCTCCATTAAGACTTAAGGACGTGCAAGTTGCGTCAAATTATCCATGGAAAAATAATATCGTCACCACGTGCTTTTGGGTTGGCGAAGGCGCATCAGGGTACAATCGAATGACTAATTATAAGAGCGCGTGGGATGAAGCTTGGACACGCAACTTCGGCGGCGTGGATTGTCCAATCAAGCGAGTCAAAGTCGCTACGGCAGGAAAAACAACTCTCCCAAAGAAATTTGCTCCTACCCTAAACCCATTTTATGTGGCACTGCCGTTCAACGACGTCAAATATCCCGGATTGGCCAAAAAATATGTGCCTTGGTGGGATCAAAAAGCTTGGGAAAAAGACCCTTTGAAGTCGCAATGCAAAGGACGCTGGATCATGATCGAGCATCACGGCAGAGTGGCGTTTGCTCAATGGGAAGATGTGGGACCATTTCGTTATGATCATGCGAAGTATGTTTTTGGCAAAGACCGACCGAGGATTCATTCCGGAGCAGGATTGGATATTTCGCCGGCGTTGCGCGATTATTTAGGCATGCAAGGATTGGACAAAGCCAACTGGCGTTTCGTGGAAGCCGATGAAGTGCCTTACGGACCTTGGATTGAATACGGAGAACAAGCGATTCTTTATTCCGCCATCAAAGACGAACACCGTCGCAAGAAAAACGGCCGCGGCTAATGTATTTCTAAAAATTTAGGGATCTTCGTCAGATTTCTGTTTCCATTTTTAGTGACGACGATGAGGTCTTCCAGTCGAACACCGCCGATTTCTGGATAGTAGAGGCCGGGTTCGACGGTCATGACGAGTCCTTCGTAAAAATCGGTGTGCATGAAACGCGGAGGTTCATGAATTTCAAGACCTATGCTGTGACCTGTTCCATGAAAAAAACCAACCCAACGGCCATTGCGAAGTTCGGTGGGATATCCCGCTTGTTCGAAGTTGGAGAGAAGAGAGCGATGAAGCATAGCGCCGGAAATGCCGGGTTTGAGAATTTGCAAAAGACGAGCTTGCTCCTTGAAGACAGTTTCGTATAGGCGGGTCAAAGCAGAAGAAGCGCGCCCTTTGACGACCGTGCGGGAAAGATCGCCGTAATAGCCCGTTTTCTGATCGCGAGGAAAGATGTCTATGATAATAGAATGATGAGGTTTTAATACACCATGACCGACTTCGTGCGGATCGCAGGCTTGACGTCCGCAAGCGACAATCGTACGCGAGGGCAATCCGCCGAGACGAACCATCGTAGCGTCGATCTCTCCGCGCAGAATTTCGGAGGTCAGTTTTTCCTGCCCCCAATGAAGAAATTTCCCTCGAATTTTAGAAGCGCGAAGAATTTCAAAGGCGCGTTCCATACCGGCTTCGGCGATGCGAAGCGCGCGAGTGATGTGTTTGATTTCCTCCGCATTTTTTGTTTTGCGTTCTGGAAAAAATTCGTCTTCGCAAACAGAAATGTTCACGCCGTTGTTGCGCAAAAAATCGGCGATATGAATAGGAAAATATAGAGGGACCTCCGCCTGAGCGATGTCGCGCTGTTGAAAGGCTTCGAGAATAACTTCTTCTTTGAAAGGACGGCGGTTGAGTTTAGATTCCAATTTCTCTGCAAAATCAGAGAGAGAGAGGATTTTATCCACTCGCGCTTGCGCGCGGCCTCGGTCGATTTCCAGATTGCTGAGGATGAGATACGTTTTGCTTTGATGCGAAAACCAAATGACATCGTCCGGCGCGAAAAATTTTGTTGCATAAAGCACATCCGAGCAAGTTTCACTCGCGCCGACAAGAAGACGTGAACCATCATTCATAATCTAAAGCGCGCAAAACAATGGATTCTCTCTTTCGCGAAGTTCCCACATATTCACAGAAATAATTTGCTCCGAAAAATTGACCAGGTCAAAGATGTTTTCATTAGAGGGTGTCTTCACTTTCCTCTCGTGACGACACCCCCTTTCGAGCGCATGATCTCATTGCACATTCATAAGAGTGTATCATTGATCAGTCCTCTTTTCGTTATGTCATTTAACTTCATCATTCTTTCTTTTTCCCATCCCAACAAAAAACGTGACAATAGCGGTCTATTTTTGGCACGTTGGAGAGTATGAATTCAAAACTGTTAGAAGGAAAAGTCGGATTGGTGTTTGGTGTGGCCAGTAAACGCAGTATTGCATGGGCGATTGCTCAAGCGTGGCACGAAGCCGGAGCAAAGCTGATTTTTAATTATCAAGGCGAACGCCTTAAGGAGAACGTGGAAGATTTGGCATCCACATTCGGAGGAGAAACGCCGATTTTCCCCTGCGATGTATCCAAGGATGAAGAAATCGCATCCTTTTTTGAAAAAGTCAAAAACACAACTGACCGCGTGGATTTGCTTTTGCACAGCGTCGCTTTTGCGCCCAAAGAAGCGCTCGAAGGCTCGTTTTTGAACACCACTCGTTCGGCGTTTGCCACGGCGCACGATATCAGCGCTTATTCACTCATCGCGCTCGCGCGCGCGGCCGCGCCAATGATGACCAACGGCGGAAGCATGATGACCATGAGTTATTATGGAGCGGAAAAAGTCGTGCCCAATTACAACGTCATGGGCGTGGCAAAAGCGGCATTGGAAGCCTCTGTTCGCTATTTGGCGTATGATTTGGGTGAGAAAAAAATCCGCGTGAATGCCATCAGCGCCGGCCCCATGAATACGCTCGCGGCGCGCGGTATTGCCGGCTTTACAAAAATGCTCGCGCATTACGAACAACGCTCGCCGTTGCGACGCAATGTCGAGCCTTCTGAACTCGGCGCCACCGGTGTTTTCCTCGCTTCTGACGGCGCGGCGGCTATCACCGGACAGACGATTTATGTCGATTCCGGTTATTGCATCATGGGAATGTAATTTTGTAAAATTTTCTTAAGTTTTTTGCGGTTTTTTCCGATATCAAGGGTAAGCCTGTTGGCCATCACCCCATGAGCAGGAAACAAAGAGAAAGTAAATATTTGATAAGCGCCTTTAAGTTAGCGCTTTGCATTGTTTTTTTTGTTTTATCTTTTGGAATCATTTATGTTCAGGCGGCTTCTACTTCGAACCCAAATCCTCCTCATGTTAGTAAAATAAAAGAAAATCGCTCCTCGATGCCTTTGGTCAGAAAACCTGATTTACAGTCTGAACTTAAAGCAAATGCGCCTATGGAAATCGCCATGGATCCCGAAGAACTCGCTCATCAAGAAACTTTCAATGTGTCCGCCAAATGCGACTCCATGCCCATAGATCATCCTTCTGCTCCATTCGGCGAAGACACCCGTCAAGAGATTCTGCAAATACAGAACGATCCCTTCTTTAATTAACAGTCACTCATTTTTTTCTTTGGGCTTGGCAGGATGCGCATTTCGTTTCAACATGGACTCAATCCCATGAATGCTGAATTTGAATCTTTTCCGCCAAAAAAAATGGAAGTTATTTTTGACGCCTATGTGCGCACGAAACAAAAACAAGAAAAAGAATCGGATGTTAAAATTCCGATTTTAACGCTCTCCCTCAACAATGGAGTCCAATTTAACGGCCGGATTTCCCAATGCGATTTTGACAGTCGTCGTCTTTCCTTTGTGATCATCACTCCAGAAGGCAGTATGGATGTCGCCTTTATTGATTTTGATTCCATTACCACGATCACACTACATGATTTAAACTTCTGCCAAGAATTCCTCGCCGAATTGCGCCAGATTCAGTAGCTATTGCGCCATTTTACGCTATAGTGAGCGAAATGAATTATTTTGTGACATCGTTCATCGAAATCGCGCGTTATATCAGCGATCAGCACTTGATATGCGATGCCAATACGCAAATTTACGAGCTCTTCGGCGACGATTTTGACTATCTTGATTTTGAGACCTCGATTCTTTGTTTCGAAGCCACTCATCGCATCGCCTTTAATCCCAAAATATGGGAAACAGATCCGGAAGAGTATTATCAAATGACCATCGAAGATTTTATCGAAACTTATGCGGGCGCATCGGAACAACGCGACCCGCTTTTTGTCGCTCAGCGTTTCCTTATTTTTAAAGAATGTCTTTTGGATGTACTCGAAAATGAACAGGTGGAAGAAAATCAATCCGAATCCTAGCAGGCTACTGAAAAACCCGCCCTTTTTCCCGTTCATGATCTCATCAGAAGCGCCGACATCAATATCTGAGAAGGAAAAAGGGCGTTTTGAGATTGGGATTTGGAGTTTGGGATTTTGAAATTGCCATCACATTAAAAAATCCAGAGAATGTTCTCTTGGGATTTCTACTTGAACTCCATGTATCGAAATTAATGTGTCAGGGTACTAGATGCAAGAAGAAGCTTTAATTCAAAAAGCCTCGGCGCACGCGCTTCCTTTGGTTCAAGCCGATCCGTTGCTACTCTCTCTGACTCATTCCATTCTCAAACAACAAACCTCTCGCGCCGCTCTTGCTTCGCATACTTATACAGATATGGGGCGAGCTATTACGGAATATTACATTGATTTACTCGCATCTAAACAACGTATTTCCCAACGCCCAGCTCAACAAGAAGACCCTCAAGCTTTTGATAATTTGCTTCGTCTTTCCGATTTGACCAAAGAAGAATGCAACTTTCTGATTCAAACTCGCATTCAAAAATGGGAAACCTACATTGATTAACAGCTACTGTTAACGTTTGGTAGTTTCTTTTTGAGACGCCTTTTTCTGTTCTTGCGCTTCGAGCGAAGGAGGCGGAGGCGCGGCCAAACGATTCAGATGTTGAGCTAAGTGCGATGCGGCAAATTGGATAAAGAGATAATTATTGCGCAGAATGGAGAGGCTTTTGTCGGGCGCGCTGGTCTTTTTGAGTTTTTGTTGCACATAGCGGCGCGCCGAGCTGGCGACGTCGTCTTGACCGGCGTCGTAATTCGCTACGCCGCTCCAAAGAACTTGGTCGTTGGAAATTTTTTGAAGCATAACATCCGCTTTAAGATGCAGAGGAGGATAGACGGAAATTTGCTCCAACGTGACAAATAAAACAACCTCGCACTTGGATTCTTGCGCCAATCGCTCCACTTCTTCGCGCGAAGGCACGGACTTGCGCTCGCCCCAAGTAGAGGGCAAAATCAAATTGCGCTCGGTCAATCCCGCCGTGAATTTTTCAACAAAATTTTGCGTGTACGCGGGCGTGATGTTTTTTTGGATCGGCAAAAATAAAATTCGCGACGGCGGCAATTCTTCACTGAGTTTGCGAACCGGCGCGACATAATCCGCGCCGAGCACAAAATCGTAATCAGAGGTCACATCTTCAATCGATGTGCACCCCTGTAACATTCCTATACATGTCAAGAATAATACTATTTTTTTCATACGCTAACCTCGTGTTTAATTTGTTGTTCCACCCATTGAGTTAAAAATTGCGCTAAAGCGCGTTTATTTTGAAGTTTGTCCTGTCGCCCTTCGCAACGACAGAAAACAAATCCCTCGCCGACAACATCGCCGTTGAGCACGCAAGCGTCGGTGCGATATTGTGCGATTTGCTGAAAAGCTTTTTGTATCCCCTGCTCCGGCGTGCCTTCTTTTTCATATTTCCAACCGACGAGCAAAGCTTTGGAAAAAAAATGCTTTAATTGAGCGATCAGTTTCTCCGCGCGCGCGCAATGAATGAGAATTTCGTCGTGTTCTCCGCTGGAAATTTTCGCCTGAGAAATATTGGTTCCTTGAGAATTCAAAACTGCTTTGACGGTATAATCCGCTAGCGCCGCGGCGTGAAAAATGACGTCGATCGAATCGCGCGCGGGGAAAGATTTCCATTGTTCCTTGAGATTTTGAACCGAAGTAAAAAAACGCACATCGACGCGCTCGTCAATCTTGTCCGCGCATGTGCGCGCTTGCCCCATGAAGCAAGTCACGTCATGGCCGCGTTGAGCGAGAGTGTTGCAGAGAAGAATGCCTAATTCGCCGGTGGAAAAATTGGTGATCTGTCTGACTTTGTCGATCGATTCGGCGCTAGGCCCGCAAGTGACTAAGACTTTCATGTTTTTTAGACAGAATTAACAAAATTAACAGAATTACTCCGTCCCCCTTACCCTAGGAAAAAAGGGTGCGGAGCAAATTTTGTGAATTCTGTTAATTCTGTCAAAAATTAACTTTGTTACGGCGATCATTATCCCTCCACAAAAATTGATTGAGTGACGGTGTTAGCGACGTCGTGTTGTTGAAGCTTATAAATAATCGCTTCGTTCAAAATTTGACCTTGTTTGACCAACAACATGCCGGCCGTCGTATAAATGGAAGAAGTCAACTTCATGCCGGGTTTGAGTTCGCCGACCAGAATGGGTTTTTCCGGAGCGAATTCAAAGGTGTGTTGTTGGAGCAAACGCGAGAGACTGCGCACAATTTCCGCCTGATAAAGTTTTCCGGCGTTCACCTCGATTTGCGAAATTGCGAATTCATAAGGTCCGTGGGATTCGTCAAAACTATCCGCCACGCAAAGAATCGCGGCGAGAAGCGGAATGTGCGTGCCTTGAGCGCCTTTGGGATAACCCGAACCATCGACGTATTCGTGATGCATCTCGACGGCTTGAATGACGTCGGGCAGAGGCAAAAAACGAATCAACGAAGCGGAGACTTCCGGATGCGAGCGCACAAAATCGCGTTCTTGGGCAACTAAAATTTGATCGAGACGACGTTGATTCGTCTGCAAGAAAGGCGACGCGCCCAAAAGCCCGATGTCGTGTAGCAGGGCGGCGAGTTCCACCTTATCTAAAAACTCCTGATCTTTGCCAAGCTCGCGCGCGATGGCGGTGGAGAGTTTGGCGACACGCTGGCTATGCTTGAAAAGATTCAGATCGATGCGCTGAAGAATTTCCAATACCAAATCCACCATATTTTGAAACGCTTCTTTCCATGAGGCGCTTTCGCTCTGAAAACCCACGGATTTTCTGCGTTCTTCTTCGACGCGCCCGGAGAGTTGCGCGTTGGCGCGGCGCAATTCTTCATTTTGCAAAGCGAGTTTGGATTGCAAGCGCGCGTTTTCCGCCATGAGATTGAATTTATCCAAGGCTTGTATGACCACAGTGACCATGTCTTCCTTGTAAATCGGCTTGCTCATGAAGCGGTAAATCTCACCCTTATTGATCGCGTCGAGCGCGATTTGGCGGTCTTGCACGCCAGTCATGAGAATACGAATCGCCGAAGAATATTGCGTGAGCATGTCGCGCAAGAAATCCACCCCGACGCCGTCGGGGAGTAATTGATCGCAGATCACGAGAGCAATTTCGGGAATCGTTTGCAAGACGCCTCGACCTTCGGCGCAATTCAGCGCGGAATGCACGATCACCGGCACATCACGTAAAAATTGTTCAGTCGCGCGAAGCACCAGCGGATCGTCGTCGATCACCAAAATATGAGGACGCGTTCTTTTATCTGTTTCTTGCGGATTCATGATTCAAATTTTAATTCATCGACACCTCGTACGGAAGCCAATAGTTGCATCATTTTTTCCCGTAACGGCGAAGAAGCTCCAAAGGCGATCTGACGCATACTGGAGAGATGCTCAGCAAAAACTTCGATGGCTTCGGGAAATAAATCCGACGGCACCACCTGAAGCGAATCTTGCGAAAGATTCAATTCCGCAGGCGAGCCAAACGCCACTATCTGCGCCGTACTGCGCGAAAAAGCATTCAGCGGAATTTTGAGTTCGATGCCGTCCTCTCGGCGTTGCCACGTAGCGGTTTGATAGGCGAGGAGCTGCCAAAGATCGCGAATGATTTCCGGTGTTTGCTTCATACTGGATTCAAAATACATTGGCAACGCGCGGCATTTAAGACGAAATATCAGATGTTGATGATCCTCGGCGGTATTGAATGAAAGCGCGACGTTTTCTTCCGTCTGCTTGAGCGTAGCCAATAAAATTCCCAATAAAAAAAACCAAAACACGATCACATGAGGCGAGGTCAAAACCGAAATATTATGCGGATCGGCGGCATCGAATGCATGAATTTGAAACGTATTGGAAGGTTTGAAAAGACGACCGAGCACTTCGGAAAAAGTGTCTTGTAATTCATGCAGGGTAAACGCGCGATTCTGCGATACTTCTTCCTTGAAAAGCCACGAGAAGACTTCGCTTAATTTGCGCAAAGGCACGAGTGATTCTCGGATCAACTTCACGTCCTCCATCACGGCGGGCACATCCACAGCAGAATCTTTCCAACTATCCAAAATGCCGTCCATACCCATGAGCTTGCCGTTGATGTCGTGCGGAATGTAGCGCGAAAGCAATTCGATCATTTTACGCTCAAAACGGCGACGCGCGCCGCGAATATCCAAAGGATGACACATCCAAATATGCCACCGCTGTTGATCGGAATTCCACAAACGAATCGCAGAAACAGTTTGGTGAGGACGAAGGTACCACCCCACGCCATAGCGCGAAGCAAACACAGCTTCCGCCCCTTGAACCTGCTCGCTGTGAGGCTCTATTTTTGACCACAGATGCATCTTTTTATTTTTTTAGACAGAATTAACAGAATCGAAAGCGTTTCGCTTTCGTTGCGAGAAGCGACGTGGCAATCCTTATTTTGTTCATTCTGTCCAAAATCTAATCCTATATAAGGTTTTAAGCAAAATTCGTGCCGCTAAGCGACTAATTGATCGACGAGTAAGTTGAGGTTTTCGAGTTCGTTGGCAACGTAGTTGAGAAGAGCGTCCCCCTTGCCGAGAAGAGTATGCTCGGCATAAAATTGCCATTCTGGTGAATGGTAGGGGTTTGGGAGAGGATGATACTCGCTACCGGATTGCCCCATACGCAAGGCATGCGCAAATTGGTCGGCTAAAGCGATTAAGCAAGCATAAAGGCCTTTCTCCGAATCCACTTGCCAAGAATGATGAAGGCGAACAGGTTCAAAAACAGAAGACGGAAGGCCTTGTTGTTGCAAATACCAAGCGCCGAGGCTTGCATGATCGATTCCTAAAAGATCGAATTCCACAGATGATGTATCGCATTGACGTTGTTTAGCTTTTGAAAGAACTTTTTCAAAATCCTGAGGAGAAAGATAAGCAAGGACGAGTTTGCCTATATCATGTAAGAGCCCCATGACATAAAAAGCTTCCGCATGCTCTGTTATATCCATGAGCTTTGCAGAGAGAATACGACAAATACAACCTGTTGCCACGGAATGATTCCAAAATTGTTTCCATGACATGAGATCGTCTGAAATGGTACAGGCTTGTTCGATGCAACGAGCGGTCAGGATCGAGCTACGAATTTGATTTAACCCCAAATAAAGCAAAGCTTCTTCTATATTAAGAATGGGCTGAGAAGGAGCAAAATAGGCGGAATTGGCTAACCGCAAGATACGCACAGCCATACTTTGATCGCGGCGAATAAGTCCGGAGATCGCTTGGATAGGGGTGTGCGTCTTTCCCATCATTTGAGCCAATTCGTCAACGATAATCCTTAGAGAAGGTAATGTCTGCGTAGCCTTGGGATCGGCTATCAACTCAAAGATTGTAGACTTAGATGATGTCGTCATGGACAAAACCACTTCTTTATACCCTTTTTAAAGGCAAAAAGAAGTATTTTCGTGACTTTTAAGAAAAGAAATCAGGGTCAGTTTACACATACACGTCCGCCTGCAACGAGACGAGAATGTGTAACCATGACCCTTATGCACCAAAGGAAGCGGAAAAAAAATCCCCTCACATAGGGAAACACCTTGATTTTTTTGAAACCCTTCCGAAGATACAGTTAGCATGCATGTTATATCTACATACGTTCGGGGGGCTGTACGGGAAGTTTTTTCGACAATGCTTAATCTCGAAGCCGTCGCGAATGAAGAACTCGAAGATAAAGTCGCATTACCGGTTTCCATCTCCGGAATCAGCGGAAGCGTAAGTTTTGCCGGAAAAATGAACGGCGTTCTTTATTTGAATTTTAGCGATGAGACAGCACGCAAATGCGCGGCGCATATTTTAGGTTCGGACTCCAAAAGCATTTCTGAAGCGGAAATCTGCGATGTCATCGGCGAATTAACGAACATGGTGACGGGAAATTTAAAATCCAAAATGACGGACAAAGGATTCAATTGCACGCTGAGCATTCCTAGTGTTTTGAAAAGCTCGGAAATTACCGTCAAAAGCACGCAAAGCAGTATTGAAGTTTACAATGAATTCAAAATTGATAGCATGAACACGATTGTCAAAGTCTATGTATTTGCTCGATTAGAGGAGGCAAAATAAATGGCGCTTAAAATTCTGAGTGTCGATGACAGCAAGATGATCCACACGATCGTCGGCAAAGCTTTCAAAAATTACGACGTTGAGGTCTTTTACGCCAGCAATGGCGTCGAGGGATTGGCCGTGGCGACGCGCGAAGTGCCGGATGTGATTATTTTAGACGTTACGATGCCGGTGATGGACGGCGTGGAAACGTTGACGAAATTAAAAGCCGACCCATCGCTCAAAGATATTCCGGTGATCATGTTAACGGCGGAAGCGGGCAAAGAAAACGTGATCAAAATTGCGCGCATCGGCATTCGCGATTATATTATCAAGCCTTTCACCGAACAACTCGTGGTCGAGCGCGTGGGACGCGTGATTGATCTCCAGCCCAAAGGCGCGGGCGAAGCAAAAGTGAAGTCGTTGGATGATCCCGCCAATATTCTCGTCGTCGAAGACAAACCTGCGATCATTGATCAAATCAAAAACGCCGTCGCCAGCACGCCATGGAAAATTATCGGCATGGCGCATTGCGGCGAAGCAATTGATTATACGGCGCGCGAAGTGCCGGATGTGATTTTGGTGAGTCTTTCTTTGCCGGAAGGATCTGCGTTTAATTTCTTTCAAATGATTCGCGCCAATGCGCGCACGAAATCCGTTCCGGTTTTCGGGTTGTCGGTCAAAACAGCCGTGGAGGAACAGAATCATGCGCAATCGATCGGCGTTAACGGCATCATTACTAAACCCATCGATAATAATGATCTGATGTTCCGTTTGACGCGCGCGATGAATCTGGACACGTCGAAGCGTTATTTCGCCCTCGAAAACAATATTCAATACGTCAAAATTCCGAATAATCCGAACAATATTGTCGCGTCTGAAATTGCGACTTATATTCAACCTAAATTACGCGAGATGGTGGATTCCGGACTGAATCGCATGGTGCTGGACGTGAGCGAAGTGGAAAAAATCGACATGGTGGTGATCAAGCTCATGCTTCAAGTGGTGCAAAGCGCGCGCGAATTAGGCATCAAATTCCGCGTCATTGGATCAGCGAATTTCACATCGCAATCAAAAGCATTCGAGGAAACAAAGGACTTGGAAGTTTATGCAGATCGGACAGCGGCTCTTGCAAATTTTTAGCTATGGACGGCATGCGTTCATTTTCGTAGGCGTGACCGCAGGAATGGCCGCTCTGTGTTCGCATGCAGAATCCAATATAGCGGAACAGGCGATTTTGGATCGGGAGCAATACCTCATCACAAAAATCAATCAAGTTCCCGAAGAAATCTCCGCCAAAGAAAAACATCTGATTTCCGACGAGCCGTTGTCTAAGATTTTTGAACCTCAAAAAAACACGTCTCCGACGACCAGCGAGCGTTCTGCTTTTCGTTATGCGCCTTCGCGATCTTTTCGATCGAATCCACTCACCGAACAAAGTGTAACGCTTCCCCAAATGCCGGATGTCTTGAGCCCTTTTGGAGCGCCCGTGAAAAAAGTAACCCCGAAGTCTCCGCCCCCAGCGTCTGTGACACGCCCGCAAAGTTTAATCGATGAGGCCGAACACGCGCGGGAATTGGAGCGTCAAAAGCAAAACCAACCGATTGTCGCGCTTTCCCCATTTCTTTCCTGGGTGCAAGAAAACCAAGAACAAGCCAAAGAACTTGCTCGGCGAGCCGCTCAAAAATACGCGCAAAAACCGGTCTCCATCAAAGCCGACGATTCAGGCGGCGATCCATTTTTGAGTATCCGTTTTCCCTATCGCGGCATCGAACCTTCGCCCCAAGGAAGCGCGGCGATTTATTCGACTCCGGAAAAATGAAAGCAAAACCTCAAGCGATTCTTTCCATGGCCAGTTATGGAATGCCTCAGAATCTTTCGTCCATCCATCGATTTCGCTTTCATTGCGAGAAGTCTCTCCGCTTATTTAAATGATGAAATTTTTTGTTTTTTTGCTTCTTTTGACAGCGTGGGAATGTTCTTCCCTCTTTGCCATTCCCATGCCCGATGTGTCCGCGGAAATTCATTCTTCTGCTTTGGATAAACTCGAAACAGCGCGTTGGCTCTATCACCGCAAAGAATACGTCATGGCGGAAAATATTCTTAAAGATATCTTCTCTCAAAAAGAAATGCACCCTTCTATTCATTCCAAAGCTCTGTTGTTGCTGGCCAATATCAACAAAGAAACGGGAAGATCGCCGGAAGCGTTGGTGTATCTTCAATTATGGCGCACGCGATTTCCCGGCGCTCCTGAAATCCCGCGCGTCAATCTTCTCATGGGAAGAGTTTATCGCGACATGAAAGCATACGACCGCGCGCGCGAATTTTTTTATTTGACGCTGAGTTCGCTGGTGGTGGTTTCGTCGCGCAAAGAACGCGATCCTGTGACCTTGCAAAAAGACAAACGTCTTTCGCAGGTGGCCACATGGGAAATTGCCGAAACCGAATATCAAGCCGGCAATTGGCAAAATGCCCATTCACTTTTTGAGAGATTCAAGCAACAAAACTCCGATGTCGAGGATTTGATTCAGGCATCGCTGTATCGTCAGGCGGATTGCCTCTATCAATTGGGAAAATTCGACAAAGCTCTGAACACCTATCAAACGGCAATTTCAGTAGGACCGTTTCATCCATTTGCGCCTGAAGCGTGGTTGAGACTCATTGATATTTATGGACGACAGAACGATTACATTCAGCAAAAACAAGCAATCGAAGCTTTCATTTGGGTTGTGAAAGAAATGTATCCTCAAGAAACTGATTACTGGCAACAACGTTGCGCCAGTGTGCTCGTGCAATTCACTAAAGACCATCCGGACGAAGCCAAAGCATTGCTGACCGTACTACAAAACGGTCAACCGAACGCCCGTTGGAACACTCTTGAGGAATTCTTGCAAAAACTTACCGCGCGCACGCGTACTGAATCTCCACCGGCAAAAATTGAAGGCGACGAGAACTGGATTCAGTGGCACAAAAAAGTCAGCCAAGACAACGTGAAACTCAACCAAAGCATCAACGCCTTGGATGAATAACCCCTGTCATAAACCCCATGAATATCCAACATAAAAAAAGATCCCGTCCTTCGATGGTTTTTCTCATGATATTCTATTTGTTGATTTTTGTTTTTAATCACGGCTTCGCAACAACAACGAAATCATTAATAGATTCGATTTCCACGACCCCTGACGCGCCTAAACAAAAACAACACATACTAGATGCGACTGCATGAAATCAGAAGATGTTGTGAAATATTATCATGGGGCGGAGCGCTATAATTGCGCGCAGGCGATTTTAAAAGGATTTCAGGAGAAGTTTGGAATTCCTCAGGAGAAGATTGACGCATTCAGGGCGTACGGGGCGGGACGCTCGGAAGGGAATTGGTGCGGCGCTCTCTATAGCGCGAAATATTTATTGAATGATCCTGAAAAGGAAAAATTTTTTGAACAAAAGTTCACCGAAATGACCGGCGGGACGAAATGCAAAGAAATTCGGAAGAAGAATCAAGTGCCTTGCGTCAAATGCGTGGAAGCGGCGGCGAAGATTTTGATGGAGATGGAAAGCGAGCATGATGCGTTGCAATGATTAAGTTAATAAAATTTTTGACAGAATTACTCCGTACCCCTTTTCCTTTTTGAACTACGGAAAACACTGATTTTTTTCTTCTGTCAGGCAATCTTTATTTGCGGATTTGGCCGGAGCCGCGGATGAGGTATTTGTAAGAAGTGAGTTCTTCGAGCGCCATGGGGCCGCGGGCGTGAATTTTGTCTGTGCTGATGCCGATTTCCGCGCCCATGCCGAATTGGGCGCCGTCGGTGAAGCGGGTGGATGCGTTCCAATACACGGCGGCGGAATCGACGGAAGCGAGGAAATGTTCCGCGATTTTTTGATCTTCGGTCACGATCGCATCCGAGTGGCGCGAGCCGTAAGTTTCGATGTGCTGAATAGCGTCATCGATCCCCTTCACTGCTTTGACGGCGAGAATCAAATCCAGATATTCTGTGCTCCAACTTTCAGGTTCTTCTAATTTTTCTCCGGCGGCGGAAGAAATTTTTGCGTCGGCGAAAATTTTGACGCCTTGAGCGCGCAAAGATTTGAAAAGCGGCGGAAGAAATTTTTGAGCGATGGATTCGTCGATGAGGATAGTTTCGACGGCATTGCAAACGCCGGGGCGCTGGCACTTAGCGTTGATAATGATTTTTTCAGCCATTTCCAGATTGGCTTTTTCATGAACATAAATGTGGCATATTCCTTGAAAATGTTTGATGACCGGCATGCGCGCATGTTCGACGACGGCGCGAATGAGTCCTTCGCCGCCGCGCGGAATGAGCAGATCGATGAAAGCGTCTTGTTTGCAGAGATGGAGAATGGCATCGCGATCTTTGGTGGCGACAAAACTCGCGACTTCCGGATCAAAGCCGGTGTCTTTTGCCGCTTGCGCGATTAAATTTGCGAGACATTGATTGGATTCAAAGGCTTCGCTTCCTCCGCGCAAAATGACCGCGTTGCCGGTTTTGAGGCAGAGCGCCGAGGCGTCGATGGTCACATTGGGACGTGATTCGTAAATCATACCGATGACGCCGATGGGCACGCGAACTTTGCTAATATGAATTCCATTAGGTTGAGTCCATTGTTTCATCGCCTCGCCCACCGGATCGGACAATGTCGCCACAGCGCGCACGCCGTCGGCCATTGCTTGAATGCGAGATGAATTTAAAGCAAGGCGATCCAACATGGCCTGACTCAAGCCGGATTTTTTGCCTTGCTCCAAATCGATCTTATTGGCCGCTTCGATGGTCGAATAATTTGTGTCCAATAATTCAGCCAAACGAAGCAAGAGCGCGTTCTTTTTTTGCGTGGAAGCAGTCATGAGCGCTCTGGATGCGTTTTTTGCATTGCGCGCAAGAGATTCGATTTGTGCTTTTAAATCGCTCATCGTGAATGTGCGGTGAAAAGAGTGCCGACGGATTTGCCGCGCGCGATTTTGAGCAAGACGTTGGGGATTTTGCCGTTGGCGATGACCATAGGAATGCCTTCTTGAGTGACTGTGCGCGCCGCTTGGATTTTTGAAATCATGCCGCCGACAGAGCGTTCGCTGTGAGTATGTCCCGCAAAACTTTCGATCTTCGGAGTGATTTTTTTGACTTGGCGAATCAGTTTACCGGCGCCGTCGGCGCAACTTTTTAAGCCGTCCACCGAAGTCAAAATTACGAGCAAAGAGGCTTTTGCCAAGATGGCGATGTGAGCCGAGAGCGTATCGTTGTCGCCAAAAGTGAGTTCATCAAATGTAATGGCGTCATTTTCATTAAAAATCGGAACGCAATTTCCGAGCGCCAATAATTTTTGCACGGTGACTTGGGTATTTTCGTACATTTTGCGGCTGTCGAGGTCCCATCGCGTGAGTAAAATCTGGCCGGTGCAGATATTAAATTTTGAAAATGCCTCCTGATAAGCTTGCATGAGACGAGGCTGACCGATAGTGGCGCAGACTTGCAATTCGTGCATGTCTTTGGGGCGTTTTTCGATGTTGAGCGCCATCATGCCGGAACTGACTGCGCCGGAACTCACCAAAATCACCTGATATTTTCGCTTGTGCAACTGCGCGATCTGCTCTGCGAAATCGCCGATGAGAGAGCGATTGATGCCGCCGCGCGAAGCGGCGAGAAGTCCGCTACCCAGCTTGACAATGAGAATTTTTTTACGAGATTTCATGCAATCGAATGTCGCCGCACGCTTATTCAAGTTCCAAAGGGCGCTTGCGACCTCTGCTGTTCCATAATTCTTTTACGGTTTGAAACAAACGCCAACCGGCGATGACTTTTTGCGTGATGCCAAGAACGTTTTGGATGATCGGATTCTGCAAAGAGGGCGCATCACCTTTGCGATTAAATAATTTTTTGTACATCCAGACCGAAGTCATGCCGAACAACCCCCACGTCCAATTAAATTTTTTACCGGAAAGGAGAACGAGTTGCCAACCGGCTTCCATCCATGTGCTCCATTTTTCCAAAGCGACGGCTTCGATCATGAGATCGTCGCGCAAGGAAGCGCTACGAGCCACCAAATTCCATTTGCGTTGGCGCAACTCGGCTAACTGCGGATGTTCAAACATTGGCGATCCTTTTTAAGCTCGCGAAGACTTTCGGCAAAGGGCGCGCTGACTTCTTTTAATTTTTTGCGCAACATCAGAAAACTCCACAACGCCGCGGAAAGATAAACAACGCTAAACACAATCAACGCGATGACTCGCGCCTGATAATTTTCCCAGACGACAAAAATCACCGTGAACGTCAGCACAATGAGCGACATGCCGCCGAGAAAAACCACGGCAGAAGCCCACATCAACGCTTCGATGAGACGGCATTTTTCCTCTTGGAGTTCAACACCGAGAAGCTCAAGCCTCGTTTGGACAAGATTGAGAACCTTGTCCACGATGCCGCGCCATCGCGCAAAAAAACCTGTTTTTTCTTCTGACCCTGAATCGGTCATAAGATTATTTACGGTTGATGAGGATGCCGATCAGGAGACCCACGCCGAAAGCGATGCCAATGGATTCGTAAGGATGCTCGCGAATCATGTGGTCGGTTTCTTTGGCGCCAGCGATGGCTTTTTCTTTCACAAGCCCTTCCAAATCCTTCATGCCGCTCTTGGCGTCCTGAATTTTTTCGGAGAGGCGATGCTGGATGTCTTTTGCTTTACCGGTCAAATTTCCAGCGGTTTCGCTAAGCAGAGTTTCCGCTCCGGCGATAACTTCCTTCACGTCGTGAACCAATTTTTCTTTAGGATTCAATTCTTTCATAGAGCGCCATTCAAACAGAAAATACTCCCAGTGGCAAGACCCCTATTACGAAAAAGCTCAAAAGAGAGCGATCCTGTTTTGTATATCTTAACTTCCCGCAGGAAGCAGGTAATGAAATTTACGTCTTCAATACCTGAATAAATGCTTCTTGCGGAATATTTACTTTCCCGAATTGCTTCATTCGTTTTTTACCTTCTTTTTGTTTTTCGAGAAGTTTTCTTTTTCGGGTGATGTCGCCGCCGTAGCATTTGGCGGTGACGTTTTTTCCGACGGTTTTGACATCCTCGCGCGCGATGATTTTTCCTCCGATGGCGGCTTGGAGGGCAACCTTGAAAAGTTGCGGCGGAATAACTTCTTTGAGCTTGGCGGTGAGAGTGCGTCCGCGCGCGGGTGCTTTGTCGCGATGAACGATGCACGAAAACGCATCCATGGATTCGCCGTTGATAAGAATATCGAGTTTGACCAAATCACTCACGCGATACGGCGCGTGCTCGTAATCCATCGAGCCATAACCGCGCGTAAGCGTTTTGATTTTGTCGTTAAAATCCACCAAAATTTCATTGAGCGGCATGTCGCAAGTAAGCATGACGCGGCGGTCGTCCACCGAATCGGTATGCGTGACATCCCCTCGCCTGTCGCGGATGAGTTGAATGATATCGCCAATGCTCTCATTGGGACAAAGCGTAAACAATTTCACCATGGGCTCGCGGATTTCTTCAATTTGCGAAGGATCAGGGAGCTTAAGAGGATTATCAACCGTCAGCAATTCTCCGTCGGTCTTGAGCACTTCATAAATCACGCTCGGATAGGTGGAGATAATGTCCACGTTGTATTCCCGATGCAATCGCTCCTGCACGATTTCCATGTGCAGTAATCCCAAAAATCCGCATCGGAAACCGAATCCCAACGCCACGGAACTTTCCTGCGTAAACACCAGCGCGGAGTCGTTGAGTTGGAGCTTTTGCAACGCATTTTTCAGATGCTCAAAATCGGCGGTGTTGATGGGATAAAATCCCGAAAACACCATCGGATGAATATCCATAAAACCAGGCAAAGGATCTTTTGCGGGATGCTCGCTGTCGGTGAGCGTGTCGCCGATTTTGATTTCCGCGGTAGTTTTGATGTTGGCGATCACATAACCCGTATCGCCGTCGCGCAGCGCGTCCGTTTTCACGGGCTTGGGAGTAAAGACGCCGACTTCCTTGACCTCATATTTGCGGTTGGTCTGCATCAAGGTCACATCCATGCCTTCGCGAATTTCTCCCGAAAAATTCCGGATATACGTCACCACGCCGCGATACACATCAAACACCGAATCAAAAACCAAGCACCGCAATTTGTCGTCGCCTAAATCCTTCGGCGGCGGCACACGCTGAATGACGGCCTCCAGAATTTCTTCAATCCCCTGCCCTGTCTTCGCGCTGGCAAGAATCGCGTCTTGCGCAGGAATAGTGAGAATATCTTCGAGTTGTTTTTTCACCGCCGGAATATTGGCGTTGGGCAAATCAATTTTATTGATGACCGGAACAATCGCCAGATTTTGTTTCGACGCCAAATGAACATTCGCCACTGTCTGCGCTTCCACGCCCTGCGCGGCATCCACCACCACAATCGCTCCTTCGCACGCGGAGAGAGAACGCGAGACTTCGTACGAAAAATCCACGTGCCCGGGCGTATCGATAAGATTCAGCAAATATGTTTTCCCATCTTTGGCCTTGTAATGCATGCTGACCGGATGAGCCTTGATCGTGATGCCGCGTTCGCGCTCCAAGTCCATTGAATCCAAAAGCTGATCCTGCATATCCCTCTGCTGAACCGTCCCCGTCACCTGCAACAAACGATCCGACAACGTTGTTTTGCCGTGATCAATATGCGCAATAATACAAAAATTCCGTGTAAGCGATTTCAAGCGTATATTATATGCAACGAAGCGCCTTTTGAGTCAAGGAGTTCAAAATTCAGGAATTGCCGCGATTTTTAAGACACAAAAACTAAAACGCAAAGCCCATCAAGAGATTTACATTCGCAGAAAAAGACGCATACTCTCCCGTGTATTCGCAACACGGAGCGTAGCTCAGCTTGGTAGAGCGCTAGCTTTGGGAGCTAGATGTCGCAGGTTCAAATCCTGTCGCTCCGATATTTTAATCGCACTCGCAATCCTTTGACATTGCCACGTGAGAAGGTTTTTTTTCTTGGTGTTGCGCCACGCGATCCTGTTTTTCTCGCGTATAGGCGCGAGATGCTTTTTGAGTCGTCATCGCGCGATCTTCCTCGGTTTGCGGAGCGATAGTCCCGATGCCCTCCTCTGGAAGCGATGTGAAACCAAACGCAGACGCCATCCCCGCCAAATACCCAACCACTACATAAGTTTTTAATGTCATAGAGAGACCTTTCTTTAAGTTGCAACAACAGAATCATCTTTGAAGCAAAGTCAAGAGACTATCGGCAACCTCTGCAAAAAGAGGAAATAGCGCAGGCGGTCGAGGATTTTTAACGAATGGCAAGGCGCGCGCGACGCATATCCCTCGTGGATCTGTAACGAGCGCGCAACACCGCCAGCCTTCAAAAGCCGCACCGCATGCCTGCTTCCTCTTTTTGCAGAGGTTTCAAGCGAATTTTGTTGGCAGAAAGGCACTAAGGATGGTATTTAAAGGGACTGTTTGAAAAAGAACTGGCTCATTTTTGTGGCTGTGGGGGGTTTGTGTGCGACGTTTTGCGCGAACGCCGCCGATGTCGCTTCCACGCAAGCTCCTAAGAAAAAAGGCGGAACGCCTGTGACGATTACCGCCGACGGGGAAAACCGTTTTGAAGCGGGAATTGCGTATGCGTCGGGAAATGTGGTGGCGCGTTACGGCGAAGATGTGGTGTATGCGGACAAGATTGCTTTCAATAATCAAACCAAAGAAATCACCGCTTACGGCAATGTGCGTGTTTATAGTAAAGGCGATATTTATCGTTGCGATCAGGTGACGTACAATTTCCCGGAGCAAAAAATTATTTCGAGTCATTTTTTGACGGCGCAAGAGCGTTATCTCGCCAGCGGAGAACAATTCCTCACGCCGGAGCCGAAACATTATACTATACGTAGCGGCATGTTCACCACCGACGACCGCGAGCATCCTTCCTATCGTGTGGAGTCCAATACGATTGAAATTTATCCGGACGATCGCGTGGTGTTGAAAAATTCCGTATTTTACGTGGGCGATGTGCCTGTGTTTTGGATTCCGTACAGCGTATATTCGCTCAATCGAAACAAAAACACGTTCGATATCATGGCCGGCTCGAGTAGCCGATGGGGCGCGTACGTGCGGACCAGCTATAATATACAATGGAATCAAAAATGGAGCACGTCGTTTAATATCGATTACCGCGACAAACGCGGGCCGAGCGGCGGCGTGGATTTCGATTATATCGCCAACAAAAACGCACATGCGCTGTTCCGCAGTTTTTGGATTCATGATAATGGCAACGATATTGGCGTTGGTTCGGTGGATCGTCCTCTTGAGCCCAAAGCGCGGCGATTCCGTTTTGAGTATAAGCACAGTTCGGAGTTAGCGCCGGATTTATTTTCCACGGCCGACATCAATGTCTGGAGCGATCGCCACGTCACGCAAGATTTTTTTCCTGATGAATTCGATCAAGAGCGTATTCCTGACAATCATCTATCCGGCACATATTATAATCAGAATTTCACATTTACGGTTTTGGGAAGAAGTCAGGCCAACAATTTATTCGAGGTTGTCGAGCGCAAACCGGAAGTCATTTTGGAATTCAAACGGCAAAAAATCCCGTACACGTTTTTGAGTTACGAGGGCGAATCCAGCGTGGTGAATTTCGAGCGCGTGTTTGATCGCGACGACACCACAGGGCGCACGCCTTATCGCGCCGTGCGGTATGATACCTACCATCAGATTCTCTATCCTCGACAATACTTTGATTGGTTGTCTCTTACGCCGCGCGCAGGCATTCGCGGATCGGTTTACACGCGCAACAACGAACCCACGGACGCCGATCCGAACGGCGACATCAGCCGTTACGTCGCCAATGCGGGATTGGAGGCGTCGTTCAAAGTTTCAAAAACGTGGTTGGATGTGAAAAACGAAAAATACGGCATTGATGGATTGCGACACGCGGCCGAGCCGTTTATGAATTTCACCTACGTTCCGCCTTCGAATCAGGACCCTGGACAATTCCGCGGATTTGACGACCGCATCGCCAACACGCGATTGGCGCCTCTGAATTTCCCAGCGTACAATTCTATAGATTCCATCGGGAAAATGACGGTGGCGCGTCACGGCGTGCGCAATAAATTGCAAACGAAGCGCGACGGCGTGAATGTGGATTTGTTCGATTGGGTGATTTACGGAGATTTAGACATCACGCGCGAAGGATGGGGTGTTTATACCGATACCGCAGGCGTCGAGCGCATGTACAATCCCAATCGCATTTATCCGGAACTTTATAACGACGTTACTTTCAATCCCCTGCCATGGTTGAAGCTGGAAATCCAATCTGCCGCAGGGCTGACGCGATCGAGTTTCGACGAAGTGAATAGCAACCTCACGTGGCAAGTGCATCCGGCCATCGAGCTATCGGTTGGCAATCGTTACTTGGACGGCGTGCCTTTTGTGAACGACAGCAATCTCATGACGTGCGGCTCGTTTTATCGTTTGAATGAAAACTGGCAAGTGGCGCAAAGTCTAGCGTTTGAAGCCGACGATGGCACGCTTCAGGAACATCGTTATTCGGTGTACCGCGACTTGAGTGCATGGAATTTTTCCACCACAGCGGCTTTTCGGGACAATCGGGACGTCCCCAACGAATTCTTGCTTTACTTCTCCTTCACTCTGAAGGCATTCCCGGAGCAGTCTATCTCCGTCAATTATTAATTAATTGTTTTTGACAGAATGAACAAAATGCCCAAAATTTTTCCTCCGCGCCCTTTTGCCTAAATGGAAACAGGGTCGGAGTAATTTTGTTAATTCTGTCTAAAAAAATTTATGAACTTAGCTATTATTGGATCGGGTTATGTGGGACTTGTTACGGGCACCTGCTTTGCGGAAGTAGGTCATAACGTCATTTGCGTGGATAACGACCTCGCAAAAGTTAAAGCGCTTCAAGCGGGAGACATTCCCATTTACGAGCCGGGACTGGACGAGCTTGTGAAGCGCAACGTTCAACTCAATCGCCTCACGTTCACGACGTCCATCGAGGAAGCCGTAAAAAAAGCGACGGTGATTTTTATCGCCGTGCCGACGCCGCCCCACGAGGACGGAAGCGTCGATTTGAGTTACGTGGAAAAAGTCGCGCGCTCGATTGCGGAAGTGATCACGGAATACCGCGTGATTGTGGACAAAAGCACCGTACCGGTCAAAACCGGCGAAAAAGTGGCTGAGACGATTCGCCGCTATAATAAAAAGAAAATCGAGTTCGACGTCGTCAGCAATCCGGAATTTTTGCGCGAAGGAAGTGCCGTGGAAGATTTGATGAATCCCGACCGCATTGTCGTGGGCGTAGGAAGCGATCGCCCGATTCCTGTGATGGAAGCGATTTATCAGCCGTTTAAGGCAAAAATCATCATCACGGATCTGAACAGCGCCGAATTGATTAAACACGCGAGCAATAGTTTTCTCGCTCTGAAAATCAGTTACATCAACGCCGTCGCCGCCGTGTGCGAAGCCTCCGGCGCGGACGTCATGCAAGTCGCCGAAGGCATGGGCGCGGATAAACGCATCGGACGCGCGTTTTTGAATCCGGGGTTGGGCTACGGTGGATCGTGTTTTCCCAAAGACCTCGCCGCATTCATCAAAATAAGCGAAGAATTGGGCTTCGATTTCAATTTATTGAAAGAAGTTCAAAAAATTAACCGCGAGCAGTTGGAATTATTTTTGAAAAAAATGCGCAAAGTGCTCTGGGTGCTCAAAGAAAAGAAAATCGCGCAACTTGGGTTAGCCTTCAAGGGCAATACCGATGACATTCGCTGTAGTGTCGCGCTGGATTTGGCGCACAGCATGATCGAGGAAGGCGCCAGCGTCCATGCCTTCGATCCAAAAGGCATGGAACGCACACGCGCCGACGCGCCGAAAATTCATTTGTGCGAAAACGCTTATGAAACCGCCAAGGACGCCGACGCGCTGGTCATCGCCACCGAATGGAACGAATTCAAATTCCTCGATTGGGTCAAAATCAAAGAGAGTATGCGCGCGCCGATTGTTTTCGACGGCAGAAATCTCCTCAATCCCAAAGAAATGGCAACGCTGGGCTTCGAATACCACAGCATCGGACGATAATCATTATGCGTCCAACACTGGACAAAAATACTTTCTTGGGGCTTTTGGCGATCATTTTCTGGAGCGCTTCTTTTGCGTTAGCGAGAAGCATATCGGAACAATTAGGTGTTTTCATTGGAGGAGCATCCGTTTGCTTGATTGGCGGCATATTGGCATTGGCTTTCATATTTCAAAAAAGACAAACGTCCTTACTTTTAAAAGTACCCATTTCTTACATCGTAATTTGTGGAGGATTATTTGTTGTGTACATCGCAAGCATGTATTTATCCGTTCAATCTTGCTTGAATAGAACGCAATTATTGGAAGTCGCGCTGATTAATTACTTGTGGCCATCATTGACGGTTTTATTTGCCGTTATTATTTTTCGCACAAGAGTTAAAATTTGGATGATTTTGGGAATATGCTTGGCATTGACGGGAGCTGTACTAGCCATGACTCAAGGCGCAAATTTTTCATGGCATCATTTTCTTCAAAATGCCGCGAAAAATCCTATAGCTTATTTATATGCATTCGGAGGAGCATTGACATGGGCATTATATTCTAATCTTGTGAAAAAATGGGAGGAGCAGAATAGCGTGCTTTCGATCAGTCTATTCATGCTTATGTCAGCAGTGATTTTAAGTATTTTGGCATTCTTTTTCCCATTTAAGGCACATTGGACGCTTCATGGAATGGGAGAAGTTCTTCTTTTGGGTATTACAGGAACGCTCGGTTATATTTTTTGGGATATTGGAATGAAAAAAGGCAATGCGATATTTATCGCTTCGTGCGCATACTTCATACCAATTTTATCGACATTGATCAGTTGTTTATATTTAGGTATTGAAGCAGGATGGACGATATGGATAGGAAGTTTTTTTGTGATGGGAGGAGCGATTGTATGCAGAATATCCACACAAGCATAAACCATCAAATTCTCACAATACTGCAAGGGTTATCGAGCGTCAGCGAAACTATCCATTCTCATTTATACCACAAAAGTGTCATTGCGAGCTTCTTCATCGCTTTTGCGATGAAGAGCGCGGCAACCCAAACGTCGCAAAATAATGTTGTGGTAAAATTTCATAAAAAATTTCCGCACGATTTCATTTTTGTAAATTCAAACCGTTTCAAAAAATCTTGTGCGTTAAGGTTGCTTCGTCGTTTTTCGCTTCCATCGCTCAAAACTCCTCGCAATGACACTTCTGCGACAAAAATTGCGATCACTAACCTCGCTTGCGCTCGATTCATTTTTGTTAGATGATGGATGAAGTACGATTTTATAATATAAAAATATGAATACAGTATTGATAGGCGCGCAGTGGGGGGATGAGGGAAAAGGGAAAATTATCGACGTGCTTGCGGAGCGCAATGACGTGGTTGTGCGCATGCAGGGCGGTAGCAACGCCGGACATTCCGTGCACTTGGGCGAAAAGAAATTTGTTTTGCATTTGGTGCCTTCCGGAATTTTGTGGAACAAAAAAATTTGCGTGATCGCCAATGGCGTCGTGATTGACCCCATCGGATTGATTCAGGAGATTCGCGATTTGGAAAAAAGAGGCATTCGCACGCGCGGAAAATTATTTATCAGCGAAACCGCGCATCTGGTTTTGCCGTATCATCGCGTGATTGACGAAGGGCGCGAACTTGCCGCCACGGGGAAAATCGGCACCACCAAGCGCGGCATTGGCCCGGCTTATGCGGACAAAGCGTATCGCGTGGGCTTTCGCGTCATTGATTTATTCCGTCCGGAAAAATTTAAACGTCAAATTCACGCGCGCGTGGATGAAATCAATGCATTAGCGCGCGGCAATAGCTGGCCGATTGTTTCCGCGGAAAAAATCGCAAAGGAATATCTCGCCGCCGGACGAAAATTAAAACCGTATGTCGCCAACAGCGTTTTGCTTTTGCACGCGCAGATGAAACTAAAGAAAAAAATTCTCTTCGAAGGCGCGCAAGGAACTTTTTTGGACATCGATCACGGCACGTATCCTTATGTGACTTCGTCCAACACCACCGCCGGCGGAGCGTGCACCGGCACAGGCATTCCGCCGCACGCGATCGATCAAGTCATCGGCGTAATGAAAGCTTACACCACGCGCGTCGGCGAAGGCCCATTGCCCACCTACAGCAAAACGCTCAGCGCGGCGCTTCACTCTCTCGGGCGCGAATTCGGCGCCACGACCGGACGCCCGCGTCGCTGCGGTTGGTTTGATTCGGTCATCACTCGGCACGCGCAACGCGTCAATGGCATCGACTCGCTCGCTGTCACCAATCTCGACGGTTTAGACGCGCTCGAAGAAATCAAAGTGTGCGTAGCGTATCGTTTGGGAAAAAAACAAATCGATTATCCTCCATCGGAGAGCGAAGACTTGGCGCGATGCAAACCGGTTTACAAAATTTTCAAAGGATGGAAAACCAGCACGTCGCATGCGCGGCATTTTAAAGATTTGCCTCTGCGCGCGCAAATTTATCTAAAAGCACTCAGCAAATTCACCGGCGCGCCTCTTGGTATTATTTCCGTCGGCGCGCGACGCGACGAAACATTTTTTTATGGCAAATAAATCCGATCCCATACCTCGTCACGTTGCTGTGATCATGGATGGCAACGGACGATGGGCGAAGCTTCATCACAAGCCGCGTCTTGAAGGACATCGTCAAGGAGTCCAAGCCGTGCGCGAAACACTCGCGGGCGCTTTGGAAGCCGGAGTGGAATATTTGACACTCTACGCTTTTTCCGTGGAAAATTGGAAACGTCCGCAAACTGAAATTAAGGGGTTAATGGAATTGCTTGCGCTCACACTGCAAAAGCAATTGGCGGAAATGCAAAAAAATCAAATCCGCCTGCGCGCGATCGGTCGTCTGGACGACCTCCCACCCTCGGTACGCAAGCATTTAGACACCTGCGTCCAAACCACCGCCGCGAACAAGCGCTTGAATCTCACGCTCGCGCTCAGCTACAGTTCCCGCGTGGAGATCGTCGAAGCCATGCGCGACATCGCCGAAAAAATCCGGCAAAATCAAATCCGCTCTGAGGAAATCAACGAAGCGATGATCACTCGTCATCTTTATACCGCAGAAATACCCGATCCGGATTTGCTCATTCGCACCAGCGGCGAAATGCGCTTGAGCAATTTTCTCCTCTGGCAGATGTCGTACACCGAAATTCATGTCACGCCGACGCTCTGGCCGGATTTTCGAAAAAAAGATTTTTTCAAGGCGATTAAAGACTTTGCGCGGCGCGAACGCCGTTTCGGAGGCGTGTAATGATTAGGCGATTTATTTCATTTTTGATTTTGTGGAGTGTGGTGCTCGCGCTGGTCTTCAGCCAATTCATCGCCGGCACCGTGATTCTCATTGCGTGCCTCGGGCTTTTTGCACAATGGGAATTTTACCGGATGCAAGAACGCAAGGGATTCAAAATTTTCAAAAAAGCCGGTCTCGCATGCGGGTTGTTGTTGTTTTTAATTTCATATTTTATTTTCAAAAAAGACCTGCGCGACGTTGGACTTGGACTCGAAATCACCGCCATCATGCTCGTGATTCTCGGAACACTTACACGCCAAATTTTTGAACGCGATCAATCCAATGCCGTCGTCACCGTAGGGCTGACGCTGTTGGGTTTTTTTTACGTCCCTTACCTTTTTAATTTCGTTTTAAAAATTCTCCTTTGGAAAGGACCGGAGGTCGGCTTTTTCCTCATCGTGTATCTGGTCGCCGTCACTAAACTCACCGACGTCGGCGCGTATTTGGTCGGCTCGCTCATCGGACGCCACAAAATGCATCCGCGCATCAGCCCCAAAAAAACGTGGGAAGGATTTTTCGGCGGAATCGCTTTTTCAATGCTTGCCAGCGTCCTACTCTACAAAGCGCTCTCCATCGATGTTTTTCATAGCGCAGACGCATGGTGGCTCGGCGCAATTCTGGGTGTGGTCAGCGTCGTCGGCGACCTCGGCGAATCCGTCATCAAACGCGACGCTCAAAGCAAAGATTCCGGTGATCTCATTCCCGGCATCGGCGGCTCACTCGATCTCATCGATAGCCTCCTCTTCACCGCCCCTGTCTTTTATGCCTACCTCACTATCTTCTTTGTGCGATAATTTTTTGAGGGCTTTGCCCTCAAACTCCCACTTAAGGGCTACCGCCCTTAAGAATCCCTTCATGTGTGCGCTTGTTGTTAGCGCGCTTCGCGCGCAACAAGCGCACACAAGTAGGATTCTAAAGGACAGTAGTCCTTTAGCGGAGGTTTGGAGGCAGAGCCTCCAACATTTATGAAAATTTACTCAAGAGCATTTCTATTGGTGATAGGGATTCTTATATTGGCGGAAATCAGCGTGCGATTATTTTGGGCGCGGAATATGTCGGGGCGTTTCGAGTATGGGTATCATCCGACGGCAGGGTTTGTGGAGGATGAAGATAGCGTGGTAAAATTAGTACGCGCGGGAGGAAGACGTTTCCGTCCGCAATCATTTCGAATGCCAAAGCCGGAAAAAACATTTCGCATTTTTGTGATTGGCGACTCCGTGCCGCGCGGACCTAGCTTGGAAGAAGCGTATCCGTACTTACTCGCCGAAAATTTAAAGAAAAAAAATATCGCGGCGGAGGCGTTGAATTTGGCTGTGGCGGGTTACGGCGCGCGGCGTTCGCAAATTGTATTAAAGCAAGCTCTGCGATATCAGCCTGATCTTGTGATTCTGCATCTCAATGGATCGAACGAATACGAAGACGAGCGCGAATACCGCCGCGCGAAAGAATTTACCTCGTGGCATCCAAAAAATTGGCTGATGAAAAGTTTATTATTGCGCCGTCTTTACGAAATAAAAACCGAACAACTTTTCTGGAAACTCCTACCTCAAGACATTCGCTCTCAAACCGGCGTGAGCGACGCCGACGCCGAGATCGCCTCTTCCAAAGATGAAAAAAAATCGCATGAATGGAAAAAACGAGTGGAGGAAGTTTCGCTCGCAAGCGTGCGATTGGCGCGCGAAGCAAAAGTGCCGATTCTTGTGCTTGCGCAAGCCGTGGCGGAATCATCGAGCGGATTAAATGACCAAGGGCTAGACGCGCTTTTGGTGAAATTGGAAAAAGAAGGCGCGATGACGCTCTCGATGAAAGAAATTTTTCAACTTCAGTTCTCCAAAGATGATTTTTCTGACGGAAGTCACTTACGCCCCTCGGGACATCAAAAAATCGCGGCGGCGATGACGGATAAAATTTGCCAGTCGATTTTTCCGTAAAACCTATTACACTTTTCCCTTATGTTTCGTGAACACAATATATGCCGCGCGTGCGGCTCGAATGATTTGCCGGTAGCGCTGGATTTGGGAGAAACCGCACTGGCCAATGATTTTCTTTTACCCGATCAGGTGGAGAATTACGATCGCATTGCGCCGTTGCGTCTGAAAATTTGCAAAAAATGTTCCTTGGCGCAATTAGGCGAAATCGTCGATCCGGAAATTCTGTATTCGCGCTACGCTTACATCACGTCCAATTCGGCGATGATGGCTCTGCATCTGGAAAAACTCTGCGCGGATTTACTTGCCGCGGGAAATTTTAAAAAATCGCCGCGTGTTTTGGAATTTGGAAGCAACACCGGACGCTTTCTCAAAGAATTTCAGGCAAAAGGTTGCGAAGTTCTAGGTGTCGAGCCGGCGGAAAACATCAGCGCAATGGCGCAGTGGGAAGGTATTCCTACGCAAACCGAATTTTTCAACGAAGCTTCCGCTCAAAAAATTTCCGAATCATGGGGGAAGGCGGATTTGATTATCGGGCGACACGTGTTTGCGCACATTGACGACTGGAAATCCATGGTGCGAGCATTTGATGCGAGTTTGAGCGAGGAGGGATTAGTCGCCGTCGAAGTTCCCTATTTGGCGGATTTTTTTCGCGGCGTGCAATTTGATACGATTTATCACGAGCATCTTTCCTATGTTTCAGTCAAAGCGATGGAAGCTTTGCTGGAAAATACGCCTCTTCAACTGGAGCGCGTATTGCGCTACACCATTCACGGCGGCTCGATTGTTTTTGTGATCAAAAAACGTCCGACCTCCATTCATTCCAGCGTGCAAAAAGCGCTCAAGGACGAAAAAACATTGCAATTGGATTCTATGGACACATGGGAAAAATTTGCTGTGAAAGTGAATCTCATTCGAAAAGAATTACCTCAATTAGTACGCTCGCTCCGAAAAGAAGGAAAGCGCGTGATCGGTTACGGCGCTTCGGCAAAAGGATCAACGTTGCTCAATACCTGCGGCATTGGCAAAAATGATTTGGATTACATCATTGATAATACTCCTTTCAAGCAAGGAAAACTCGCGCCGGGATCGTGGATTCCGATTCATCCGCCGGATTGGTTACTCAAAGATCAACCGGATTTCGCGTTGATATTGGCGTGGAATTTTGCGGACGAAATTATTCGCCGCGAAAATGAGTTTCAAAAAAGAGGCGGACGTTTTATAGTCCCCGTACCGGAGCCGCGTATTGTGGAATGGGATTAAAAGAATAGTTTTTGACAGAATTAACAAAATTAACAGAATTTGCTCCGCACCCATGATCCCAAAGGGTAAAAGGGGCGGAGTAATTTTGTAAATTCTGTTAATTCTGTCTAAAAAATATGAAAAAAATATCATTATGGAGAAAATGGACGCTGAAATGCGCTTTGAATCGCAAAGAAGACCGGCAAACGTGGAACGGCGCCAAGATGGTTAAATTGCCGTCGGACTGTTTGGCGATTCATAAATTACTGACGCGATGTTCTCCGCAAGTGGTCGTCGAATGCGGCTCGCAATACGGCGGAAGCGCGGCATTTATTGCATCGTTTGCCGCAGAAGCAAAAATTGAATCGATTATTTCGCTCGACGTTGTGGAGTTGGAACGTCCGAAAATTTCCATTGTGAATTTTATCACGGGCGATTCTTCCAACAGGGAAGTTTTTGAAAATGTGAAAAATTTAGTGGGCGCGCGTTCGTGTTCGGTGATTTTGGATTCCAATCATCACGCCGATCACGTGGAAAAAGAACTCGCGCTTTTTGGAGATTTGGTGACGCCCGGGCAAGCGCTCATCATGGAAGATACGCATGTAGATGTTTTAAATTTCAAAAAATTCCGTGAAACCGGAGGTCCATTGAGAGCGTTGCAACAATGGTTGCCTCAGCACCCTGAATTTGCGCCCGCGGAAAACATTGAACCTTACGTGACCACCAATTATTTTGGTTATTGGATTCGCACATCATGATTCCTTCGTATTCATTGATTATTCCTTATTACAAAACTCCGGAGATCACGCGTTTGGCGCTTCGTTCCGTCCAACGCTTCTGCAAAGGCGCGCATGAAACGGTCGTGATCGACAACGCGCCGGGTTCTCCCGAATCGACCTTGCTCAATGAATTTCCCGAGATTAAAAAAATTGACAACGCAACGGCATTCAAAGGCTCTCTCGCGAATTTCGAAGCGGTGGACATTGGCATTCAAGCCGCAACGCACGATTTGATCGGCATTTTACACAGCGACACAATTTTTTTGCAACCCGGATGGGATTGCGAAGTTTTTCAGCGCATGGAAGAAAAAAATCTTGCCGCGCTGGGCACATTTGAACGCGAAGCCAGCCCGCATCGCCCCGCGCATCGAAAAATTCGCGACGCTTTCATGCACTGCACCCACTGCGCTCGCCCTCCCAAAGGTCATCAAGGCAAATTAATGTTATTTTTTCTTTTGACGCGCAAAAGCGCGTTGAAAAGTTTGGATTTTTCTTTCGTGAAATCAGGCCATCTTTTGCCGCATCATCTGGAAAATATACGCAACGGCGTCGAAACGCTTTCCTGCATTGAAATCAGCCGCCTTCTGTGGCACACTAACAACGTGACCAGCCTCCTCACCGGACAGATGACCGACGCCAAAATGAAAAAGAATTTCGAAAAAAAACGCGAGCTTTTGCTTCAGCATCCGAGCATCCGTGAAATTTTATGAATTTATTTTTAGACAGTAGTGTCCAAATATTAGAAGTTGAGTAGCAACTGGTTATGGGAATGGGGTATTGGATTTGGGGATGTGGATTTTGCAAAAAGTTGTTGGAGAGGAGTTTGCTCAAAAGCGTTAACGCTTAAAAT
>JBMONL010000069.1:0-6218 GCA_049324635.1 Verrucomicrobiota bacterium | reverse complement strand
GGCACAGCCGCTTTCCGCGTGTTTCGCACTCGAAGAAAAAGTATTTTTTTTCGAACGCGAAGCGTAAGGAAGAAGGCTATGCCTTCTTGTTGCGCGCCCCACGGGAATATTTAGAAGTCCCCTTAACTTACATTTCTTCCACGGTTTCGATGCCGAGCAAAAAAAGCCCTTTTTGTAAGATGCTTCCTGTGGTTTGGCAAAGTTGTAAACGTGTATTTTTTAGATTTTCGGAAGAAGCTTTGAGGACAGGGCAGTTTTCAAAGAAGCGATGAAATAACGAGGCCAGTTCGTACAAGTACGTGCAGATATAATGCGGACGCAATTCTTGCGCGGTCAGAGTGACCACATCGCCAAAATCCATCAGTTTGCGCATAAGATCAAAATCCAAAGCATGCTCGCCCACGAGAGGTAGCGGTTGAGGCTCGGCGTCGGCTTTGCGCAAAATCGAGCGTGTGCGCACATAAGCGTTGATGAGATACGGCGCGGTGTTGCCTTCGAATGCCAACAATTTATCCCAATCGAAGACATAATCCAGATTTCGATTTTGCATCAAGTCGGCGTATTTCAACGCGCCAATACCGATCACGCGAGCCAATAGCGTGGCTTTTCCCGGTGCGAGATCGGGGCGTTTTTCCTTCAAAATGGCCAACGAACGGCTTTCGGCTTCGTCGAGTAATTCCTTCAATTTAATGGGCGTTCCTTCGCGCGTTTTGAGAGGTTTTTTATCTTTTCCAAGAATGGAGCCAAACCAAACGTGCTCAAATTTTATTTTGTCGTATCCCCAACGCCGCGCGGCGTTGAACAATTGTGCAAAATGCAACTGCTGGCGCCCATCGGTCACATAAATGATGCCATCCAGTTTAAATTCTTTAGCGCGGTAGCGCACGGTCGCCAAATCCGTCGTGGCATAAAGCGCCGCACCGTCGGATTTCTCAATCAAAAACGGCTTATCTTCCAATTCTTTGATGCCTGAAAAAAAAATCGCCGTCGCGCCTTGGCTTTCTTCAGCGATTTTTTTCTTTCGTAAATCTTCCACCGTTTCTTTGAGCCAAGGGTTATAAAAACTCTCACCCAATGTGTAATCAAACGCCACGCCGAGGCGCGCGTAAATCGCATCGAATTCTTTGCGCGAATCATCAATAAACAAATGCCACAAGCGATTGTTTTCTTTGTCGCCTGATTGTAATTTCAGCAATTCCTGCCGTGCTTGTTCGAGTAGAGCATCGTCTTTTTCGCAGGCTTGATGTGTCTCTTGATAAATTTTTTCCATTTGCGCGATAGCGTTTTCAGGATTCCATTCCGGACACCCCGCGCGTTTGTATCCGAGAATAATTTTTCCGAACTGCGTACCCCAGTCGCCGAGGTGATTATCGGTGATGACTGTGTGCCCGAGCGCGCGCAAAGTTTGCGTGATCGACCAACCTAAAATAGTGCTCCGAATATGTCCCACGTGCATCGATTTAGCGACATTCGGCGAACTAAAATCGACTACATAGGCGAGGGGATGCTTGGCTTGTGCGACACCGAGATGCGGATCATTCAAAATTTCTCCAAAAGCCTCCAAGATCGCGGAATTTTTGAACGTAAAATTCACAAATCCCGGTCCAGCGACTTGAGGTTTTTTCAAAGAAAAATCCTTTGCGCAAAAATCCGCCAAAGTTTGACCGAGTTCGCGCGGATTTTTTTTTAATATTTTGGCTGAAATCATCGCCGCATTTGTTTGAAAATGCCCAAATTTTTCATCTTGGCATGCCGTCACAAAATTTCCCTGAGGCGCAGCTTGAGGGCAATTTGCTTTGACCCATTCGATCACTAAATTTTCTAAGTGTAATAAAAGAGACATGGTTAAAAAATTTTAAGCAAAATTCGCGGAATGGACAAATCTATTTCAATATTGCAAAAAAGTATTCCACGCCTTGCAACATCCACGCGCCGAGGCGCGCGTAATCTTGTTGCAGGATATGTCCCATCATCGTCATGCCTTGCGGGAAGGTGTACACACCAAGTCCCAACCATAAAAGCGTGATCAGAATCCAGCAATTGGACAGAGAGATGATGGTGAAGGAAAAAAAGTACCCTTGGCTTGCGAAATCCGGTTGATCGGTTTTGAGAAGCGAAAGCGTAAAACAAAAATGGAAACTCCACGATGCGCCCCACAAAAATATAAACCATGGTTCGTATGCTTTTGTCTGCGGCCAATTCCAAATCAGAATCAGCCATATCACTCCGATCACAATCGGATACAACGGCAGAATATACGGCGCGAGCGCGATCCATGCCGACATTTTATTTGCGCGCACTTCGCCGCTGGCTTTATTGACTTTGAATCCCGAAATGGTTCCACCGCTCAACCACACAGCCATCGCGTGTGTTAATTCATGCCCAAAAACATACAGCCGCGAGGGTCTGGACATGGTTAAATAAACAACGAGCCACACCGCAACTCCGCCGCCAAACCACCCCATCTTTGCCCATGGAAGCGTTTTCAGCGACATGGCGTCCGTTACAAATTGCGCTCCAAAATGAATGGTGCTTCCCAAGGCGGGGATGAGCGCGCAGGCGAGAAGAAATTTAAACAACCTCATTTTCTTGACTTTACCCCTTGGGTTTAAGATAGTTTCCCCCCTTATGGCAAATATAAAATCAGCGGCCAAACAGGCCAGAATGAGCGTGCGGCGCCGCGCTCACAATAAAGAGCGCGTTTCCAAATTTAGAAGTCTCGAGAAACAAATTCGCGCTCTTGTCGCTAAAAACGATAAAGATGGAGCTAAGAAACTCCTCGCGCAATTTCAATCCGCCTTGGACAAAGCGGCAAAAGCGCGTACGCTTCATCACAATACCGCCTCTCGCAAAAAGAGCCGCGTGACGAAGCTTTTGAAGTAATTTTGAATCAATCCGATGTGCCTTCGGTGGGAGGAGGCGTGGTGGGTTGGTCGTCGGATTTTTGATCCTCATCCGGATGTTCTTCGCGATTTTCCTCGGCGGCTTTGGCGAGAGGATTGAGGGTGAGGTTGATATCGAATGTTTTCGACTGGTTTTCTAAACACTCCGTAAACGCCTTGCGGATGCGCGTGCCCAGATACGTCGGCGAATCGGGGATATGCTGGCGGTCGCGCACCAGCGGAGCGATGCAATCGATGTAATAATATCCCAATTCCTGAATCGGTTTGCCTTGTCGGACCAATTCCAAAATATCAAAAATCGTTCTCAATAATTCCGGAGTCGAAGGCGCTTTGCGCACGTCTGGATGACCGCGTAGGCGATTCGCCGTGTCGATAATCGACATGCATGCTTCGTCGGTGAGATACGGAATTTTTTGTCGGAAAATCGCCATTTCCACTTCGGGAACAGGCCAACGCATTTGCACGGGACGGCATCGGCGAATGAGGGGATTTTGCGCTTCGCGCTCGTCGTTTTTGGTAATCACCACAATCAAATTGGCGCGATTGGCGATAAATTCGCCCAATTGCGGCACAAAGAGACTGCCTTCATTCAAAAACGTCAGCAAAAAACTATCGACTCTAGGTTCAGCTTTGTCCAATTCATCCAGAAGCAAAACGATCTTTTTATCCTCTGAATACGTCATGGCGTTGAGCAAAACTCCGTGCGTTCTTTGGCCTTGAGGACCGAGCGCCATGTCCAAAATCATATCTTCGCGTCCGCAACCGGGAAAAAATTGGAATTGGAGTAATTTCGCTTTTAATTGCCACGAAATGTATTTGGCCAAAAAGGTCTTGCCGCATCCGGGAGGGCCGTCGAGCAGGAGCGCCGAGATATATTCCTGCTTGCCCATGTCGCGAATGGCGGCTTCGGCTTTATAAATAGCAATAGGGTCTGTGGCGATGTAGTCGTTCATGGCGTATCGCTAGTACAATTAAGCACATTCTGTGCCGAAAGAAAATCGAAAATCAAGGATACACCACGAAATCTCACGATTTTTCAGCAACCTGCTAAGGAACATCTATCGATGATATTTCTCGATTGCGTTTTTATGATAATGACTTAAAAATCTTGCACGAATGAAAATTAAATTTTGGGGAACTCGCGGTAGCATTCCTACTCCTAGCACGAGTTCGTTTTTAACGACGCTTTATGGCGGCGATACCACGTGCGTTTCTGTGGAATTTCAAGAACAGATGATTATTCTCGATGCCGGCTCAGGCGTGCGTTTGCTTGGGTTGGATTTTTTAAAAGAGCAACGTCGTCACGCCACATTTTTTTTCACACATATGCACTGGGATCACATCCAAGGATTTCCTTTTTTTTCGCCTGCGTTTATCAGCGGCAATACGTTTGAATTATATGGTCCGGCTTTGCCTTCGGCTCCGCACGTTATTGGCTCTATTTTGGAAAAAACTTTGCGGGGTCAACAAGAATATCTCACTTTTCCTATCCAACTCAACGATATGCCGGCGACGTTAAAATTTAGCGATATTACGCCCGGTAATCCCGTGACGTTGACTGCAAAATCCGGCTCGCGTATGGTAGTTTCTTGCGCGCAATTGAATCATCCCGGTGGATGTCTTGGATATCGTTTGGAAGAAAAAAATCCGAATCAACCGGATAAAATTTTTACTTTTGTGACGGATACCGAGCATGATCGTTTTCCGAATCCCCATATCCAAGAACTTGCTAAAAATGCGGATGTGTTTCTTTATGACACTCAATATACTGATGCCGAATATAACGGAGATGTGGGATTTAGCCGTGTTGGATGGGGGCATTCCACATGGACGCATGGGCTTAAAGAAGCTCAAAAAGCCGGTGCAAAAAAGTTGCTTCTTTTTCATCACGATCCTATGCACGACGACACTTTTCTTGCCAATCTTGAGGCTGAAGCCGCTTCCGCTGGTAAAAAAATAGGGATCGAAGTCCTTGCCGCTAAGCAATTCTTAGAAATTGAAATTTGATATCAGGGTATATGCCACGCCCTTATTTTCCTTCGATTTTTCTGAGTTCGTCGGAGCGTTCTTTTTCCAAATTCACTTTTGAAAACTCTTCTCCTTGCGAGGGGAGTATCATAGAAAATTGGCGGATTTCATCGATTTGGACGGCGCCTTCCTCAATTTCAAAATCCAAAATATGACCGCCGGAAGCGCGATCATCGGAAAGGAAATGGAGATGCCAGCCCGGAACAGTGATTGTTTTCATATACTCGGGAGTTCTGAAGCCAACCACGACGCCTGAAATATTTTCAAAATCAAAAATGGGTTGATTTTTAACGACTTCCGCGAGCGGCGGATAAGGTTTGATTTGAGCAGGGACGCTACGTGTTTTCATTTTTGAAAAAACTCCGCGCAATTTCACCGCGTAAAAAATATTTTTATCTTGCAATAGCGCGTCTATTTTTTGCATCACCGCGTCCAAATTCATTCCTTTTTCGAGGAAAATTTCTTTTGGATCATTCCAAAATGCCACGACTGCAAACGGCGTTTTGGTTTCCGGATGAGGACGATACACTTTGCCATCAGCTTTGATTTGAAACACTGTACCATCGAGCACCACCATTTCGCCATCCAGCCCGGCAAAAGTACCAATGCCGAGATTTCCGTAGGTTAAAAGTTCGCGGCATGAAATCTGTCCGTCATAAAGTCCTTCCATGAGCGCGCCGATGGTGGATATTTGCACAATGCCGCGCGAAGTCGTTGTGGTGGGTTTGATAGGACATTCGCGACAACATCCTCCGAGCGCCACGACGCACAATAAAACGATCAAAAACTTCTTCATGCATTCTTTTTGAGGTGCTTGAAGCGGAAAAGCAATTTAAAAAGCAGAAGTTTCCTCGATTTTTGCAGAGCGAATCATGGAAGGTCTTGAGCCATACGGAATATCCGATGTCATCTCCTGAAACATGCGGAACTCAAAATCCCAAATCCCAAACTCCAAATCCCAAACACATTCCTTTCTCATCTTCTGCGTGATAAGCCAGAGCCGTGAATTCCAGAGGGAACAGGGAAGAAGTTTTTCTATTTTTTAAATTTTTCAAATATTTTGGAATTTGTTTGGGATTTGGGATTTGGAGTTTGGGATTTTAAATTTTACTCCATCTTTGACTCATGCTCAAAAAATAGGGGAATGTCCTTTCTAAAAAGCAGAACCTTCCCCTGTTTTTGATGAGGGATTTTTCTAAATAGCTGATCGCATATATTTTGCGTATTTCAACAAGTGGAAGGGGTGTGTTTTTTTAAAACAGGGGAAACTTTTTGGTGGATTTTTAG
>JBMONL010000068.1:0-46503 GCA_049324635.1 Verrucomicrobiota bacterium | reverse complement strand
TCTTTTTGGAAATTTCCATGTTGCATGCTCGTCAGATATGTGGCTTCAATATCTTCCTCGCATGCGCCTTGAAATTTCCAAAAATCTTTCACAGCAAATATAAGCGAACTTATCAATCAGGACACTAGCGCAGTTCGCTAATAGCGTTGGCGAGAGTCAGGGTGGCGCGAGAGCGGTTCAAAATGTAGAGGTGACACCCCGGCGCACCATTTTTAAGGAGGTCTTGGATTTGGGCAGAAGCCCATTCGATACCGATGTTTTCCACTGCGTCTTCGCCAGCCGATTCCAATTGTTTCATGAGTTTCGCCGGTAAACTCGCGCCGCACATTTTGGTGAAACGTTGAATTTGTTGCAACGAAAGCACCGGCATGATACCCGCAAAAATCGGTTGCTCGATTCCAAGGGCGCGACACTTTTTCACAAAATCAAAATAAAATCGGTTATCAAAAAATAATTGAGTAGTGATAAACCCTGCGCCTTGCGAGATTTTGGTTTTTAGATTTTGCAAATCCGTCTTCATATCTGGTGCTTCGACGTGTTTTTCCGGATAACCCGCCACCCCCAAGCAGATATCGGGAAAATTTTCGTGAATCAGTGCCGTCAAATCGCTCGCATGGCAAAAACCATCCCTGTACGGTTCAAAAACAGTTTCTCCTTTTGGTGGATCGCCGCGCAGAGCCATAATATTGCGGTATCCGATTCGATGAATTTTTCGCGTGATTTCCAAAAGTTCTTTTTTGTTCGAGCTGACGCATGTCAGATGCGGCATCACCGTAAATCCAAAATTTTTACGCAAAGTTTTACAAACCTCCTCTGTGCGTTCACGCGTGCTTCCGCCCGCGCCGTAGGTCACCGACACAAAATCCGGCTCGATACTTTGTAGCGCATGCGCCGTTTGCCGCAAATTCTCCATTCCCGCATTGTCTTTCGGCGGAAAAAATTCCACCGAAAAAAGCGGGCGCGCGCGCCTCTTGAGTAATTCCGTAATGGCAATATCGGATTTCATGCGGTAAACTCCTTCTAAGAGGTCTATGATGTCCGAAGCCTCCTTTCAATCAGATTTTCGCGCCCCGCCGGAATTCATGGAACAATTGCGGCAAATTCACGACAAGCGCGTGTTGAATGCCATGAGTAGAATTCCTCGCCACGAATTTGTTCCCGAAAGCATTTGCGAGCATGCGTACAATGACGCCGCGCTTCCCATCGGCTGGGATCAAACCATTTCTCAGCCGTTTATTGTCGCCTTTATGACTGAGCAACTCCATCTGAAGCCTACGGACACTGTTTTGGAAGTCGGCACAGGTTCCGGTTATCAGACCGCAATTTTGTCGTTGTTGGCGCAAAAAATTTACACCGTCGAAATCATCGAGCCGCTCGCGCGGCGCACGTGGAAAATTTTTGACCGCTTGGGTTTTCAAAATATCGAAGCAAAAATCGGCGATGGCCACGCAGGATGGCAGGAACACGCGCCGTTCGATGCGATCATCGTCACTTGCGCGGCTCATGAGTTGCCGCCGGCGCTTGAAAAACAACTCAAAACCGGAGGCAAACTTATTATGCCCATCGGTCCTTCGCGCAATCAACACCTCTACCTTCTGGAAAAAGAAAAAAACAAAATCCATTGGCGCAATGTGCTCTCCGTTCGCTTTGTTCCCATGACCGGCGAAAAAAAGGAAGATGTATGACGAGTACGCAAACATGACTTCGCTCGACATTCTCCATCTGCCGCGCCATTCTTTTTCATCATTTCATGCAAAAACTGCCTCTTTACGAAGACTTGGAATTTCTTATTCCGCCGATGGAATGGACGTGGTTATGGTGGGTGGCGGGCGCGGCGCTGTTATGTTCCATTGGTATCGCTTGGTATTTTTTTAAGATGTCTCAAAAACCTCGCGTCGGCATGGAAGAAAAATATTTAAAAATCCTCAGCCAATTGCGATTGGAGAAAAGCGATTCCTATACTTTGATGACCAAAGTTTCTCAAGTCCTGCGCGTTTATATCGAAGAAAAATTTCGCATTGCCGCCACCAAACAAACCACGCGCGAATTTTTAAACACCTTACGCAAAGAAAATAAAATCCGCGAATCTCATCGCGCGCTTTTGGACGAATTTTTAAATGAGGCCGACTTGATTAAATTCGCCCGCAAACAACAAGACTCCGACCGGATGAATCAATTGCACGCCGCCGCCGTGAAATTTGTGACGGAGACGCGATCATGACGACGTTTTTTCATGCCTTATCACAAATTCGATTCGCTCAGATGGATTTTTTTCCGCTGTGCGGCGTAGTTCTTCTTTTCATGTATTTCCGCTTGCGTACGGGACGCGTCGCCGCCCTGCCTTATTCGGATATTTCGTTGATTAAGAAAATTCGCTCGCATCAACCTGAGTCTCGCCAACGGGTTGGAATGGATTTTCTCCGATGGATTCGATCTCTTGCATTGCTATTGATCGTCCTCGCTCTGGCGCGTCCGCAATATGTGCATATCGTGCGCGAAAAAGAGACCGGTAAAAATGATATTTTTTTAGTGCTGGATTTTTCGAAATCGATGTTTCGCGAACAAATCACCACTCCGGAAGGCAAGATGTCCCGTTTTGAAGCCATGCAACGCGTCGTCGATTATTTTTTAAATAAAAGGAAAGGCGATCGCATCGGCGTCGTGGGATTCGAACGGTATCCGAGTTTGGTTTGTCCGTTAACCAAAGATTACTCATGGGTGCAATACGCTTTGCGAGATATCCAAGAATCGGCGAGTTACACAGCGATCGGCTCCGGTATCGCGTATGCGTGCAATTTACTTCGAGAATCCAGAAATCCGAACAAAATCATTATTGTCGCAACCGATGGAAAAAACAACGCAGGTATTTCGCTCCATAGCGCCGCCAAAGTCGCTCAACATTTAAATATCCGGGTCTATACCGTGGAAATGGGAGTTCCTACAGAAAGCGGAAGCATCAAATCCGCCAAAAACGAATTGCGTCAAGTGGCGGAAATGACCCGAGGAAAATTTTATCGTGCGCTGGACGGCTCGGAATTACGCGCCATTTACGACGAAATTAATTCCTCGGAAAAAAACACGCAAGAACGATTGACCAAAACCTATTACGAGGCGTTTTCGTGGTTTTTGATTCCTGCCTTGGCGTTGCTTTTTATTGAACTGGCGTTGGCGCAAACTTTTTTTATGAAATTGCCATGAATTTTTATTTTCAACATTGGACTTGGCTGATTGCGTCGCCTTTTTTGATTGCGGCCGCCGTGATGATATTCATTCGCGGACGCAATCTCGCTCTGAAAAAGTTATCGCGTTTTGCCTCGCCTCGTTTGAATGAATTTTTTAACCCGATTTTTAATGCGCGCTTTAAACGCATTCGATTCTCTTTATGGATCGCGGCTGTTTTGTTGTGTTGTCTCGCGCTAGCGCAACCCGTATCGCTCAATTCCAAAGTTCGTCGACCGCGTCGTGGCATTGATGTGATGATTGTGCTGGATACATCGAGAAGCATGTTGGCGACCGATGAAGAACCTAATCGATTGGAAAAGACAAAAAAAGCCATCGGGGAGATGCTCCAATATTTGGGCGGCGACCGCGTCGGTATTGTCACCTTTGCCGGCGGCGCGAATTTTATTGCGCCGCTGACGGCGGATTATGATGCGCTGAAAGACACCTTACGGCAAATCGACACGGAAGATGTTCCGCAAAAAGGCACTTATTTGGGCGCAGGCTTGGAACAAGCCGCGCGTTATCTGCAGGCGATCGAAAGCCGAAAGAAAATTATTGTGATGATTTCCGACGGCGAAGAAATGATGGGCGCGCCCGATTTTATTTCTCAGGACAACCGTTTGATGATTTTTACCGTCGGCGTCGGAACGGAACAAGGTTCGCGCATTCCATTAACCTCGGGAGAATATGTAAAAAACGCCGCCGGTGTTGAGGTCGTGAGCAAACTCAAAAAAGGTAAACTGGAAAAATTGGCTTCGCAATACGAAGGAAGCTACACGCATTTGAATGATTTAAAAGGAAACCTCATTGCATTATACGATGGCGCTCTAGGACGCTTCAGTGCTCCCACCGAAGGGATGAGCGATGCTCATCTGCATCAATGGTACACCTTTCCTTTGTTAATCGCATTTTTGCTTTTGGTATTGGAAATTTTAGTGCCGATACGGCGTCATCCTAAAGCAAAATGGTGGCAATTATGGATGGCCATGTTGTGCTGTAGTTCTGCGGCATGGGGAAGCGCGCGAGGCGATGTGCAACTCATCGCGCACGAGCAAATTCCTCAAAAAACACTCTCAACGTACGAAAAATTAATCCGCAAATATCCCCTCAACGCCGCTGTCAAATACAACTACGCACTGGCGGCTTATCGCGCGGACGAATACGAGCGGGCGGCAAAAATTTGGGAAACCCTCACGGCGCATCGCAAGGAAAAAGAAATTTCTCAAAAAATTTTATTCCAGATAGGCAATGCCTACGCGCGTTGGGGAGAATCGCAATTGGAAAATCATTTTTCTCAAGCGGTCCCTCATTTGAGAGAAGCCATCGCTTTCTACGACCGCAGTGCTCACCCCAAAGCCAAATATAACCGGGAATTGGTGGCGCGCTTGTTGGAATCGCTTTTAGTTCGTGAAGGCAACAAAAAACTCAAAGAAGCCGAGATCGCTCTGAAGGAAAATACTCCCAACTCTCCCTCAAAAGCTCAATCGCTGTACCAACAAGTCGAGCGGCTTTATCAAGAGGCTTCCACTCTGAATCCGCAACACGAAAAACTCAAACACGCGCTTGCAGAAACAAAAAAAAGAAGCGAACAATTAGAAAAAGAACGGAAAAAGCAATCTCCCTCCGTTGAACCACCTCAAGGCACCTCTTCGGCAGAACGCGCTCGGAAAATGGCGCAAGAAGCCTTGGAATACGAAAAACGCGCGCAAGAAATGCGAGCGCAAAAAAACAGGGAATCGCTGGCTTCGTTGCAACGCTCTTTGAGTTTATTGAATCAAGCGCTTGGAATTTCGCCGCAAAACAATGCGGCATTCGAAGGACGCGACCGCGTACGTATGGAATTGCGGCAAGAACTCCTTCAACAAGCCAAACGCGATCTCGAACAAGGTCAGGCATCGCTCATTCTGAAAGACAAAAAAGAAATGTATTTGCAAGCATTACAAGAATACGCGCAAGCGGATCAAATTTTACCTTTGGACCCACAAGAAAAACATCGACAAGAAGAAGTTTTACTTGCCTTTCAAAAAGAAGGCATTGAACCGCCGCAGGCGACGGCGGCGGAAGCTTCCTCGAAGCAACGCAAAGCGGCGATCGAAAAATACAACAATGAATTGGAAAACATTCGCAACCAACAAAGGCAAAATCCACAGGATAAAAATCTCGTGCAACAAGAACTCAATACGCGCGCTCAATTGGAGAGAAATTACCTCGACGAAGCCAAAGACAACCTTGGAAAAAGCCGTCAAACGAACCATCCCCAAGAAAAAGAAGCTCTGCAAAAAGAAGCGGCTAAAAATTGCGAACAATCCGTCGCTTGCGCTTCGTGTTCTTCTCAAAACGCGCAACAAAGAAAAGAGACTCAGCGCGAGCTGAGCCGCCAACAAATGCAAGACGCCGGCGAAAAATTGCGCGAAAGCAAAAACGCTTTTTCCGGCGAACAAAAAATGCAAAAAGCGGTTGAAGGATTGGATAAAATGAATCAAGCCGACCAATCTGCTCCTTTGCAACCCGCCGATCGCGCCTTCAGAGAACAAGTCGTCAAAAGCTTATCCCAAGCCAACGAACAACAAGGTAAAAATATGCAACAACAAGGCCACGCCTCCGCTTCGGCAGGCGATCTTCAAGTTGCCCGACAACAACTGCAATCCGCCAAAAATACTTATGCCCTCGCCGGCGATTTGACCCCTCAAAATCCGGAATTGAAAAAACTGCAGACCATTCTCGATCAGGAATTGTTGGTGATTGATAGAAAAATCGAACAACTCTCTTCTCTTCCCAATGGAGACGAAGATTTCGATTCTATGCTTCTCGAGATCATCCGCCAAACCCAAACCAAACCCATGCACTACTTCCGCCGTTCAAAGTCCAAAGCCCCACTCACCGACTCCCCACCCCCTCCCGACGACGAATTTTATCAGGATTGGTAGGTTTTAAAAATAATTCTGTGAAAAAATTGGGGCACCTCCAGAACCGCCACCTAACCTATCTTTTGCCTTGTCCAGAATGCTCATTCTTCAGTTAAAAAAACAATAAAAAACCACATCGAGATTGATTTTAAATTTCACATGCGTATTAAACTCGATCAAATGATTATTGCCAAAGAAGAGGTGAAAGAATCGTTCATTCGAGGAAGTGGACGAGGCGGGCAGAAGGTGAATAAGACATCGGGAACGGTACAGTTGGTGCATGTGCCGACAGGGATTGTGGTGAAGTGTCAGGAGGGACGCTCGCAGGAGAAAAACCGCAGAGCGGCGTGGGCAGAATTGGAAAGAAAATTGACGGCGCTCAAAAGACAAGAGGCATTTGAAAAAAAACAAGCGGCGGAAAAAGAAAAAAGGCGCAAGCGCGGGAGGAGCTTTGCCGGCAAGCAAGCGATGTTGCAAGGCAAGCGTCATCAAAGCCAAAAGAAAGCCGTCCGCCATAAACCCTCGACCGACGATTGATACTATGCGCAGTGATACCGAGACGATGTACTGAGCTACATACTAAAGCGCGGGCCGAGGTACATTTCGCGGGCGATGGGGTCGTTGATGAGGAATTCGCTGGTGCCTTCGCGCTCGACTCGGCCATCACAAATGAGGTAGGCGCGATCGACGACGGAAAGAGTTTCGCGGACGTTGTGATCGGTAATGAGCACGCCCATGCCGTTGGCTTTGAGTCTGAGAATGATTTGTTGGATGTCGTAAACGGCGAGAGGATCGACGCCGCTGAAAGGTTCGTCGAGCAAAAGCACATAAGGAGAAGTCACCAGACACCGCGCGATGGAGAGACGACGTTTTTCTCCGCCGGAAAGAGCGAATGCTTTGGTATGACGAAGATGTTCGATGCCAAATTCGGAGAGAAGCTGGTTGCAACGTTCCAAGCGCTCATGTTCGTCAAAAGGTAAGGTTTCCAGAATCGCCATGAGGTTTTGCTCAACGGTGAGTTTTCGAAAAATGGATTCTTCCTGCGGAAGATAGCCGATGCCACGTCGCGCGCGGCGATACATGGGCATATCGGTCACATCTTCGCTCGCCAATAAAATACGCCCCGCCGTGGGACGCAAAAGTCCGACAATCATGTAAAAGCTTGTGGTTTTGCCGGCGCCGTTAGGCCCAAGCAATCCCACAACTTCACCTTCTTTGAGCGCAAGACTAACGCCGTTGACGACGTTGCGCTCGCCGTAGGTTTTGACAAGCCCTTCCACACGCAAAATATCATCTGCTTCAAGCATAGAAAAATTTTAGACAGAATTCACAGAATGAACAAAGTTTAAGCGATAAGAGACTGGCAGGGTTTAATTTTTTTACGCAAACGAAGTTCGATTTTTTTTGCCTTACGCAGTTCGCATTCCGATTGCATGCGCAACCAAATGCCCGGACCATTGCCAAAATAAATGCCGAGCCGAAGCGCTGTATCAATCGAAAGAGCGCTTTTCCCCTTGATGATATCGCTGATTCTGGCGGATGACACACCGACATCTTTAGCCAAGCGATAAATCGTCAATCCCAGAGGCTTCATAAAATCTTCCAGAAGAATTTCTCCAATTGTAACGGATGCTGTTTTCATAAATTTTTAATGATAATCAACAATCTCGACATCGTAAGCATTGCTATTATGCCATGCGAAGCAAATTCTCCATTGTTGATTGATGCGAATACTATACTGCCCTTTGCGGTTGCCTTTCAAGGCTTCTAATTGGTTACCGGGAGGACACATAAGTTCTGCAAGGCTCATGGCTTGGTTGAGTTGAATTAATTTGCGCAACGCGGAACGCTGGATTTCATGCGGCAGTCTTCTTGAGCTTTCCTCATTAAAAATTTGCTCTGTTTGCCGACATGCAAAACTTTGAATCATGTTAAATGAAAATGCTTAGACAGAATTTACAGAATGACTACGGAAAGATTTGAACCGAACTGCGTCCGGTGACATCCATGCGTTCGGTGGCGGGGTAGATGATGATGGTTTGGCCGGTGACGCGATTTTGTTTTTCCATAACGATCGGTTCGCCGGTGAGAGTGATTTTTTGTTGCGACATATCGTATTCAGCTTGGCGCGCTGTGGCGGTGCGAGTGCCGTGTTGGATTTTGATATCGCCGGTAGCGACGAATTTTTCAGGTTTATTAGCGGCGGAAAGAAACACCGACGCTTCGTTGGCGGTCAGTTGAAAATTAGGTCCTTCGACGTGAACTTTTCCGAGGAATGTGCCCTTGCGACCGGAGAGATCGAGTTGGAACTGATCACTGGTGATCGTGGTTGGTTGAGTGTTGTCGGCAGGCTTAGGCGCAGGAGTTTGAGTGTAAGCTTGCGAAGCCGCCGCGAGGATGCCGAGGAGGAGGAGTTGGTGTGTTTTCATGGTTGTGGATTGAAGATTCCGGGTTGAACGATGACTTTAACGTTGTTGCGAAAAGCTCCTTTGGATTCGCCCATGTGCCATTCCATGTTTTGCGCGGTGATGAGCATGCCGGGGCGTTTGACTTCGATATTTTTTTCAGCCGTGAGTTTGTCTTCCATGCGCCAATAAATACATTCCGGCGAAAGAATGCCGGTGGTGGGCTGTTCGGTTTCGTCGTAAATTTCAATGAAAAGATTTTTGATGCGAATTTGATTCGCGGACATGACCAGCGCTTCCTCGCCGCGAATTTTGGTGCGAAGTTTGCCGTCTGAGCCGACTTGCGGCATTTCAAAACCTCGAATGATTGAGCCGACGGTGAATTGAGTCTCCGCGCGAGAAATGCCGCACAAAAACATTCCAATCAAAAAATATCGCGCCAAGAACGCCAGGGAAGCAAAGATTGTTTTTTCAAAGTCCATGAGTTACTCGATGCTTTTTCGTATTTTCTGTAGTTGTCGCAAAATATCGGGGAGTTGCGCAAGCGGAATCATGTTGTCGCTGTCGGAAGGCGATTGCTTGGGATCGGGATGGGTTTCGACAAAAAGACCGTCAATGCCCACTGCGACCGCCGCGCGCGCCAGATAAGGAGCAAGCCTTCCGTCGCCGCCGGTTTTTTCTCCAAGACCTGAGGGACGTTGGACGGAGTGCGTGGCGTCGAAAATAATTTTGTGGCCGCGCTCGCGCATCAAAACTAGTCCGCGCATATCGACGACGAGATTGTGATAGCCAAAAGTAGTGCCGCGTTCCGTAATCCAATATTGTGAACAACCGGAAGATTTGAGTTTTTCGGCAATGGCATCGGCGTCATCGGGAGAAAGAAATTGTCCTTTTTTGACATTGACGGGCTTCCCCGACCAAGCGGCGGCCGTGATCAGATCGGTTTGACGGCAAAGAAACGCCGGAATCTGCAACACATCCACCGAAGAAGCCACGATGGCGACGTCCTCGACAGAATGAACGTCCGTAAGCACAGGCACGCCAACGGTGTCGCGAATGCGCACGAGCATCTCCAATCCTTTTTTCAAACCGGGGCCGCGCGGCGCGCGAATCGACGTGCGGTTGGCTTTATCGTAGGAAGCTTTGAAATAATATTGCCAGCCAAGCTCGTCTGCAATTTTTTTGACTTCTTTGCCGATTTGAATCGCGACTTCCTCGCTCTCCAAAACACACGGACCGGCAATGAAAATAAAAGGTTCAGATTTAGGCATAAGATATTAAAAAGTTGGAGAGAATGTACTCATTTTCTTTGCGCTCCCGCGCAAGAAAATGGGAGGTTGCTTCGCTTCCCTCGCTCGCAATGACTCATTATTAATGTTTAGAAATTTAGTGATCATGACATTGATTTTACCAAGGCTTGCGTTTTTTGTGGGGAATATTTTTTTGCGGCTTGGATGAAATGTTGAAAAAGCGGATGTGCGGCGTCGGGCTTGGATTGGAATTCCGGATGGAATTGACATCCGACAAACCAAGGATGATTCGGCAATTCGATCATTTCGACGAGATTGCCTTCTTGATAAACTCCCGCAACCACCAAACCGGCTTGCTCGAATTTTTGGCGATATTGATCGTTGAATTCGTAGCGATGCCGGTGACGCTCGTGAATTTCAGCAGAATCGTACGCGGCGCGAGCTTTGGTTTTTTCTTTTAAATGACAAACATACGTACCCAAACGCATGGACGCACCTTTGTTTTTGACTTCGCGTTGTTCCGCGAGTAATGAAATCACCGGATGCGGAGTGGCGGGATCAAATTCCGTGCTGTGCGCGCAATCGAACTTGCATATATGACGCGCGAATTCGATGACAGCGATTTGCATGCCGAGACAAATCCCAAAATAAGGAATTTTATTCTCGCGCGCGTAACGGGCGACTTGGATTTTCCCCTCGATGCCGCGGCTTCCAAAACCTCCGGGCACCAAAATACCGTGCACATTCTTGAGAAATTTTTCCGCGCCTTCGGTTTCGATTTCCTCGGCATCGATGCGCAAAATTTTCACGCCGCAATCTTCCGCGGCGCCGGCATGCGTGAGCGCTTCATCAATGCTCTTATAGGCGTCTTGGTGCTCAATGTATTTCCCCACCACGGCAATGGTCACGTGATGTTTGGGAGCGATGATGCGATTGACCATCGTTTGCCATTCTTTCATATCGGCGGGAGGAAGATCGAGATGCAGATATTGGCACGCAAGATCGTCGAGCCGCTCTTTTTGCAACATGATTGGCACTTCGTAAATAGAATAAGCGACGTCGCGCTCCTCGATGACGGCTTCCACAGGAACATTGCAGAACATGGAAATCTTTTGGCGGATGTCTTTTTCGATGGGATGCTCGGTGCGGCATACTAAAATCTGCGGCTGGATACCGATCTCGCGCAACTTCGCCACGCTCTGTTGCGTCGGCTTTGATTTTAATTCGCCCGCCGCTTTGATAAACGGCAACAACGTGACGTGAATGAAAAGGACATTGCCCTGCCCTACTTCGAGGGCGAATTGGCGAATGGCTTCGAGAAAAGGCAGACCTTCGATATCTCCCGTCGTTCCGCCGATTTCGGTAATCACCACATCGCAATCGTGTTTGGCGCTGACTTCCAGAATTCGCGCTTTGATTTCGTTCGTGACATGCGGAATCACTTGAACGGTTTTTCCTAAATAATCCCCTCGTCTTTCTTTGCGCAAAACCTCCTCGTAAATTTGACCGGTGGTGAGATTATTGCGCCGCGTGAGCTGGCAATGCGTGAAGCGCTCGTAATGACCCAAATCCAAATCCGTCTCCGCGCCGTCCTGCAAAACATAAACTTCGCCGTGTTGAAAGGGATTCATCGTTCCAGGATCGACATTGAGATACGGATCAAATTTTTGAAGCGCGACTTTGAGTCCACGGCGTTCCAAGAGCGTGCCGAGCGAAGCCGCAGTCAGTCCTTTCCCCAAAGAACTTACAACCCCGCCTGTCACAAAAATATATTTCACATCGCTATTCATGGTAAAAAAGATTCGACCCGTTGGATGTCCTCCGGTGTATCAACACCCACGCTTTTTAGCGTAGTGGGGATTACTCGAATCGCAATCCCATTTTCCAAAAAACGCAGTTGTTCGAGTTTTTCTATCTTTTCCAAAGAACTCGGCGGTAATTTGACGATTTTTTTCAAAATTTCCGGCGTATAAGCATAAATGCCCAAATGATGCCAATACTCGACCGCGATATCCGCGTCGCGGCGAAATGGAATCGGCGAACGCGAAAAATATAGCGCGCGTTTTTTCGCGTCAAAAACCACTTTGACCACGTTGGGATTATTTTCTTCGCCGGCAACATCGATTTTTCGCGCCATCGTCGCGATTTTTTCTTTGCCGAATTGCGAAATGAACGCGTCGAGTTCTTTTCCCATAATAAGCGGTTCGTCGCCTTGAAGATTGATAATCCAATCCGCTTGGATTCTCCTCACCGCTTCGGCGATGCGATCGGTGCCGGAAGGATGTTTTGCAGAAGTCATTTTGACTTCGCCGCCAAATTTTTTTACGGCATCGGCGATGCGCGCATCATCCGTCGCCACTAAAACACGCGCGATTTTTTTGGATTCTTTGGCTCGCCGCCAAACCCATTCAATGAGAGGCTTGCCTTTGAGCATCGCTAGAGGCTTGCCCGGAAAACGAGTGGACGCATACCGCGCGGGAATAACGGCAATGACAGTTTTGCCCATAAGCGCTTTATCAAAGCAAATTTCCGCGCTCTCGCCACTTAAATTTATTAAACTTCAAATATGAAACCTCTGCGAAAAGAGGAAATAGCGCAGGCGCTCGCGAATTTTTAACGAATGGCTAGGCACGCGCGAGGCGCATATCCCTCGTGGATCTGTAACGAGCGCGCAACACCGCCAGTCGTAAAAAGCCGCACCGCATGCCTGTTTTCTCTTTTTGCAGAAGTTTCAAATATTTGACGTTGACAGAGTGGGAAGAGAATCGAGATAGTTAATAGAATATGTCTAAGGGAGCTAAAGCGAAGTATCGGCGAATTTTATTAAAACTCAGCGGCGAGGCGTTGGCGGATAAACGCGACCATATTTCTGCAGAAGTGGTCAACGACATCGCGCAACAAATTAAAGAAATTCACAACATGGGCGTGCAAGTCGCCGTGGTCATCGGCGGCGGAAATATTTGGCGCGGGCTGACCGCCGCGCACGCGGGAATGGACCGCACCACTGCCGATTACATGGGCATGCTGGCTACAATTATTAATGGCATGGCGTTGCAAGACGCGCTCGAACGCAACGGCGTCCAAACGCGCATCCAGACTGCGATTGAGATTCGCAACGTCGCCGAACCTTTCGTGCGCCGACGCGCGATGCGGCATTTGGAAAAAGGGCGCACCGTGATTTTTGTAGCGGGCACAGGCAATCCGTATTTCACCACCGACACGACCGCCGCGTTGCGCGCGACTGAAATTGGCGCGGAGGTGATTCTGAAAGCGACCAAAGTCGATGGCGTTTACGATAGCGACCCAAAGAAGAATCCCAAAGCCAAACGCTACTCGCATATTTCTTTTATCGACGCGTTGAAAAACCGCCTACAAGTGATGGATTCCACGGCGTTTAGTCTTTGCATGGATAACAATATGCCGATCATCGTATTTGATATGTTTAAACGCGGTAATTTGAAAGCCGTCGTCCAAGGCCAAAATGTCGGCACACTAGTTTCGGAGAAATAATTTTTAGGAGAAACCATATGACCATTGACGAAGTTTTGTTTGAAGCGGAAGAAAAAATGGAAAAAACAGCCGCCAAGGTGCATGAGGATTTCGCGTCGGTACGCACGGGCAAGGCGTCACCCGCGCTTGTGGAAAATCTTCGCGTGGATTGTTACGGTACGTCGATGCGTTTGCGCGAACTGGCAGGAATCACCGCACCTGAGCCGCGCATGGTGATGATTCAACCTTGGGACGCCAGCAACGTGGACCCCATTCGCAAAGCTATCGAAGGCGCCAATATCGGCATCGCCCCGCTGGTGGACGGCAAAATTATTCGCCTACCCATTCCTGAACTTTCCGAAGAACGCCGAAAAGAAATGACCAAACTTATCGGCAAAATGGCCGAGGACAGTAAAGTCGCTATCCGGCATATTCGCCGCGACGCAATGGACGCAATCAAAAAATCGCAAAAAGAAAGCAAAGTCACCGAAGATGATTTAGAGCGTTGCGAAAAAGAAATTCAACACCTCACTGATACCTTCACCAAAAAAATCGACGAGCAATTCAAGCACAAAGAAGCCGAATTGATGAAGGTGTGACGCAAGGAACAAATGTAACTATCCCAATTGATAAGCCTCCGCTTTCAGCGGAGGCTTATCAATTGGGATAGTTATTTCACTATACAACTTTTACCTCGTGTGGTGAGAAATCCGGATTAACTCACCAACGAATTCTGCGTTTCAACAACCAGTACACGCCGATCAAATCAAAGATGCCTCGGAGCGCTCGTCCGCCGATGGTGTATTTGGAAATGCCTGCGCGACGGGGACGATGGTTGACGGGGACTTCTATAATCGAGAGCCCGGCGGCGCGTAGAAGCGCGGGAATGAATCGGTGAAGGCCGTTGAAGGGGACAAGATATTGCACATGCTCGCGGCGCATCGCTTTGAGCGTGCAACCGGTGTCGCGAATGCCGTCGCGTAAGATCGCGCTACGAATATTATTGGCGATGCGGGAAGCGATTTTTTTGCTCCAAGAATCTTGGCGCTTGGCGCGATAACCGCACGCAACGTCGGCATGTGCGAGCGCTTCAACTAATTTTCCAATATCGGCGGGATCATTTTGTCCGTCGCCATCCATCATCACGCAAATATCGCCGCTCGACGCCATCAATCCGCTATACAGCGCGGCGCTCTGACCAAGATTGCGCGGGTGATTGATAAGGCGGGTGCCGGATTGTTTTTGAAGAATTTCTGAAGTGCCGTCCGTAGAGCCGTCGTTGACGGCAATGATCTCCGCGTCGGGCTGGGCATTTTTGATTTCGTCCAACACGGCAACCACATTGCCTTCTTCGTTATAGAAAGGAACGATGATGGAAAATTTCATGATTGAGAAAGAGCATTAATTCTCGCGCAAAGCGCGCAAAGACGCAAAGAAAATTTTACTTGTCCCGTCAAAAATCTTGCCGTCGGTTCTATTTTGTAGTTATCTAAAGGTACGGTATGTCTTCTTCTGGCGCAGAATCTTTGACGACAAGTGAATATGAAATGCTGAACAAAGCCATGGAATTTCCTTTTGGTCTTCCTGGGTTTCCTGAATTTAAAAAATTTGTTTTTGTTCAACACAAAGAAGAACGCCCCTTTGCATGGATGCGCAGTTTGGACGACGAAAGAATCGCTTTTGCGGTTGTCGAAGCGTATTTTTTACTTCCGGATTTTTCGTTTGAAATCGACGACAAAGAACTCGAGGAAATCGGCAATCCTCCACCTGATAAATGCGGCATTTTTTTTATTGTTAAGATCGATGCGGGCGAAAAAGTGCGTTTAACCGTCGATTGTCATGCTCCTTTGATCATCAATACGCGCGATCAAAAGGGCCGCCAAGTGATCGTGCCTTCAGACAAACCCGAACCGACTGTTTTTGAATACTGATTTTATCCATGCTTGTTATTTCTAGAAAACAGGGTGAGGCCATCAAAGTGGCGGAGAATATCGAAGTCACTGTGATATCGGTGGATGGGCATCGAGTGCGTTTGGGCATCAAAGCTCCGCGGAGTGTTCGTGTTTTGCGCTCGGAGTTGGATACCTCCGTTGCGGCCAGCAATCAGAGCGCTGTGCTTCAGCCTCAAACCGGACTTCTTAAACAAATCGCTAAAGCTCGCCAAGAAAAATCTTCTTCTTCCGGCGAATCTGCGAATCCATAAAATTCTTCCATCACATACTCTTGAAAAAATGCTTTTTTTGAGACATGTTATGGGTTTTATGAAAATACGTTGGGTCGGCCTTTTTTTGTGGCTTTGTTTGAGAGTGGCCGTTTTTGCGGAGGATGCGCAAGTGACGGCGCGGCTGGATCGAACAGAAATTTCATTGGGCGAATCCACGGCATTACGAATTATCGCGCAGAACAGCGGCAAAGTGGAAAAAATTCGAGTGCCGGAAGTCGCAGATTTGGATATTCAACATCTGAGCCAAGCCAGCAATTTTCAATTCATCAATGGCGTCACATCCGCCAGCGTCTCGCATACTTATTCCGTGACGCCGATGAAGACAGGTGCTTTTCAAATTCCTTCGGCGGAAATTCTCATCCAAGGAAAAACTTACAAAACATCGGCGCTGACATTGCAGGTGACTCCATCTTCCGTTCCCAAAGCTCCGGTGAATCCCGATGAATCTGCGGCATCGCCTCTTCCTCGCGCGCCATCAACAGTCGCCAAACTGGCATTTTTAACTCTGAGTTTCCCCAAAAAAGAACTTTATGTCGGCGAAAAAATTCCGGTGACGGTCAAAGCTTATTTCTCTTCCGTACAACAAGTCGCATTGCGTTCTTTGCCGCAAATTCGCAACGAAGCATTTGCGGTGGGTGATTTTAAAGAAAAACCCATGGAAGCCGAAGAAGTTTTCGAAAATCAGCGCTACGTTACGCTGACGTGGCAAAGCACTTTGGATGCGCTCAAGGCGGGCGAATATTCGATGGATGGACAAGTCGAATGTACGGTTGTGTTGAATCGCGAACCGGCGCAACTTCGTCCGCGCGGTTTTTTTGACGAATTTTTCAGCGTTCGCGAACAGCGCAATTTAACTCTCAAAAGTCCATCTCAAGCTCTCAAAGTTGTGCCATTACCTGAAGAAGGAAAACCGCAAAATTTTTCCGGCGCTGTAGGAAAATTCGAATTGCATGCCGAAGCCAAACCCGATCGCCTCGCAGTGGGCGATCCGCTTACGCTGGCAGTGATCGTTTCCGGTAGCGGTAATTTCAATCGTCTCAGCGCGCCGGAAGTTCAATCGGACACCCATTGGAAAACCTATCCGGCAAGCGCCCAATTTGAGCCTTCCGATGTCTTGGGCATCACGGGAAAAAAAATATTTGAACAAGCAATCATTCCTCAAAAAAGCGGTAGGATGGAATTACCTCCGGTGAACATCGTCTATTTTGATCCCGAACTTAAACAATATCAAACGATCACTGCGCCATCGATGAGCGCTCAAGTAGATCCATCGCTAACCTCATCAACGCCGCTTGTCTCGCAAACACCGGTTCTTCATCCGAGCAAACCGAAAGAGATTCCCAACCATCCGTCGATTTTAGCTCCGAATAAAGTGGAATTAGGAACATTGAGAAAAAATATAGCGCCTATCGTCTCTCATCAATTATTTCTCATTCTGTGCGCGATTTTGTGCGTGGATTTAGTGATTTTAAGTGTGACGATAAGAATTCGCCGGCGGATATTCTTGAACCCGAAATATCTTCGACTCAAAGCGGCTAGCCGCGCGATCCGTCTGCAGTTGGAGCGCTTAGGAATAGAGGAACAGAATGGGAATGCGCGGGAATTTTTCGATGCCGCGCGACGTATCTTGCAAGAAAAACTCGCGGAGTCGTGGGGTGTCAAAGCCGAGACGATTACCTCTGCGGATATCGTCGCTCGTTTGCCTGATGCTTATGAATTGCGCGAAATTTTTGAAAAAGCCGATTCGATTGTTTACGCAGGAGATCGAGTCAACGATTTGAATATTTGGAAAGAAAAAGTTTTTCGCAATCTCAAAATGCTGGAAGAAAAACAATGAAACGACTTTCCCTTTGGTGCGTCTTTTGTATTTTTGGTGCAATACATTCTTTTGCCGCAACACCACAAGAGCGATTTGAATCCGCTAATCGATTATTTGCCGAAGGGAACTATACGGAAGCCATCGTCCAATACGAAGAAATTCAAAAAAAAGACGGCGTTTCCGCAAGCTTATTATTTAATTTAGCCAACGCGCAATTCAAGAGCGGTCGAGTCGGCAAAGCGATACTCAATTTGGAGCGCGCTCGGCTTTTGCGTCCAAACGATCCGGATATCGCGGCAAATTTGCGCATAATCCAAGAAACTTCCGGTTTGCGATTGCGCGAAATACCATGGTGGCATAAACAAGCGCGTGCGTGGAGTAGTGATGCGTGGGCGCTTTTGATGTTCGCCAGCGGCTTTACGGCAATGAGTTTACTGGTTATTTTAATGTTGAAAAAATCCAATCGAGACATGGGAGGAGTTAGATTGGCGTGCGGCATTTTTACCATCCTTATGCTCGCGGGTATCATAGGGTTCATGGGACGTTGGGACGAAATCGACGACGCCATTGTTGTCGCGCCGAATGCGGTCGCGCGTATTTCTCCTTTCGACACTGCCGAAGTCGCATTTCCTCTTCCCGAAGGCGAGAAACTTCGCGTCAAAAAACGCCACAACGATTTTACTCTGATCTCCAACCCTCTCAATCAATCCGGCTGGACCCATAGCAATGACATCCAGCAGATTCAGGATAAGAAAACAATTTTTCTTTGGTAGGAGTTTTTTTTGCAGGCGGCTTGATTCCGTTTTGTGCGGCAACCTGAATCAATAATGCTCTAATACGGTGAAAAGAGTGTGTAAATGCCGCGAATGACGTCGGTGGCGCGATGAAGCGTCACATCATGCGGCGTGGATTTTTTTTCTTCCGGATGTAACTGTTGCTGGATTGCTTCATCGACATCCGTATCCGTTTCTTGGATGAGAGAGGCTTCATTGAGCCGCTTGCGCGCGGGCAGTTCGTCGATAAGTTCAGCGGCATTTTTTTGATAGCCTTGTTGCAGGGCGATCAGTTGCTCGTTAGGGTCAGCGGCGATGAGAATTTCAGGTTGAAGCGGTTGATTGAGAAATTTTTCTCCTGAAGCGGCGGTGACTTCTGTGGTTGCGCGGTAAAAATAACGTCCGGATTTAAGTTTGCTTGAGGTGTAAAGAGCGGTTTCGCCTGCGGTCGGTTGTCCTACGAGTATGGCGTGGGCGTGTATTTGAAGCGCGTAAGTCAACATTTCTCCGGCGCCGCGTGTATTTTCATCGATCAAAACGACGAGAGGAATTTTTTTAAGAATCGTCATCGGTGTGCGGTTGGTCTGAAAGGTTTTTTGCGGGGATTTGATTCCTTGAATTGAAAAAAGAAGCGTATTGGCGGGAATAAATAATCCGGCAAAGTCGGCGGCGCCTGCGTAATCGTCAAACGCGCGGAAATCGCGAAGGTCTAAAATCAATCCGATGCTATTTTGTTTTTGCCACTGCGAAAATGTGTCGGAAAATTTAAGAATTTCTTTTTCCGGAAATCCTGAAATGCGACAGTAGCCGATATTGTTCGGCAAAAGTTCGAGATGAAACGAAAGCGGAGATGAAAGCAGAGGAATAGCGCTTAATTTTATTTTTGATCCGAGGCTTTCGAGAATTTTTGGGAGATTTGCCAGATTGATTTCTTGTCCAATCAGCTCGGGCGCGCCGAGAAATTCGCCGCGAAGCAGATCGATAATTTCATTCACTTCCTGCGTTTGGAGCACGATAGTGGGACGCATGGGCTGAATGGAAGTCGTTAGTCCGGTTTTATGGGCGGATTTTTGCGCAAGAATCGCGACTTCTTTTGCTTTTGCCGGCGAAAAAAGACGCGGTTTTACAGCGATGTAAGAAATCATACCGCCAGCAATAAAAGCCAAAATCACAATTACAAGAAGCAGTTTTTTTTTCATTTTTTAAGCGCTTTCCAACCAATGTCTTTACGGTAATGCATGCCTTCGAATTGAATCGATGGGATCAGCGCGTAAGCGGAATCATAAGCTTGTTGAAGCGACATCCCTTCACCGGTGACGCATAATACGCGCCCGCCGGCGGTGAGAATGCGGTTTTCTTCCTGTTTTGTTCCCGCATGAAAGACAAGTCCTTTTGTTGGATTCAACCCGAAAATTTCCGAGCCGATTTTCGGATTGGAGGGGTATCCCGGCGCGGCGAGTACGACGGTTAGCGCGGAAGTATTTTTGATTTTGAGGTCGAGTCGATCGAGTTTTTGTTCTACGACGGCAAGCATGACATCCAAGAGCGGCGTTTGAAGCAACGGCATGATGACTTGTGTTTCCGGATCACCAAATCTCGCGTTGAATTCGAGCACATAAGGACCTTTGGGAGTGATCATCAATCCCGCATAGAGTACGCCGCGATAATCGATGCCTTTTTTTTGAAATATTTTCAGAAGCGGAATAAAAACTTTTTCCTCGATCTGCTTGCGCATTTCAGCGGTGAACAGCGGCGACGGCGCATACGCGCCCATACCTCCGGTGTTCGGTCCCTGATCGTTGTCGAAAACGCGTTTATGATCCTGCGCGCTGGGAAAAATTTTATAAGTTTTGCCGTCGGTTACAGCGTGTACGGACATCTCCTGTCCGTCGAGAAATTCTTCAATAATGATTTCATTTCCCGCCGCTCCGAAAACTTTCTTTTCAAGCATATCGGCGATGGCGTTCTGAGCTTCTTGCATATCTTGCGCGATGATCACGCCTTTGCCGGCGGCAAGGCCATCGGCTTTGATGACTTGAGGGAAGAGAAGCGTACGGCTATACGCCATCGCATCCGAAGAAATGGAAAATTTTTTACTACGCGCCGTCGGAATGTGGGCTTCGACTAAAAGTTCTTTCGTAAAAATTTTGCTTCCTTCCAAACGCGCCGCGGATTTATTCGGTCCAAAAATTTTCAATCCTAACGCTTCAAAGCGGTCCACAATTCCGAGGCACAGCGGCGTTTCCGGTCCCACGACGGTTAAATCCGGTTTTTCTTTTCGAGCCCAGTTGGCGAGCGCGTCCAAATCCGTGGGTTTAATAGAGAGATTTTTTCCGAGCGATGCCGTGCCTGCATTGCCTGAGGCGAAAAAAAGTTTTTTCACGCGCGGATCGCGCGAAAGAAAATAACCAAGGGCGTGTTCGCGTCCGCCGTTGCCGACAACAAGGATGTTCATGGTTTTTGAAGCAAAAGGATCGTGGGCTGATCCGGCATTTCTTTGACGCGAAAAATAAAGTCATTGGCGTCGATTTGTTTAATGGGAATACCCGCCTTTAATTTGCAATCCTCCAAAAATTCTTCGATGCGCCGCAAATCTTTAAATCCGCCGGTTTCGCTATAATAAGTAATAGGTACGATCCATTTGGCTTCCAGATGAGAAGCCATTTCGCGGAGTTCATCGACGGAAAGTATTTGATTGCCGACCGGTAAAAAAAGCACGTCCACGCGTCCAATATCGTCCACATTTTGGCGGCTTAGTGGATAACCGATGCCGCCGAGATGACAAAATCGCAAGTTATCCAATTCGAAAACATAGACGGTATTTCTTCCAAGATTTTTCCCGCGGGAACTATCGCGGTACGTTTCAATACCTCGAAATAAAACACCGCTGGCGCGATTTGCACCGATGCCGGTCACACTACGAAAAATTTGCGGCGCACCGAAAAGTCTTTCCCCTCCGGAGCGGTCCAGTCCTTCGTAAGAAATCAGCACAACGTCCGCGTGCAGTTGTTTGGGGAAAGGCAATGAAATTTCTTCGCTGAAAGGATCCATCGCCACACGTACGCCGCTTTGCGAAGTCAGATAAATAAAAGAATGACCGAACCATTGACATTGCACGCCGTTTGTTGCGACAGGCATTTCAGCGGTTTTTGCCGGAGGATTTTCTTTTTGTTTTTTTTCATTGGAATCGCGCGTAGGCGTCGGCTTGGCGCAAAGCGGTAGCGCCAATACACAGCAACAAAGCGCAACATAAAAGGTCGTTTTCACAAGAAGTCTTATTTTTAACGGCTTCTCCGTTGGCCGCAATGCAAATTATAGGTCGGATTTTTTGTTCATGCACAAGACGCGGCGGTGAAAAAGGATAGTCTTCTTTAGGAGCAAGCTAACATACCCTCGTTTTGTGAGGTCACTCAAATCGAAAATGCTCTGAACGTGAAATTCTCTAAAAAATTCTCTAAATTTTTTTGATTTTTTTCCGATCTTTAGCAAAATATACTATGGTTTGGCGTTTTTTAAGAAAAGGAATTTTAGTTTTTCTCGTGGCATGGCAAACGTTTATAATGCCTCTTTGCGCGCAAAACATCACTCCAGCCTCTTGGGAGTCGCCGGCAACCACAAAACGAATCACCCGACGTACGGCGCAAATCATTGCCGTCAGTTATATCATATTCGCCTCTGGCGCATTGGTGTTTCTTTTTTCTTTTGCCTTCAAAATGCGTCGCAAACATAAGAAACACCTTCAAAAATATTCCGAAAAATTAACCGCTAAACGCGCCTCAATCCACAACGAGGAACCCATTTTTCCAGAACCTGTAAAAATATTAATCAGGTCCCAGCCTCTTTTAGACCCCGCAATCGCTCGCCTCGCTTTTCTCAAAGACCTGCAGACCCAAGGTCTCATTTCCGAATTTGATTACGAGCGCCAGAAAGCCCGCATTCTTGAACATTTTTAGTCTTCTCTCTGCAACAGCCTTCAATAACCAAAAGTTCCCTCGACAGTTCCACTCCAAATCCTAAATGAAAAGCGAAAGCTCAATCATCTTGCTGACGCAAGATGATTTATTGCGAGGAGCGAAGCGACGTGGCAATCTCCGCTTTCGCTCTTTCATTGCAACGCCTTTCGCGACAGCGAATATAAAAAATTTGCGGAGCAACACACTGCATAGTGGAGGGGCGATGGCCACAACCCGTCGCGACTTGGTCGCACGGCGTGGCAATCTATCTCTATCGTGTGTATTGCATTTTTCTGCGCGCGATTCATCCCCGTAGCAAGCTACGGGGTATTCTCGCGTCAGAAGATAAATTCCAAATCTCAAACACCTCCACCGCTCATTTCCTGCATGATGAAAAAATCGATTTCAGGAGCACAAAGGGCGGCTTTCATTTTTGATAATTTTCTGCTTTGTAGAAATGTTGCATCATAAGGGATGCGCAGACTCGTCAAGGGATGCACATGCACAGTTTCTGTGAGTGTGCAAACTTGACCCCGAATATGTGCAAGAATGCTCTTTTCTACAGAGCAATAATTTTCAAGAATTTTGAGATTTAGAGTTTGGGATTTCAAATTTTGCCTCATCTCCGACTCATGCGCAAAAAACAGGAGAATGTCCTGTCGATTTTCATTCTTGCGCCTTCTTTAAACTCCGATACAATCCTTCTTCCACTTTCCCGCGCTCGTGGCGAAATGGCAGACGCGCAAGCTTGAGGTGCTTGTGGGGAAACCCGTGGAGGTTCGACTCCTCTCGAGCGCATTTCTTTAAAACGCAAACCCTTGCGTCACCACCTCAAAAAATACACCCGTCTCACACTTCTCAAAAACTGCTCTGTATGACAAAAAGCTGACCAGTGTTGGACAAAAACTGGTGAATAAATTTAGTATGCGACCCTTTACTTTGTAAGCAGAACAACACATTAACATTTAATGACTGAAAAAGAAATTTTAGGAGAAGTATTTGATGCCATAGCTGCATTAAAAATCGAATGGCATCAAAGACTTAGAGAAATTGTTGAAGTTAGCGCAATTTTGAAAGAAATGCGACATTCTGGAGGCAGTGGATTTGAGCAATCAATTAAGAAAAAATTTTATGAAATTGAGAAAGAATTATTTGAATCTCCTTCTGGGATAATTGGGGAAAGAGGAACCTTTGTTCTTCTTTCTATCGCTGGAAGGGGTGCTATCGATGATGTCTTGGGCGCTTTTTCAGAACAATTGACGCGTGTAGGTTTTACTTTATCCGAAGAACAGAATCAGATTTTAAGCACGGAAGTAACAAATGTTTCCGATGTGTTAAAAAGCAAATGGGACACCGAAAAAACATTGGATTGGGAAAGTCAATCAAGAGAACTGATTACATTTGCAGAAAGTTTAAACAAACAAAATTATGGACAAAAAAATTTCCAAAAACTCATTTTAAATTTAAAGATTACTCTTGAAAAAGGGATGGAACAATTGCCTGAAAATTCAAAGTTTGCGCAAAATATTCTAAAAGAGATATACGAAGCAAATTTTGCAGAAAAAGTATCATCGGGACCACGTATAAACTTGGGAAGTGGTGAAGTTATCGAGGAAGGACCTCGTTCCTTTTCATTAATTATGCTTTCAGATGAAGCGCGACGGCATCCAGGAGTTCTTCAGGCATTTGCTTTTGATTTTGCAGAAGCTCACAAGCTATTAGAGACTCGCGTAGGTGAAATAGAAGATCTTTTAGGAGATATCTCACAAAAACGAAAAAAAATTAAAGATGGGGAAATAGAATGTATTCTTTCTCCTACTACAGATTATAGTTATACTATATGGGAAGAACAATGCGAACTATTGATTCAAGAATTAGCTCATCAATATGGATTATCATTAGGAAAAGAAGAAATCGATTTTTTAGCGCGTGAAGCACAGGGGGGGATTTTTGGTCATTTTATGAAAAAAAATGGCGCAAATCTTTCAGATATTAGTGCAGAAAATCTTAAAGAATATTTGTGTTCCGAAGGTGTAAGCCGATATGTGGGGCGAATAGTAAAACATCCTGAACACAAAAACGAAACATTTTCCTCCTCAGACATTGATAATTTTTTAGTAAGCATGAGTAAAATTGCTCTAAAGCTTACAGAACAAACCGCGATTACAAACACCCAAGAACATCTTAAAAAAATTTTAATAGGACATGTTGGAAGGGCAATCTTTGATGAACTACACAGAAAAAGGGCCGCCAGAAACACTTACTTTACAACTCCCCATGATACATGGGGAGATCCTCAAGAACTTCAAGAAGGCGTTTGGAAATTAGCGGAGCAGGCCGTTCATCAGGCCGGCCTTATGATGCATATTAAAAATCCAGAAGGAGAAAAAATGATAATTTATAATATGAATAGAACACCCTTAAGTGAGGAAGGAAAACCAAAACAAAAGAAACCTAGACAAGTACGATGGAGAGAAGTGGAAGAAGAAAAAGGATTATTAGAAAAAGCGAAAACAAATAGTGAGATCGTGGATAAATATAGAAATATCCTTGGAGAAGTATTAAAAGATTCTATTCCTTATAAGCTTCTAAAGCATCTGGATAATGAATTGGATTTCAAAAAAACAAACGAAGAATTTCTTGCTGACCAGGCTGCTTGGGGAGTCATCTGGCGTATGAGAGATTTTGGAATATTATCAGAACAAGATCTTCCTTGTGCAAACTTAGTTCCAAAATTAACTCGTCCAATAAATCGTCTCAGTGATCGATACTCCTTTTCACAGGAAAAACGAGATTTGGTAAGAAAAGGCAGAGAAAGAGCCTCTCGTCTCCATTTGGAATTGCTTTATAAAGGGCATAGACCGATTGCAATGAGAAAATTGGGATCTGTAACCTCCCCCACTTCACGCCAAAGATAGTTTTGGGAGAGCAAACGCGCGAACTTGCTGGGGGTTATTTATCGAGCTGTGATGCTAGTTATGGATGCGATACATGCGAAAAGTCATGGTATCGAGAATTGAGTTATTAAAAGAGCTTTGACCTTGGCTCTTTTCCGAACATGAGCGAAGTGTGTCCGCACGATGGTTAGTGTATCTTCACGATTTGACACGGCGCGTTTTGGAATGAGCGCACCTATTCATCTCTCGAACGGCAAAGATTCAGTCAAAATTTACACCACCAATGTGCGTGGAAATCCTGTTTACCAGATCACTTATTATCAAGGCGGTCATCGCCAGAGAAAGACCTTTGTCTCGCTACCCGAAGCCAAACGACAGGCCAGAATCCTTTTAGGACAAATGGCGAGCGAGTTAATGGATGAAAAGCCCATCACTTCATCGGAATTGGAATCTGCCAACATTGCACATCGAAAGATTGAAGGACTCGATGTTCCACTCCATGTCGCGGCGGAACAGTATGCCAATTCCGTCAAACTCTTACCCGATGGGTTCACCCTGCGCGAAGCGGTAGAATTTTTCTGCAAACACCACTCCAATCAAATCCAAAGAAAACCATTTGCGGAGTTGATCCAGAATTTTACAAAACAGGCGGAACGTATTCGATCCTTTCATTTTTTAGTAAAGTTTTGTAATGTGTTCGCATGGTCAATTTGGAAAAGGCGTTGGCGGTCATTGCGCAAATTCTTGAACAAAATCTCCCCCTCTGTGCGGCGCATATTCGTCTGAATGGCTCGCATCCGGAGCCTAAACGCGACGCGGTATGTTGGTCGATTTCTCTTGTCGCCGCCGATGGACGCATCCTTGGCGCATTGGATATTTATCATGCGCAAGGACGCGAATTCCAATCGACTGAGCGCGCATTGGCGGAGTTAGCCGCCAAAAATGCCATTGCCGAAATCGAGCGTAAATATTTTGTCGATCTTGTGGATCAAATCTCCCAAAAGCTCAATCTTCTCGAAACCGCCGTTAAAGATATGAAAGAAGCCGTGATGATTACGGATAATTCCAGCGGTGTTTCCGGACTTCAAATTCTTTTTGTGAATGAAGCCGCAACCAAGCTTACCGGGTATTCCAAGGAAGAACTGATCGGGCAATCCATTCACATGCTTCAAGGACCTAAAACCGATCAAAAAGTTTTGCAAAAATTGCGCGATGCTATGGCGCGCGGAGAATCGATCACGGTTGAAGCGGTGAATTATCGAAAAGACGAATCAGAATTTATTTGTAATTGGAGTGTTTCGCCGATTCGCGACGCCTCAGGGCAAGTTACCCAATGGGTTTCCATTCAACGCGACGTGACCGATCTGCGTCATTCCGAGGAAGAATTGATTCATAGCCGCAAACTTCGCGCTGTCGGCGAGCTTGCGGGCGGTATTGCGCACGAATTTAAAAATCTCCTTACGCCCATGTTGCTTCAAATTCAAGCGGTGGGAGACGAGCTTGCCGGTCGTCCTGATTTGATGAACGAACTTTTGGTGGTGAAAGACGCGATTACCAAAGCCAAAGACCTCAGCGAACGCGTGCTGGTGATTGGCCGCAAGACCGCGACGAACAATGAATGGTGTCATCTCGACGATCTTGTTGAGGACAGCCTTAAATTGGTTCGCAAAACCATCGATCGGCGTATTGATATCGTGACGCGTCTTGAGCCAGAATTGCCTTTTATGTGGATTTGTCGATCTGCTTTTTCTCAAGTGTTGCTCAATCTCATCTTCAATGCGCGCGACACGCTTTTGGAAAAAATCCAAGAGCCTCATCCGCAGGCTTATATTCCTCGAATCACTATTTCCTTGGAACAAGCGGTCACGATTCCTCCGGCTTCGCTCGGTATGGGGACAAAAGAACTTTCGTGTCAACGTCTTGCTATCGAAGATAACGGCAAGGGTATTCCACCCGAACTATGGGAACGCATGTTTGATCCCTTTTTTACCACCAAAGGTCCTCAGCGCGGCACCGGTTTGGGGCTTTCGCTCGTCTGGAATCTCGTGCATGCCATGGGCGGATGGATTCAAGTCCAGAGCGTTCCTGTCATCGGCACGCGCATGTTGGTTTTCTTCCCGGAAACAGCGGAGACGCCTCCGGAAAATTTATCTCAGCAACCGGCCGTCGAAACGCTCGTCGTTTCGCAACAATCCAAGGAGAAAAATTCCATGAAAATTCTTTTGGTCGAAGATGAACCTGTGGTCGCCAAAGCAATGGCATTCCCCATGCGCCGCCACGGTTATGATGTGGTGATCGCTAATGATGGCCAACATGGCCTTCAGGAAATTCAAAAAAATCCCGACGAATGGGACTTGGTGATGAGCGATCTCAATATGCCGAATATGGATGGCGCCGGGTTCGTCGATAATTTAAGAAAAAACGGCTACAAAGGCAAAGTGGTGATCGTCACGGGATACGTCGCCGAAGAAGACATGCAACGTCTTCAGCGCGTTAATGTGGACGAAGTCCTCACCAAACCCATCTCCCGTGAAGAGCTTCTTGCTTGCCTTCAACGCCTCTTGCACAAAGACGAACAACCTGTGGAAATTTAATTTTTCTAAGGATATTAGAAAAACTGCGCGGCGTGTTTTTTCAACACCCTGTTAATGCCGGTTGTTGTTGAGTGATGCAATGAATGGCGCCGAGACCGACAATGAGCGGAGTGGATTCGATGCCGACAATTTGGCGAGTGGGGAAGAGATCTTGAATAATATCCAGAGCGTCTTGATCTTGGGGGCAAGAATAGGTGGGCACAAGCACGACGTTATTGGCGATGTAGAAATTCGCGTAACTGGCGGGGCAACGCCCAAAGGAACAATCCAATCGATTCGGCATCGGAAGCAAAACAATATTAAAATGTTGTCCGTCTTGATCGACGCTTTGATTCAGTTTTTTTAAATTCTCTTGCAAAGGCTTGTAATTGGCGTCGTTAAAATCGGCTTCGACCACCGTTGCAATCGTGTCGTGATTGACGAAACGCGCAATGTCGTCGATGTGCCCATCGGTATCGTCGCCTTCAATGCCATGCTCCAGCCATATCGCGTGCGACACGCCGAGAAATGTTTTTAAATGTTCTTCGATTTGTTTTTGAGAAAATTGCGCGTTGCGATTGGTGTTCATCAGGCAAGAAGTCGTTGTCATGACTGTGCCTTTGCCGTTGACATCAATAGAACCGCCCTCGAGGATGAAATTTCTTTTCAAGCACGGCACACTGATTTTATTTGCGATGCGCGTGGGAACGGCGTCGTCTTCGTCCCACGGCGCATATTTGCCGCCCCAACTATTAAAAATAAAATCCTGAGCAATGAGCGAAGGATATTTTTTTGCGGAAAGAAAAATAGGTCCTGCATCGCGCATCCATGCGTCGTTGGTGGGTATCACTACGGGGAAAATATTGGTGAGTCCGGCGCGAATTTTTCCTGTTTTGATGCGCACTTCATCCGCCATGCAATCGTCATTGACCAAGACATAGACTTTTTCATAGGGACAAAGCGCCTCGATGATTTCCACCCAAGTATTTTGAATAGTGTCGAGTTGATCAGGCCAAGTGAGTTGGTTGTGAGGCCAAGCAAGCCATGTCGCTTCGTGCGGTTCCCACTCCGCCGGCATGCGATAATCTTCGATATTAAATGGATTTCCGTTTTGATGCATAAATTTATTTTTAAGTTTTTTTGGACAGAATTAACAAAATTTACAGAATTATTGCTCCGCGCCCTTTTCCCCTTTGTCTCGCGCAAAGATCGCAAAGGCGCAAAGAATTTTTGATTTTGTTTATTTGGTTTAAAATTTTCATTTTTTATCAATAAATCGTTGCGTGATGGGGGCGAAGGCGTCGATTCTGCGATCGCGCAAGAATGGCCAATGACGGCGCACGCATTCGATGCGAGCCAGATCGCATTCCGCGATCAAAATTTCTTCCTGCTTGTGCGAAGCAACGGTGATTTTATCGCCAAAGGGACCGCAGGCGAAGGATGCTCCCCAAAAATCGAGAGAATCTTCGCGTCCGGTGCGATTGACGGCGGCAACATAGACTTCGTTGGCGATGGCGTGACCGCGTTGCACAGTTTCCCATCCATCGTGCTGACGTTTTTTGAGTTGAGCGGGATCGCCGATGTCCCATCCGATAGCCGTCGGGTAAAAAATAATTTGCGCGCCTTGTAGCGCCGTCAACCGCGCGGCTTCCGGGTACCATTGATCCCAGCAAATCAGCACGCCGATGCGCGCGAATTTGGTTTGAAAGGTTTTGAATCCAAGATCGCCGGGCGTGAAATAAAATTTCTCATAAAAACCCGGATCATCGGGGATATGCATTTTGCGATACATTCCGGCGATGCTACCATTCGCGTCGATGACGACGGCGGTGTTGTGATAAAGTCCCGCCGAACGTTTTTCAAAAAGACTGGCGATGATCACCACGCCGAGTTTTCGCGCGAGTTTCGAGAATTCATTTGTGCTGGGACCGGGAATGGATTCCGCCAAATCAAACGCCGCGTGGTTTTCCGTCTGGCAGAAATAACGAGTGCGAAAAAGTTCGGGCAAACAAATAATCTGCGCGCCTTTGCGCGCGGCTTTTTTGCATTGCTCGACGGCGCGCGCAAAATTCTTCACCGGATCGGGCGAACATCGCATTTGAATCAGCCCGATTTTAACTTTGTTTGTCTTTTTCATGGAAACATTTAACAATGGTACAAAATGAATCGCTTTTCAAGTTTCTAAACGGTTTAATACTCAATCCAAAAAATAAGTCACACTTGTCATTCCCGTTTTTAGCGGGAATCCAGAGGAATAAAGGGCAGGTATATTCAAAAACTTATTTTTTGGATTGAGTATTAAACATTTTATGAAATCCAAGGAAATTATTTTCACCGACACGTTGGAAGGCACGATTGAGAATGTTACTTTTTTCAGTGAAGAATCCGGCTTTGCGGTTTTGCGCGTGCAGGTGAGCGAAAAAGACGATCTGGTGACGGTGGTCGGCGCCGTGGCGTCGGTGCACGAAGGCGAATGGGTGCGCGCCAAAGGACGTTGGGAGCGAGATAAGCGGCATGGCATGCAATTTCGCGCCGAAGAATTACACATCGAAAATCCCCATTCCAAAGAAGGCATTGAGCGATATTTGGGAAGTGGTTTGATCAAAGGGGTGGGTCCGGTTTACGCCAAGAAATTGACGGATAAATTCGGGCAGGGTGTTTTTGATGTGATTGAAAATTTTTCGACGCGTTTGGCGGAGGTTGGGGGTTTGGGAACGAAAAAAAGAAAAGAAATTCGCGATTCGTGGATGGCGCAACGTTCTGTGCGCGAAATTATGATTTTTTTATATTCGCACGGCGTGGGCACTAACCGCGCGGTCAAAATTTATAAAACTTACGGCGATTCTGCCATCGAGCGCGTGAAACAAAATCCCTATGATTTGGCGAAAGATGTGCACGGCATCGGATTTAAAATCGCCGATCAGATTGCGGAGAAATTGGGTATCGCGCGCGATTCGGAAATTCGACTGCGCGCCGGCTTGCGTTATGTTCTGCAAGAACAAACGTCCCTCGGTCATTGCGCGTTGCCCGAGGAAATGTTGTTGACCGGCGCGGCAAAAGTTTTGGAAGTCGAGGAAGACTCGTTGGCAAATATTCTGAAAGATTTGATCGATGAGGGAGAATTTATTCGCGAAAATGTAGCCGAACGCGATTTGATTTTTTTGCCGTGGCTCTTAGCGGCGGAAAAAGAAATCGCCGCGCGTTTGCGGAATCGTGCAGGGCTGTCGCCGCTGTATCCAGAAATCGATTTAGGCCGCGCGTTGGCGTGGGCGGAAAAAAAGACGGGAAAATTTCTTGCCGCGCAACAACGCCATGCTCTTGAGATGACGTTGAATCATCGCACGCTGGTCATCACAGGAGGTCCGGGAGTCGGCAAGTCCACCATCTTACACGAATTGCTTTTGATTCTCAAAGGCAAGGGAATGGAATGTCTTTTATGCGCGCCAACAGGCCGCGCCGCAAAGCGCATGTCGGAACTCACCGGTTTGGAAGCAAAAACCATTCATCGCTTGTTGGAGTATCAGCCGATCAAAGGTTTTTTACGCGGCGAAAGTTATCCGCTCAAGGGTAATGTGTTGGTCGTCGATGAAATGTCGATGGTCGATGTGCCGCTTTTTTGCGCATTGTTGCGCGCGATCCCAGAAGGAATGTCGTTGGTGCTTATCGGCGATGGCGATCAATTGCCCTCAGTAGGGCCGGGATTGGTTTTACAACACATCATGGAGTGGGGAAAAATTCCCGTTGTGCGTTTGACGGAAGTTTTTCGTCAAGCGGCGGGCAGTCAAATTATTCAAGGCGCGCATGCCATCAATATGGGCAAACTTCCGGAGTGGGACAAATCCGGCGATTTTCATTTCATCGAGCGCGAGAGCCAAGAAGATATTTTGGAAACCTTATTAGAAGTCGTGGAAAAACGCCTTCCAAGCGCGCTCAAAATTTCTCCTGATGACATTCAAGTGCTTACTCCTATGAATAAGGGCTTGGTGGGCGTCAAAGAACTCAACGCGCGTTTGCAAACCAAACTCAATCCGCTCCAGCACGGCGAATTCAAATTGGAAAAATTCGGTGTGGCGTTTCATGCGGGCGACAAAGTGATTCAGACGGTAAATAATTATGACAAGGAAGTTTTTAACGGCGATATCGGCCGCGTGGTCGGTTTTGATACCGCTGAACGCAAGATATTCGTAAATTTCGACTCGCGTCTTGTGGATTACGGGTTCGACGAAATCGACGAGATCCAACTCGCCTACGCAATCACGATTCACAAATCTCAAGGCTCGGAATTTCCCGCCGTGGTGATTCCACTGTGCATGCAACATTATCTTCTTTTGCAAAGAAATTTAATTTACACCGCGGTCACTCGCGGCAAACGCATGGTGGTGATTCTCGGCCAGCGAAATGCGCTGAATTCCGCCATTCGTAATCATCGCACCGCCGAACGCTTCTCCGGCTTGTTAGAATGGCTTCGGGCGAGTTGAAGGCTTCAACGTCGATGGTTTGGGCGCTTCCGCTTTGGAATCGAGCATCGTTTTTACGATGTCGCGTGTTTTGTCGCACTCTTCTTTGATGGAAAGCAAAACAGGGCGACGAGGTGGAATATCATGCAATTCTTGCCATTCGTGCGTTTGAGTGACGTCTTCCGGATAGGGAATGAGGGCCTTTTCTTGAATGTTTTCAGCGTATAAATTGGCAATCTTATCGGCTACACGCAGACATTTGGAAAGCAATGTAGGTTGCAAATCCAATTTGCTGGTGTGATGAAATTGCACGGCCGAAACAATGTCATTATGTAATTTCCATCGATGACACAAGGCCGCTCCAATGGAGGCGTGATCGGTACCGAGTATTTTGTTTTCGATTTTATGAATTCTACATTTCTCAGTTTCCGCTTCTTGAAGGATGTTTTTAAAACGTTCCGGAAAATAATGCGCCAAAATCAATTTTCCCGTATCATGCAAAAGCCCCGCCAAATATTCTTTTTCAGCGGCGGGTTGAAAAAAATCGGCAATGCTTTGCGTTAATCGCGCCGACAAAAGACTATGAATCCAAAATTTCGTCCAATCCAATTTCACTTTGAGGTGGCTGAACGGCACCATAAATCGCCGTGAAAGCACAACGGCGCGCGTTTCTTTAATGCCCAAACGCCATAATGCTTCTTCAATGCTGGAAACTTGCACGCCTCCATAAGCCGCCGAATGAATCAATGTGAAAATTTTTGCAGTAATTCCCGGATCGAGCTTGATGAGTTCTGCGATTTTATCGAAGCCTGTGTCCGGATGGCTTAAGCTCGTTTGAATTTTTGCCAGCGCAGTAGGAAATGTCGGAAAATCAGGGTCATGTTGAAGCACGTCCAACAATCGAATGCGAAAACGCTCGTCAATCTCTTGCCGAGGGAAGAGATATTGCAAAAATTCGGATTCTGCAACGGCATTGGACATACGAAATTTAACTTTGAGGCGTCAGCATCACTTGTAAGGAATCCTGAGCTTTGGCACATTCATCTTCAATAGAAATATTGATCATTCTGCGCGGCGTATAATCTTTGAGCAATTGCCACAATGGAAATTCGTCGATTTTTTCGGGCGGCGCGGGTTTAAAACGGCTTTCTTCAATATTTTCAGAAGCAAGGTTCGCGATCGTGTCGGCGATATGCAGGCATCGCGTGATAAAAGCGGCGTTATGAGGTTGTTCCGGCGCATGATGAAAAAGAATCGCCTGCTGAACCTCATCGTACAATCCCCATCTGCAACATAACGCCATGCCGACCGAAGCGTGATCCGTGCCGAGTACGCGTTGTTCCGCTTGAAACATCGCGCATCCAAACTGCCGCGCTTCTTTCAACACAGCTTCAAAAGTATCCGGAAAATAATGCGCCACGATGATTTTTCCGATATCGTGCATCAATCCGGAGAGATATTCGCGGTCGGATACAGGTTGAAAAAGATCAGCGATTCCTTGCGTCAAGCGCGCCGTCAACAAGCTATGCAACCAAAATTTATTCCAATCCACACGCACGCGCAAATGAGCAAAACTGGTCATAAATTTCGTCGCCAACACCGCTGACCGAGTTTCTTTTAACCCCAAACGAAACAAAGCGTCTTCCACGTTGCTCACTTCCACGCCAGCAAACGCCGCCGATTTCACCAACGTAAATAGCCGCGCCGTCAATCCCGGATCCAGTTTAACAAGTTTAGCAATTTCTTCAAAACTGGCGTCCGGGCGATTCATCGCCTCGCGAATGCGCGCAATCGCCGCTGGAAACGTCGGAAATTCCGGATCATGTTGCAAAATATCCAGCAATTTCCCCCTGAAATCCGGTTGCACTTTTTCCATGGGAAAAAGTTGATCCAGAAATTCTTGATCGAGATTTTTCATTGAGAAACAAACCAAGACCAAAGTTCATTCGCGCCAGCACTGGCGATGAATTTTCCTTTCGGATCGGTGGCAATCGTTTCTACCGGAGTACTCGGCCCCACCCAAGCTTCACCGATTTGCGCGCCTGTTCCAGTGTCCCACACTCGAATCGTCGAATCATTACTTCCGGTAACAAGTTTATTATTGATTAATGTCACGCAACGAATGGCGTCGGCATGCCCTTTCCACGGCGCTCCGACTTGTGTGGACGCGGCTAAGTTCCATCGCCGCACCGTACAATCGCCGCAACCCGCAAAAACGTCGTCTGTTCCCGGCGTCGCAATTAAACTATATATCGGCACAGCATGAGGATGTTTGATTTGGCTTTTAATTTTTAATCCTTCATTAGAGACCAACCAAATCGAAAGACATCCTCCCTCATCTCCGCTGGCCAGATAATTCCCCGTAGAACTAAAGGCTAGCGATGCGATGGGAAATTTGTGGTATTTTAAAGATTCGCCGACGGGAACACGATGAACGATATTCCAAAGTCGCACGGTGCCGTCGTCGCCCGCGCTCGCCGCTAATTGCCCATTCGGACTCAATGCCATCGTTCGCACTGCGCCGCGATGCGCGTTATTCCATACCTCAGTCGAAGTTTCAGGGCTGTTAAGATTCCATACCCGAATCGCGCCTTCGTCCGATCCACTGAAAAATCTCATCCCGTCGTTTGCAATGATTAAACATCGAACAGAATTCGTATGCCCTTTAAGCGGCGGGAAAAGCGGTTGATTGGTTTGTGCATGCCACAATCGAATGGTTCGATCAATACAGGCTCCAATTAAAATGTTGGAATCCGGCGTCACCGCAAGATGATTAATCCAAGTGTCTAAAGGAGGCCAAGGGAATCCGCTTGCATTCATAAAGACGTTGCCTGCCGAATTTGAGCGATATCTTCAAAAGAAATTACTTTATCAATATCTAATAAAGTTTTTACTGAACCTTTAATTTTTGCCATGCCAATAATGTAATTGGTTTGCAACGATGATCCAAAGTGCGGCGTATCTTCGATTTCGCTTTGGTTGATGTAGAGCACTTCTTCTACACCGTCAACGATGATACCCATGAGTGTTTGAGTCTCCGCGCTTGAGAAGGCATGGACCACAATAATACACGTCGATTCGGTATCTTGGATGTGTGAAAGTTTAAATTTGATTCTCAAATCCAATACAGGAATAATTTTTCCGCGCAAATTCAACACTCCCTTCATGTATGCGGGCATCTGCGGAACATGCGTGACTTCCTGTAGTTTAATAATTTCTCGTACCTTAAGCACTTCAATCCCGTAGGATTCGTGTTGTAAAACAAACGTCAAATATTTGCCGGGATGCGCGAGGGTCATCTTGTTTTGTAATACAGCTTCTGTGGATGCCATGTTATTCTCCGGTTATGTTTGTCCAGATGTTAGAGTTATAGCTTTAATCGGCAATCGAAATTTTTACTTTAGAAGACTTCTAAAATATTTAGGGGTGCGTCGAAGCTCGACTTTCCGCTGATGACTTTGTTGCTTAATTATTTATGAATGAAATCCATAAATATACATCCGAGCCGCTTGACGTTTTAATCCGAACAACACATTTACTCATAAAACGAAAGGTTTATATGGAACAAAAACAAAAAAGTGTTGGACAGAAGCTAAAACGTGCGGTTTTCGGAAAATATTTGGATCGTCAATTGATCTCATTATTGAAGAACTATAGTCGGGAAAGATTTACAAATACTGAAACATTCGATGAGTCAAAAATAATCCCTCTAGCAACTGATTTATTAGAAAAGGGTGCGAATGTAAATTGTCGGGATTCATTAGGAAAAACACCTCTTATTCTTGCCGCACAAGAAAGTGAACACTCCATTACCACTAAGCTTCTTGCTAGAATCACGCTTTATGGTGCGGATGTGAATGCTTGCGACAAAAACGGTTGCACGGCTCTCATGGCGGTAGCAAGACGCGGGGACGCAAAGTCGGCGTCTTTGCTTTTGAAAAAAGGAGCCGGAGTTAATTTGAGAGATAACGAGGGACAAACAGCGTTGATGAGAGCGACTACTTTATACTTTGACATCGAGACGGTTAAATTGCTTTTGGAAAGCGGCGCGGATGTCAACGCTCGGAATTTAAGCGGCCAGACAACCCTGATGCTCGCGACGAAAGGATTGGATGGTTCGCCTTTCAACACCAAACAAATTCCTTCTATCATCAAGATGCTTTTGGAGAAAGGAGCGGATCCAAACATTCAAGATAACGATAAAGCAACATCGCTTATGTTGGCGGCACGCTTAGTCGGCTTGCAGGGGGTGCGTACGGTAGCAAAACTTTTGGTACAAAATGGCGCGAATGTACAACTTAGAAATGATGCAAATTGTACGGCCGCAGATATAGCGCGCGCTCAAGGAACAAGAGGAGACGATTTGGCGGATTATTTAAAAGGAGTGCAAAAATTTGGCGTCGATTGGGATGATTATTTGAAAAGAGGTAAAAAATTGGGAGGCAATCTTGACTCTTACTTACAAAGAGCAATAGCAACTCGCCATGCTTATCAAAAAGGTGAAGAAAATGTGGCAAAAACGGTGACCATGTTTCGCGCGCATGATCCTAATCCGGTTTCCTCACCACGCGAGGTAAAAGTTGTACAAAGTGTATGAGAGAAATTCTGTATCGCCTGCTCTTCTCACAGCAAAGATGTTTACGCTTGCTTTGTCGATCGTCGGTCGAGTGTCGTCATGACACACCCCCTCGTTGCCGCCCTTGGCTCATCGGCTACGCCATCAGTTGCTCCGCAATTTTTTCATGTTCGCTGTCGCGAAAAAGCGTTCTCCTCGCAATCGCAAACATCTTTGCTGTGAGAAGAGCAGGTTAGCAAGCCGGTTGAATAATTTCAAAATCTTCTCCGATAATCTTCTGAAAAGATTCGTCGATAGACGCCCAATCGACGACATCAACTTTAAATGGCAAATCAGAATCTGAAAAAGCCGCTTTGAGTTGAGCGTAGCGATCCAATCCCAAAGGCTTATCGGTCATCATCGCTAAATCTAAATCGGAAAAAGGGCGTAAGTGTTTTCCATGTACGCGAGAACCAAATGCGCGAACTTCGAATTCCGGAACATGAGTGCTCAGAATATTTTTCACTAAATTTATTTCATTCGTCGTCAAATTCATGGCATTAACGATTGTGTTTTTTGATTTGCGCCAATAAAAATTGCGCTTTCTTAAAAAAATTCCCCAAGACAGCATAAATGTCTTCCGCTGTGGTTTCATTGTACGTATGAGCTGTGAGATTTCTTTTTTCTTTAAAACCAAACCATTCTGTCGGCTCATCAATCAACCCTTTTTCCGCGCCTGTGCGAATAAAATCCTTAAATGTTAATTCCTCAACTTCCGCCGAAGCCATCATTTCCCTCAACTGACGTTTCAGCATTTTGACGGCTAATTCGTAGGTATATTCGAAACATTGAATACTCGCCGTTCGAAGCATATTTTTTTTGATCGCATCCGTTTCTTTTTCGCAATAACGCATGGTTTGCTCCAACTGGCGAATGGCTTTCTCAAAAACTTCTGTTTTTAGCTTCATAGTTCTCTTTGTTTTTCATTATGTCACAAACCAAGTTCCTTGAAAAGAATTCATCTTTATTCGATCAGCATACTTTAAACTTGTCTGCGTGAGATGATCGAAGATACTCGTTTTGATGTTTTTGATGCGCTTATTCACACGATTGATTGCCGGATTGTTAGGGGGCGACGTCGCCGCGCGTTTGTGGGGAGTGCGAGTAGGCAAAAATTGTCGCATTTTTAATACATATTTCGGAACAGAACCATGGTTGATTCGGTTGGGTGATCGAGTCGTGATCGCTTCCAGCGTGCAATTTATCACACACGATGCTTCCACGTGGTTGATTCGCGATCAAAAGGGACGCCGGTATTATTATGCTTCTATTCAAATCGGCAACGATGTATTCATTGGGCACAATGCGATCATTCTACCGGGAGTGCATATTGGGAATAAAGTCATCGTGGGAGCTGGAAGCGTCGTAACCAAATCCATTCCATCCGGCGTAGTCATCGCTGGCAATCCCGCGCACATTATCGGATCTTACGAGGATTATGAGAAACGCATTTTATCGTCCTGCCCTTCCGAAGAAAATATCCAAGGCCGAACGCGCAAACAATGCGTCAACAGCGTCGCCGATACGAATTTTATTTCAGAATTGCAAAGCGAATAAAGGATTTTGCCGTGAACACTCAACCGCTTTTTACTATTTTTACGCCGACTTATAATCGCGCGCACACGATTCACCGCGTGTATGAAAGTTTACGCAAGCAAACTTTTCAAGACTTCGAATGGCTCATTGTGGATGACGGGTCGACTGACAACACGAAAAATATTGTCGCCGCATGGCAAAAAGAAGCTTCCTTTCCCATCCGGTATCTTTGGCAGGAAAACAAAGGGAAATACCGCGCAATGAATATCGGCTTTCGCGAAGGCAAAGGTGAATTTTTTCTCACATTGGATTCCGACGATACTTGTACAGACAATGCCTTGGAAATATTAAAAAAAGAATGGGAACATATTCCCTCTCAAGAAAAAAAACGTGTCTGCGGCATAACTGTTTTATGCGAGGATGAACAAGGCCGCGTGGTGGGCGACAAATTTCCTCAAGATCGCATGCTGGCAAGTAGTTTGGAGATGCATTACCGATGGAGAGTGAAAGGCGAAAAATGGGGATTTATTGTTACGAGAATTTTAAGAGAGCATCCTTTCCCAGAAATCGAGGGCGTTAAATTTTTATCTCCAAGTGTGGCGTGGTTGCCCATTGCGGAAAAATATAAAACATTATGGCTCAATCTTCCGTTGCGGACGTATCATCAGGGACATGATCAAATCACCACCAAATTAAAATCGCACATCCCGCGATGCACGCCGGATTATGCCATGGGACGCGTGTGGGGTTATCAACAAGTCTTAGAGCGATATCTCAAAGATTGGTTCTGGTATTTTCCTTCAGAATTTTTTAAAGCCGCCATTCAGTATGCGCGATTTGGTTTCCACAGCGGCATAGAATTAAAAAAACAATGGGAAGATTTAAAAAACGCAAATGCCAAAGTTTTGTGGATGTTTTTGTGTCCCGTGGGAGCCTATTTTTACATTCGAGACAAAGCGCGAATAAAAAAAACTAATCGCGCTTGAGGTAAAAACGAAATCCGTACACCAACCAAAAACCGAGAAAAATAAATTTGAGAAAATTAAACTGAAAGAAATATCCCGGGTCCCCATAATTCACAAACCATGCCCAGATCACGCCGATTAAAACATACACCACCGAAGTCCAATAAGCATACAAAACATGCGGCACAAAAATTCGATGCAACACTCCCCCCAGCCAACCATAAAACAAACTGCAAAGAATAAGCCCCAGCCAATCCATACTGTAAAAACTTGACGCGAGAATGCCCGGAGGAATTGCGGCAGGAAAAAAGCTTGCCACATTTTTAGTATTCAACGCCACAACCGTAGGAGGAACATTCAAAGGGAAGATCCTTTCAGGAATAAGCGAAAGAAATCCATACACCCAATCAACCATCCAACGCCATTCGTGTAGCGAAGACGCCACTTCGGTCAAATAGACCTCCAAAGAAACATAGGCATATTGAAAATTGATGAGCAAAGCTAACAAAGGACTTTCAGAAAAGGAATATCCTTGCTTCAAGCCGGCGATAAAATAATTCCAAGAAACCGTCAAATCATGCAATCGCCCAAAAACCCAGTCGCCAAACAGCAACACCGCCACTCCAAGCGGAATCAAAAAGAATAAAAATTTCACGGCTTTAGCGCGGCGATGAACCGAATAAATCACAAAAATAATTAATCCCACGGTAATGCAAGAAGCTCGGCTGGCTTTCAGCAAGGCCGCCAACACCACAAAGGCGACAAAAAGCAAAAGAATTCCAACAAGCCACAATGTTTTAAAAGAAAAATTTTTCTGAAATAAAAGATAAGCGACGATTAAGTATAACCCCAATGCTCCAATATCCAAAAAATGTTTTACGAAAGAAAATATTCCGGGCTCCACAACGCCGGCGCGAATGTAATTCGCCAAAGCAATCGCTTCAAAAATTCCTCCGTATTGATTGGCGTAAACATAAACCACGCCGCAAGCGATCGCCAAACAAACCATCATCACAACTATAAAAACCCCACCTTCGCCTTCGCGAATCGGATGAAAACGATCTTCAATTTTCCGAGGAACAAAACTAAAATACCCCAAAAGAATCAACCCATAAGCTAAACAGATGGCAATCGCCGCTTCCATACTTCCAACTTTGATGCCGTGATACCAATCCGCCACAAGAAATGGGTTGGGAGCATTCCCCCAGAAGTGGGAATTTAAAAAAAAGGCAGGCATGACATAAAAACAAAAAAAATAAAAATGGAAGAGGGACAAAAAATCCACAAAGAGCGTTTTTTTTCGGAACAACTCAAACACAATAATTCCAATTCCCAAAATGGCGTAAATCCAACTCATGCAGTGATTCAATAAGACTAAAAGAAGTATTGGCGACAACGGGCGTTTGGGTCTAGCTTAATTTTTGATACTAAACCTTATATAACGCTGTTTTTGGCATGGAATATTTGAATTGTTCGGAAAAAAAAGAACTCATGGGCGATCCTGTCGGCCATGATAATATTTATTTTTTCCGCGACGGCGCCCAAATTTTTCATTCCACTTCCTATGCGGACTTAATACAAGGATTGTTGGAATCAAAACATAGACTTGAAATAAACCCTGCTGTCGTCAGTTATCTTCTGCATGACGGATTGATTCCTTATCCTTATTCAATTTATAAAAATATCCACACATTGGGAGTGGGAGATCGAGCAAATTTCTCCAGTGACCATACCGAAATTCAGTTTACTAATGATTTTCCATACGATCTTTTTAAAAGCCGAGGAGATCAAAAATCCTCCGAAGAAAAATTATTATCCTTGTTGTGCGAATCCGTATCGAGCGGCATAGGGGGCCATGAAGCCGTACTCATGCTAAGTTCCGGAAAAGATTCCACTGCCATTGCTCTGGCGGCAAAAGAAGCAGGTGTAGAAAATAAAATCCAATGTTTGACATACGGAGATCGTGAAGAAACGAGCGAAGGCGTCTATGCTCGCAAACTATGCGCGCAACTTGGATTACGACACGCAATCATCACTTTGCCGAACGACGCAAATATTTTCAAAAAGACTTTGATTCGTTATTTTGAAAACAGCGCTTGCCCGTTATGCGACCCGGCAACAGCGCCTTATACTTTGGCGTTAAGCGCTCACGGAATTAAAAATTCGATTTTATTAGACGGAACAGGAAATGACATTTATATGGGCGATATTCCCGTAGGAAACCGTTTTTACTTACATTATTATTATTTAACACCTGTGGCTTCGTGGCGACATCTAGAACGCTTTATCCCCTTCTATTCTCCGATGGCAAATTTGCTATGTCATCAAGCCAAACCCCGCTTGCTCAGAAATCTTTTTCGGCGTCGTGAATCGCGCATATTTTATGATTCTTCAGTGATCACTCATCCCTATTGGAATCGCCTCGCAGAAGAACGCGAACGAAAATATCCATTTTTAGATTATCGGCGATTCGATCATTGGCTTCACGCATACGCCATGGATTGGCGTACTTTCATTTGCCGGCAATACGATGATTCATGCAGGCAATTGAGACGCCAAGCGGCGGCGGTTTTTGGTTGTCGCCATCTTTTCCCATGGGCGAACTCATCCATTGCGGAATATTATTTTCATTTGCCGCCTCATGAAAAATACGACATTCCTCACGACCTCAATAAGCTTTTACTGCGAAAAATGCTTCGAAAATATTTGGATTATGACGACGCAAAAATGAAGAAGCGCACCTTTGAGTTTGATACGTTTCGTTTTTTGAAAAACAACGAAGCGTTCGTGAAAGAAGAGATTTATTCCTGTAAACTTTGGAATAAAAATATCGAACCTTTTTGCGAGCATCTCTGGGCGCTCATGGAACGGCAAAATCGAGTCAAATACAGTTTGCGCACGTTGTTTTTGATTTCAGGATGGCGCAATCATTCGCGTTTTTTAAAAAGTTGACTCAAAAAACGTTCCCAATCGCGCATGATGGATTCCAAATGGAAACGCCGCATTGCCTCTGGCGCGTGACCCGCTAACCGTTTTCTTTCATTTTCATCGTTCATTAGACGCCGCATTGCGCATGCAAAAGCATGAACATCGCCTTGAGACACGAGAACGCCGCCGGTTTCACTACGAATGATTTCGCTCGGACCACTGGGGCAATCAAAAGCAATCGCCGGTAATCCGCAGGCCAAAGCTTCTGCCAAAACATTGCCGAAGCCCTCAAATCTTGAAGGTAAAACAAATAAATTGGCCGATCGAAAATAAGCGAAAATATTTTGCGCATTCCCGGGCAAAAACACCCGATTACGCAAATCATGCTCTTGAATTAAAGATTCGAAATAAATTCGCAATTCTCCATCGCCTAAAATGATTAAATTCCAATCGGAAAAATCACCCGCCAAAGAAGAAAACATTTTAATAAGATAATCAAAACCTTTTTGATGAGTGAATCTTCCGGCGGCGATGACCCATTTTTTTGAAGCATCCATGAGAGACGGACGAGAGTAAGTATCATCGATAGGCGGTAAAGGATTATAAATGACGACGCGCTTTGACGAAGGAAACCACGAAAAATTGTGATCCACGCCGAAACTTCCAGAGACCAAACCGTCCAATCGTTTGTAAACCCATCGTTGCAACCATTTTCCCATTAGACTGAGCGAAGAAAAGCGAGGATCGATCTGCTCAGACGCAATTAGCTTCACCGACGTCCCCCAAAGAGCCAAAGCGCACCGAATGTTGGTATGATGCATGAAAGAAATCACGCATGAAGCTCGCGTATCCAAAATCGCTTTACGAAGCACGCAAACGCGGCGAATATTATTTTTGAGAGCAGAAAAAACATGAGACGACGGTTGGGCTAAATCGAGAACGATACGTTGCGCACGCGCGTCCAGAGCATAAAAATCCGGCGCCGTGTGTGACAATGTGATCACCGTCACTTCGCGCCCTTGGTCTAAAAAACCTTGCGCCAGCAAACCACAAGCGCGTTCGGCGCCGCCGGCTTGTAAAGAATGAATCACAAGAGCGATTTTCATATTTGCAAATCAAGCAACTTTTTCAGAAGATTTTTTACGAGCAAAAATCATAAGGATAAAAAGACTGGCAATAAAATAGACCAGACTCGTGGAAAGCGCGATTCCCACCACTCCAAAAAATTTCATGAGAATGATATCGCCGATGAGATTAACGAAAAAATTAAGCACACTGAGAATTGCCAACCAACGATTCATGCTCAAAGCGCTCAACGCATGCACACTGGCGTTGGTGATGAGAAAAAAAGGTATTTGGAGCGCAAGACAAGAAGTGATGGAAGCAACTAAATCGGTATCCGCGACGGTAAATTGTCCTCGCTGAAATAAAATTTGCGTGAAGAACTTGGAGCCGATCAACAACACCACCACCATGGGAATGGAAAACAAAAAGACTTTTTTTGCCACAACATAAAAATGATCCACCACCTTGACCGAACCATGTTGAGAAAACATTTTCGAAAAATGAGGCAAGAGCGAAGCCGAAAGTCCTGTGGCAAAAATCGTCAGAAACAAACTGGGAAGTTTTTTTCCAAAATTGAGCGCCGCAATACTACCGGGATCGAGAAGCGTTGCCAGCGCTTGATCAATAATCGGCGCTTGCGCCATAATCAGACTCCCGATAGCGGCCGGCCAATATTGAGCCAACACATGACGAACTTCTTTAGAAAAAGAAGGCCATTGAGGAATCGGCGGCAAACGAATACTGCAAAGTTCCACATAAAGAAAAATAAATTCCGCCGCAAAACCGATAGTAGTACTCAAAGCAAGGCCGTAAATGCCCCATTGAGAACCCAAGAAAAATAAAAGTGCCATGATCACAAATGAATTCATCACGCTCGCTAATCCCGAAAAGACATAGCGGCCTTGTGCATTGAGAACCCCTGCAAGAAAAGAGGAACTGCAGGCAAAAAATAAAACCGGAAATAAAATGTAAATGAGAATTTGAGCCAAATGACGTTGAGACTCGGAAAAACCGGGAGCAAAAAGTTTGAGAATCATGCCGCTAAAAACAATCAAAAGAATGCTCAATACCAAAATCCCGAGCCAAAGAATACAAAGAACCGATTGGAGCAGTCGCACTGCGGAAGAATGTTCGTTTGATTCTGTGAGCCGAATAAACCGAGGAATAAATGCGGTTTTCATGGCGCCGCCGATAGTGAATAAAAAAAACGTGACTAATCCTAAAGCCACCAAATAAGCATCCAAAAGGTCTCCAACGCCGAAGAGATAAGCGACATAAATTTCCTTCACCGCGGCTAAAACTTTTGCCGAAGCCACAAATCCGCTTGCCAAAAGCGTGGTCATAACGAGTTTGCGGGATGTGAATTTTAAAAAAAATTTGCGCAACATGAAAATTGAAATTTAAGCCTTATCTTATGAAGTCTATTCTGCTTCGTCTATTCCAATATGATAGGATTGCCGAGCATACGAACTACCGCTAAAATAGCACCGTGAATTATCCTCCTTTTCTGGCATGGATTGCTGTTGTACCTTTAATCGTCATTTTTTACACGGGTTACGTACGCGTGTGGGTTTGGATTCAAGTCATTCCCCTCACCTGCGCGGTAACGGCGGCGATTGCTTTTTTGTTTTGGCAAGTACCGTTGTTGACGATTCTCGCTTCGATCTTTCAAGGCATCACGATCAGTTTACAGCACATTTTTTTTCTAATTTCGGTGGCATTGTTTACGGAAGTACTAAGAACCACTCATTCTTTGGACCCTTTGCAAACTTTTTTTCAGCGATTCAGCCCTGATCGCCGCATCCAAGCGATTGCCGTCGCGTGGTTTTTTGCGTCCTTTCTCGAAGGACTCATGGGATTTGCCTTTAGTGGCTCCATGGTTGCCGTTGTACTCATCGGCATGGGATTCCCTCCTGCATGCGCCATTCTTTTGGGCATTATGGGACCGATCACGGCCAGCGCTTTTTCTTGCGCGGGAACGCCTATTTTATTTCATGCCATGCATGGGTTACAAGATTCGTCATTGGCGTTGCAACTATCCAATTCAGGGTCTCACTTGGACGCATATCTGCATTCCGTGACCTCTTATGTTGGCGTGATCAACGGCATTGTCGGCACATTGATGCCGCTGGGAATGATTGTGATGATGACGCGGTTTTATGGAAAAAATCGATCATGGAAAGAAGCTTTCGATATCGCCCCTTTTGCGCTTTTTTGCGGACTCGCCTTTACGCTTCCCTATGCCTTGACCGCCATCACGCTGGGGCCACAATTCCCATCGATTTTTGGGTCTATCGTGGGGCTGGCATTGTTTTTGATTGCTCATCGCACTCGTTTTCTTCTTCCTCGCCGCACATGGAACTTTGAGCCTTTCTCTCATTGGGAGCCGGCATGGTATGAAGGACATTATGAAAAACCAACTTCCCCCAAACGTATGTCGTGGCGATTGGCATGGATGCCTTTAGTTGTTCTTTTATTCTTATTCCTCTTTCTTGAATATCCTCATTCGCCTCTAAAAAAAATCTTGCAATCCTACACGTTGCAAAAAAATAATTTTATGGGAACCCCTATCGCGCTTTTTGCTCAACCGTTACTCATGCCTCACACGTTGCTTATTGTGTTTACATCCATCATCACTCTGGCGGCGCACAAATTTAAAAACATCGAGAGAATTTTTAATCAACGTCTTTCGATTTTTGTATCCAAAGCTTTCTTGAGCCTACCTTTGATCATGTGCATTACCGCGATTTATTTGAATTCCGGATTTAATAAATCCGGATATCCCGCAATGCATGCCGTAATTGCCGAGCAAATGACGGCTCTGCCGATACCCCGCATACTGCATTTTGTGATTTCCCCTTTTTTGGCCGCCGCCATTACAGACGTTTCTTCCAGCGGCATGTATAGCATCATGCTCATGTCTGCGTTCCAACACCATCTCGGATTCAATCTCATCGGCAACGGCGCTTTTTTTGTCGCTATTCAAATCACCGCCTCCACAGCCGCGAATATGTTTGCAGGACATTATCTTAATGGAATTACTCTTCACGCCGGCAAAGAAGGTTTGACCGGCCCCATGGGGCGTCTCGCGCTTCGTCCGCTTTTTGTTTATTTGATTTTGACTGGGATCATAGCGTGGATCATTTCAATCGTGTTTTATAGAGTTTCGTAAAATAGGCTGACAGCTGGTAATCATATTGATCGAGCGTAGCGAGGCGATTAACTTTATCTTTACTCAAACGGGTCATTGCGAGGAATCTTGCCCGCCGCAGGCGAGGCAAATGACGAAGCAACCTTCGCGGCACAAAATAATCGTTGGGTTTATTTCGCCACAAAATATCGCGTTTTTAGAGGGAAAAACAAAATTTTTCTCGTATCGTCGATTTCATCTTTACCACACGATGTAGAAAAAACGTTAAGGTTGCC
>JBMONL010000067.1:0-46760 GCA_049324635.1 Verrucomicrobiota bacterium | reverse complement strand
CTCGGCCAACCTTCACAATCCCATGATGATTGAGCATATTATAAAGCCTCAATTTTGCGTAAAAGCGCAATGAAGCTCTTTTTTGCTCCTCTATTTTCCACCCTTCTTCAGAGCTAAATCCCACTTCAGGACAGGCTCTATTTAGCAATTCCCTTGAACAGCAACTGTTTTTTTTGAATCGATTTTGGGATTGATACGTCTTACTTCATGTAAGCTATGAAAAAGACGTTTCTTCTATTAATAACGGTTTCTTTAACCCTATCAACATTACACGCTCAAGATACGCTCTTTGGCGAAGCCGGTTCAGGGCAACCCACAAAAACCGTGCTGGGTATTTTAGGAGGCGCGGCTGTAGGATCAGCTCTGGGCGGCGGACTCGGCGGACACGACGGTTGGTGGATCGGCGCGCTCACCGGAAGCACCATCGGCGGGATTGCAGGCAATCAGTGGGGAGCGGCGGATGCACACAATGGCAGGACTGTATCTACACGCCGGATTTATCGCTACGAAACTCGTCCGGTCATGGTGCGCCGATATGTAAAAGAAGTGGTCACCACAGACGATTCCGTTCCTTATGGCTATATGAGTGGCGGAGAAATCAAATCTCCATGGAGTTCTTTTGCGATGTCGGTCGGCGGCAAATCTTCCGGCGATATCCTCTACGATCCCAATACCGGCCAAGCTTTCCGCATTCCTTAATCGCCCGTATCTTCGGGTGCGGCGCTTGCCATAAGAATAGCGTGGCCTTCGCCTTGTTGAGGAGAAGCTTGTCCCGGTTTAGAGGGAAAGCCTCCGCCTTTCGCGCGTTTTCCGCGTCCAAACTTTGGAGGCTCATCGCCCAAGACAGCTTTTTCACCCAAAGAACTCAATTCACGGCCAGCGCTACTTAGAATCTCTCCGACACGTGGTAAAAGACCATGCTGTTGACAATTCGGCAATCCTGATCCGGCGCCTTGCGAAGCTTGCGAGACTCTTTGAGCGGGATTCATATCATTCTCCTATGCGGCTTTGGCAAATTGTTCGGGGGGCTTCTTGCCGATTTCTTCGGCCATTGCGACGTCGGACATTTCTGAATGCCTGCTACCACTTCGAGGAGGAAAAGCGACTACTTTCCTTTCTTTTTCAGGAGTTTTTTCGTCTTTTGCGATATCTTTTTTAACGTCTTTAGTGTTGTCCAACGTCTGCGCTTGCGCGAGGGTTTCAGTCTGCGTGCGTGCTACTTCATTGCCTTTGGTTTGTGTTCGCGTTGTATCTTCCCCATGAAGATTCGATCTTCGATCTTCGCGATCTTTTTCCACATTGGCTACGTTGGTGGGTTGTTGAACATCTCTGGAGGCAACCATCGGTTTTTCTGGTTCATGCGCAACTTCTTTGGCGGTTTGAGTCTGAGTTTTCTCCGGCTCATTACCGGAATTTTCCGCCGCCATTTCCTTTTCCTTTGCTATTTCATCCAATCCTAAATCCTTTATTTCTTCGTCCGTGGCGCCATCTTTTTTCAATTGATCTTTAAAAGAATCAATAATTTTTTTGCCCCCATAAACCGCGCCCGCTGTCAGCAATATTTTCCCGATTTTTGATTTTAAAAGTTTTCTTCCCAATCCTACCATTCCCATACCTCCCGCAAATAATCCAAGAGCATCTGGTCCATCGAGAGAAGTAGCGTGTCCCATAATAGGCGCAACCATTTTGTTATATGCAGGATTGCCATGCACAGGATTTTGTTGAACGCCTTGTGTCGTCTCAGAAGCTACACCTCCGAGTTGCTGAAGTTTATCCAAAACTTGACCGGCTTTGTCTGTCACTTTTCTCGCCATTCCACTCATAGCCTTACTCCTCTACTAATATCAATGTGTCGTTCTGTTTGTTCTGTCAAGGGGATGAAGGGGTTTTTATTAAAAAATAACCCATTGATAAATAAGCACTTATAAACAATCGTATTTTTATTTTCCCGGAAGAGCGATTTTCAGCAAAAATTCCATGGTTTTGCGCTGTAAAATCTGCTCTTCGATCTCATACAATGACCCGCGTTTATTGATTTCTTCGGCGAATTTTTTGACGGGCATTTGCATGCGATGCGCCATGATGTTGATTTCGAGATTCAATTCATCTTCGGTAACTTCGATTTTTTCTTCTTCGGCGATGCGCGTGAGAATAAATCCGATTTTCACGTGTTCTTTGGCATTCGCGCTCGCGGACGAAAGAATTTTTTCTTTATTTTCCTCGATCATGTCCTGTGAAATTCCGCGATGCTGATTTTCCATCACGATATCATTCACTAATCGTTGGGTTTGCTGGCGCACGAGACTTTCGGGCAAATCAAAATTAGCCATGGTATTGAGTTGGTCGATAATCTGCCGCGTGTACGCGCGATTCTGCTCGCGTTGTTGGCGATTTTCCAAATCCGCGCGAATCTTCTTCTTCAATTCTTCCACCGTCATTTCAAAATTCTTCTTGGTAAACTCGTCGTTGATCTCCGGCATGACGCGCTCGCGAATGGAATGAACTTTGACCGAATACACGGCTTGTTTTTCGCGGAGAGGCTCCACATCAAAATCCTTAGGAAAAATCACTTGGATTTCCTTGGTGTCGCCGATTTTTGCGCCGATCATTTGCGGACAGAACTCCGGCAAGAACGAATCCGGCTTGATCCAAAGCCAGAAATTTTTGCGTTCGCCTAAATCTTTGGCATGCTCCGCGAGTTCGATCAAGGGTTTGCCGTCGATGGTCGCCGAATAATCTATGATCACAAAATCGTCTTCTTTCACTTCGCGGCCTTCGATGTCTTTGTAATCGGCAAAGCGCGACGTCATCATTTCCAAGACTTCATCGATGCCTTTGTCGGTGATCGGCTCCGGCTCGGCTTTTTGGATTTTAATCGCTTTATAATCCGGCAAAGGAAATTCCGGCGCGAGATCGACCACGGTCGCGAAACTCAAGCTCATGCCTTTTTGGTAGTGCAAATCTTCAATGCGCGGATAGCTGACAACCTTAAGTTTTTTGGTCTTCACCGCTTCCCAGAAAATTTTCGGCACAAAAGAACGCCTAAGCTCGGATTCGATTTCTGGAGCGAACTTCTTCTCTATGATAGCCTTAGGCGTTTTCCCGGGACGAAATCCTTGCACCTTTGCTTGCTTTTGAAAATCTGTCGTGATCTGCTCCAACTCGTCATTTACCCGATTCGCCGGAATCTCGATCTTCATCCGCTTACGACAAGGCGCCACGTCTTCTAAAAGGATATTCATATAAGAACAAAATTGTAGAGGCAAAATCCCAAAAAGCGAGCGTTAAAACGGATGATCAAAATGAAAAGCGCAAGCTAAATCATCTTGCGTTAGCAAGGTGATTTATTGCGAGGAACGAAGCGACGCGGCAATCTCCGCTTGCACTCTTTCATGGCGAGCCGTGGCCATCTCAAAACTATCCTGTGTGTAGCATTTTTTTGCGCAATTCCTTCCCACTGCAAGCATCGGGGTATCCTTGCGTCAGAAAATGAAAGGCTCGTTCTGTTACGCGCTTTCAGCGCCAAGAGAAAATTAGATGCGTTTGCTCTGACTTTCTATTCGTCATTGATTACTTTTATTGCTATGTTATTGAAAGATGACGGACCAAGAAAAAATGCGCAAATGGGTGGAAACATGGAAACGCGCCGCTCCTGAATTGGAAAAAATTCGACACGAAGAAATTCGAAATTCCGACACGAAAAAAGGCATTCGAGCTTTTAACGGATTGATCTTTATCGCCCTCAAACAACACCCCCCCGAGCCCACTTCCGGGCTCATCGAACAACAATCTCTTTTCATGAAATTACGCCATGCAGGAACTCGTTAATCTCGCCCAAGACATCCAAGCGTTCATCGAAAGTCAACGCTGGGAATTTTGTTTCATCGGAGGTCTCGCGCTTCAACGCTGGGGAGAACAAAGATTTACGCGCGATGTCGATCTCACGATTCTTACCGATTTTGGGAATGAAGAATCCTTTATCGACGTTTTTTTAAGCCGCTATTCATCGCGTGTTCCGAACATGAAAGCATTCGCGATTCAAAATCGAGTTTTGCTATTACTCTCGAACGAAAATATTCCTTTCGATATTTCCCTCGGTGGAATGAATTTTGAAAAATCGATGGTTCAGCGCAGTTCTCTGTGCGAATATAGCGACGGTATTTTTCTTCGCACGTGTTCCGCTGAAGATTTAATCGTGATGAAAGCCTTTGCCGACCGTGATCGCGACTGGATTGATATTCAAGGCATCCTCATCCGCCAACAAAACAAACTCGATTGGGACTATGTTATCACCCAACTCACACCTCTTTGTCAGTGTAAAGAAAATCCTGAAATTCTCTCGAAGCTCCAAAAACTACGCCAAAAAACAACTTTACGTTAATCTTACTTCAGGTGTTTTTATAAACCATTGATTCTCAATATCAAAAGATTCTGAAATATTGCTATTAAAGCCTTGACCTTTTATGCCGAAGGACACATTAGATAAGTATGAGTCAAGTTGGTACAGCGACGGCGACGGCTCAAGGAGTTCTAAGCGGATTTACTCCTCCAGACCGTAATGATGGACCAAAATCCAGATCTCCTCTTCCGGTAGTGCGACGGCGTGCGGAAGCTCCCAATTTATCCTCGCCTACGCAAAGCGCCGCGAGCACCGAAACACAAAAAGTTTTACAATATATTGCTCAATCGCCCAAAAGGCCTTCCACTTCCGTTCGCATGCCAGTTCCTCAAGTCAAATTGCCTTTAGCACAAATTAAATTGCCGAAATCACTGTCAGCATTTCCAAAATTCACATCCTCCAAAACTCCAAGCCAAGGCGGCCGTAGTGGCCGATGATTCAGCGCGCTTGTTGAGAAAATCTCTTCACACAAAGCCCATCACTTGTCATTCGCTATGACGCATCTTCGATACGACGTAGCACAAAAGGCAAAATCCCGCCGGCTTGGTAATATTCAATTTCGACCGGCGTATCGAGTCGCAAAATAATCGGCACGGTCATTTTTTCGTCGTTTTTTCTCATGATCTCCAATGAAAGTTTTTTTCGAGGCGTTAAGCTTTCCAGTCCTTGAATCGAAAAAATTTCCGAGCCGTTGAGCTTTAAGGTCTGCGCGCTGGTTCCTTCCTCAAAACAACACGGCAAAACACCCATGCCCGCGAGATTAGAGCGATGAATGCGCTCAAAACTCTCCGCGATCACCGCGCGAATTCCCAGTAGTCGCGTGCCTTTTGCCGCCCAGTCGCGCGAACTTCCCGTGCCGTATTCTTTTCCGCCTATGATAATAATCGGCACATTTTCTTCTTGGTACGCCATTGCGGCTTCGTAAATGGAAACGGGAATGACTGAAGCGTCCTCGGAAGCGGTCAACGCGGAATCGTGCGAATGAATCATGCGCGTGAAACCGCCTTCGGTATTCGGCAACATCAAATTCCTGATGCGCACGTTGGCGAATGTGCCGCGCGTCATCACCCGGTCATTGCCTCGTCGCGCGCCATAGCTATTAAAATCCTCCTGCTTCACGCCGTTTTCCATGAGAAATCGCCCTGCCGGACTCTGAGGTTGAATCGCGCCCGCCGGAGAAATGTGATCGGTGGTAATCGAATCGCCAAAAATCGCCAGCGCGCGCGCGCCGTGAATTTCCGCAGGCGGCTGACTGTACTCAGGCGCAAAAAACGGCGGCTCTTGGATATACGTACTGCGCGCATCCCAAGCATACAATTCTCCCTCTGGCGCGGAGATTTTTTCCCATGCCGGATTTTTTAAATTTTGATAAATCGTTTTGAATAATTCCGGCTTCAGCGAATCGCTCATGGCTTCCTGAATCTCTTTTTGATTCGGCCAAATATCGCGCAAATAAACCGGCTGATTTTTTGCATCCATGCCCAGAGGCTCGGAGGTCAAATCCACATCAATTTTTCCCGCAATCGCAAACGCAATCACCATCGGCGGCGACATCAAAAAATTGGCTTTGATGAGCGGATGAATGCGCGCTTCGAAATTGCGGTTTCCGGAAAGCACGCTCGCGGTAATCAGATTGTTTTTCTTAATTTCCTCTTCAATTTCCGGCTTCAATTTCCCGGAATTGCCGATGCACGTCATGCATCCGTAACCCACGACCTGAAACCCAAGCGCGTCGAGATACGCTTGATAAGGTTTGAGATATTCGCTGACAACGCGCGAGCCCGGCGCAAGCGAAGTCTTGATATGCGGCGAAATTGTGAGCCCTTTTTCCACGGCTTTTTTTGCCAATAATCCAGCGGCGAGCATCACGGAAGGATTGGATGTATTCGTGCACGAAGTAATCGACGCCAATACAATCGATCCGTCCGTTAATCTAGAAGGGGTCATGGTTTCACTCTCGCCAAGGGGTCTGGCCAATTCGCACTCGCTTCGTGTGCGTGTTGGCCTGACCCCGATTTCATAACCGCCCTCGGAAACAGTTTTTTTCAAAATTTCAGCAAATTTATTTTTTAACTGAGTCAATTCGATTCGATCCTGCGGACGCTTAGGTCCCGCCACGCTCGGCGCAACGCTCGCCAAATCAAATTCCAGAAAACGGGAATAATCGATATCGTTTTTCCCCTGTGGAATGCCGAACATTTCCTGCGCGGTGAAATAATCTTTGACCAAGGCAATGTGTTTTTCATCGCGCCCGGTCAAACGCAAATAAGCCAGCGATTCTTCGTCGACAGGAAAAAATCCCATCGTTGCGCCGTATTCGGGCGCCATGTTGGCGATGGTGGCGCGATCGGGTAAGGAAAGTTGAGCGGCGCCGGGCCCGTAAAATTCCACAAATTTGCCGACGACTTTTTCCTGGCGCAGACGTTGCGTCAACGCCAACGCTAAATCCGTCGCCGTGACGCCTTCTTGCAGTGAATTTTTCAAATAAACGCCGACCACTTCCGGCGTGAGAAAAGAAATAGGTTGCCCCAACATGCCCGCTTCCGCTTCGATCCCGCCCACACCCCAACCGACAATTCCCAAGCCGTTGATCATCGTCGTGTGCGAATCCGTGCCGACGAGTGTGTCTGGAAAAACAACGCCGTCTTGCTCGGTCACCACCTGCGCGAGATGTTCGAGATTGATTTGATGAATGATTCCAACTCCAGGCGGCACGACTCGAAACGAACGAAACGCTTTCTGCCCCCATTTGAGAAATTGATAACGCTCCTGATTGCGTTTCAATTCATAATCCATGTTTACCGCCAACGCTTCCAGCACACCCGCGACATCCACTTGCACGGAATGATCCACCACCAGATGCACCGGTACTTGCGGTTCAATTTTTTTCGGGTCTTTGCCACGGGCATGCATCGCCGAACGCAACGCCGCCAAATCCACCAGCAACGGCACGCCCGTAAAATCCTGCAAAATAATCCGTGAGACAACGAAAGGTATTTCCTCCTGCACCGGTTTTTGCGCATTCCAACGCGCCAACGCCTCTACATCCTTCTGGAAGATTTTCTTCTCATCGCAATTTCTCAACACCGATTCCAACACTATGCGCAAGCTAATGGGCAATCGTTTTAAAGAAATTCCCAAATGCTTTTCTAATTCAGGCAAAGAGTAAAAGGAATTATTTTTACTCAAAGCGATGAATGATGGAATGTTCTTTGCCATTCTTGAAGCCTATTTTTCATAAAACGAACGCTTTTGCGCGAACGTCAAGCAACGTTTTTCAACAACCTTAATGAGTCGCGGCTTGCGGACCGTAAACTTTAATCGGATCAAACGTCTTTTCCTTAATGGTAAAATCGAGATCATCGGAAGAACCGTCTTTTAGTTTTCGATAAAAGCAGGAGCGATAACCCACGTGGCAGGAAGCGCCACCGTCCACATTGACCTTGAGCAAAAAACAATCTTGATCGTCATCGATCATCAATTCCACGACGTGTTGCGTGAGACCGGATTGTTCTCCTTTGACCCAAATTTTTTTGCGCGAGCGACTGTAATACGTGGCTTTTTGAGTCTGAATCGTCATTCTCATGGCTTCTTGATTCATGTGACCGAGCATTAAGACTTCGCCCGTCTTGGCATCCACTGTGATGCACGGCAAATATTCATGCAAATCAAAACGCGGTATTAATTTGCTTCCTTCTTCAATTTCAAAAACAGAATGTGTCATAAATAAGAAAATTTTCTAAAAATTCCCTTTCCAATCAAGCCGAGTTTTTGTGTAGGTTACTTACTTGCAGGCGCAGGCTCAGCAGGGGCAGGAGACGCTTGCGGTTGAGGCGTAACAGGAGGCTCCGGCATCGAAGGCGCCGGAGGAGGTTGGGGCAAGTTAATTTTTACCTGCGCTTCATCGCGGATTTTTTTTACGATGGTCTGCATCGCGCGAAACTTTTTGTTCCGGGTGAACTGCGCTTTAATATCCTCTTTGGCTTCATCGAAAGAAAACGTTTTGGGAGGAATCAACTCCAATAACTTGACGACATGGTATCCGTATTTTGTCGCAAAAACAGAACTCAATTGTCCGACCTTCAATTTAAATACCGCGTTCACAAAATCCTCTGCCACGCGACTCTGCCGGCCAAACGGAGGAAGCATGCCTCCTTTGGTGTTGGTTTCTTTATCTTCGGAAACTTCCGCGGCCACTTTTTCAAATGCTTCGCCTTTGACAATACGCTGGCGAGCGGCTTCGAGGATTTTTTTCTTGGCGGCTTTATCGACATCGGAGGTGCCTTCGGGAACAAAAATTAAGATGTGCTGAGCGCGTGCTGTTTCCGGACGATCCCATAATTTCGCATTGCTATCATAAAACTTTTTCACTTCTTCGTCAGAAACCGTAAGTTCTTCGGATTTCGATTGAGCTTCGGTCACTTTTTCCAACGCCACCTGATATCGAATTTCTTTTTTAATCTTCTCAGGCGTCAAGCTCGCCTTGCGAATCTGTTCTTCGAATTCTTTTTCCGAAGGGAATTTCTTTTTCATGCCGTCAAAAGTATTTTCCACTTCTTGATCGAGATTCAAATTCGGAATCTTCATCGCCGCATTGAGCATTAAACGCTTATCAATCATTTGTTTAAGAATCGGTAAGTCGATAGCCGCCAGTTGTTCAACAGGAATCGGCTCTTTAGAAACATTGAGCACTTCGATTTGCTCGTCGCGTTCCTTATTGAGCTCGCCGCGAGTAATTTTAATGCCCTTACCCTCCGCGACTACAAAATTAGAGTTCGAAGGATTCTTCGATGAACAGCTAATCGCAACTGCCGCCACAAACAAACCAAGTATCAAGACACGTTTCATAGAATGTTCAGTCAAGCGCGTTCTCTCGAAAAGGCAAGCATGTAAAAAGATTTTCAAAAATTCACGTAAAGAGGCGACTCCAATAAAGGCATCCTATCATGCTCGAACTGTTGAATCTCTTCTTCCGTGGCGGCGCGAGTAACGACCTTCACAAGCGGTTCTTTCGCGCCAAAATCCAGCATGGCACGAATCACCATGTTCTTTGGAACGTCGTCCCAAATAAGCTTTCGAGTCGCGTCCGATCGTTCCGCGAATTTTTCTGCCGGCAAATCCACTAGTTCTCCACCTTTTTTCTTCCACCAATCCAAGCTTTCCTTGCGCGCAAATCCAGCCCATGGATGTCGCATCAAACCCTTTTTCCCACGAACAAAGACAACATCCCGCGGCTTAAAAATTCTTCCTCCAAACTGAAATGTAGCGCACATTTTGTTTAGGGAACGTCTCATACGCTCCCTTTATCGGTCAAAAAACTTTATAGCAAAACGGCATACGAGAAATTTTCATCGAACGAATATTATAATAATCAGAACGATCAATATCGCCGAATGCGCCTTCATCCAAAAGCTTTCTTAAATGAAGAATTTCTTCCTGTACGGAACCCATAGGTTGATATCCAAGAATTTTTTGAATCTTTTCGGAAGAAATGCGAAATTGCCTGCGATCACTTGTTTCCATCTGGGAGATTTCGATATTTAAGTCTGACAACAAATTTTGCACCGTCTTCGCCAAATCGATAATTTTATAATTTTCAAAACCAAAATGAAATGTCTTACCGTTAATAAGCGCCGTATCTATGCGAACAAGCACTGTATAAAGATGCATCATGTCTTTCATGCTCACAAAAGGACGCGCCTGCTCTCCGATGTGAATATTAAGATGACGCTTCACCACCGCATCGGCGGTGAGTTTGTTTACAGTCAAATCAAAGCGTTGTCTCGGCGAATAACCGCAAATCGTCGCCGGCCGGATATTCACAGTACAAAAATCCGGTGAAGCCGCCGCAAAAACAAGCCATTCGGCAAGCATTTTATATTTGGCGTAAAGCGTCAGCGGCTCGGGCTCCAAATTTTCTGTAACGACCGGCTCATTTTTTACGCCCATTACACTATGAGTCGAAGCATTGATAAAACGCTTCACGCCGTATTCGCGCGCGTAATGCAAAAGAAGCCCCACGGCATCAAAATTGACTTGTCGCGTCAGCACTTCATCTACTTCACTAGCGGGATCGTTAGAAATCGAAGCTAGATGAATCACCGCATCCATATCTTTTACGGCCTTTTCCACAGCAGATGGATCGCGAATATCATCTTGAATAAATTCGAACCGGCTTTGCCATTGAGAAAAAGAGGGGTTTTTCTTTAAAGCATCTATCCCCATGGGAGTAAAAATCAACGCATCCAATACGCGCACCTCATATCCCTGCTCAAGAAGATGCGGAGTCAATCGACTTCCCACATAACCGAAGCCGCCGGTAACAAGAATTTTCGCCATGTCTTAACGTAAAGCTAAAATCTCTTTCTTGTAAAGTGGGATGTGATTTTTCCTCAAAAACGCCCTTCATCATTCCTCTAATTTATCTTCTGACGCGAGAATACCCCATTAAAAGGGCAATATCCTCATCCAATCCGTCATCATCGAAAACAACGAACAAGTAATGTCATTATTGCGAGTCGGGAGACATGGCAACCTCTGATTTTTTAGCGGGAGCGTAAAAAAATCAGCTTCCAAAATTCACCAAAGAAGCAACAAATAAAACGTCTCTCGAAAAAAAGATGATTTCTGCACCTGTACCTCATCAATCCTCTAAAAAGTGATTTGGAAATTTAAACGAACCATTCTTCTATCGACGCTCTAAAAAATTGATCGAGTGGAATTCCACCGCCTCCGACAAGCAGTTTTCGATAAGGATGAAAGATACGAGAAAAGCTCTCCATGCCGGAGTGAGAAGAAGTTTTTGAACCGCTTTTGATTTCAAACGCGGCATATTTTTTACCTTGAGAAAGCACAAAATCCACTTCTTGATTTTGCTCTCTCCAATAAGAAAGCTGGATGTTCTCCGTCCGCATGAATTTTGATCAAAAATTTTCTGTTGGGGGCGTAAGCTACGATCCAGTCATGGCACAAAGGTTTTAAAAGTGATTTTTCCGGGCAGCTGATAATTATGTGTCTCACTTCGGAGGCTCGCCGCCCGTCGTGTTCGAGGGTGAGGTTCATGGCATCGAGACGTGCATCGCCCGTGACGATGCCATCGTTTCTCATATCGCCGCAGACTTCACCCTCGCGATGAGAGAGATAGTCAAGCAGTCGCCGGGCAGAATGTCCGGCTTTTACCAATTTGCAAATTGCAGTTGTTGCAGACATATCTCAATTTTCTTAATTACATCCTCAAGGGCGGCAGGGGCGGCTATGCTGCCCTTATGTCTGTGCATCAAGTGTGTTATTTGATTCAGATTTATCCCAACCCGCCGCAGCTGCTTCGCCCATGTCGAGAGAGCAGTTGCTCTCTCGTTCACTGCGGCAGCAAGCTCTGTCAAGCCGACTTCGCCGTGTGTCGCCATCATCTCCGCGACAACGTGACTCCGCAGCGCAATCGGCAGCTTGCGCAGTTGCTCACCCGCACATCCTCCAAGCCGTATTCGTAGCTGGATACTGGCGGTGCGGCGGCGGGTTGAGTGGGGGCAGGATTGCTGTCTTGTCACGACAGCACTCCTGATTGAGGGATTTCTCCCTCAATACTCCCTGAATCAGCTCCGCTCCCTGCATTTTCCTGCGACTCTTCGGCGACTCTGTTTTCTGGCGTCTGTCGCGCCGAAAGTACCGCAGAAAAATGACGCGCTATCCAGCGCGGCGTTACACGTCGCCCGATCACCGCCGCCTTCCGTTCTTGCTCCTTCGCAGTTAGCTCCGAGAGCATAGAATCGAAGACGGCGGCGGGCAGCCGCTCGCAGCCGAGAGAGGTTAATCGTTCTTGTAAATGTGCTTTCATCTTACCCTGTAGTTGGTCCACATATCGCCGGAAAGCAAGGTCTTTCCTGCGAGTTTTTTGATTGTTTCCGGCGATGCAACCGCGAACACCCAAAAGCCGAAAATCCCTCTTTCGACGCCAAAACCCCGTCGGAAATCGCTCCACGATGCCCGCCTTGCTATCTGGACGGATGGCGACGGATTCCGACACCTTGCCAAAAAAATTTTAAGAAAATCGTCAAAAAACTGCTAGACGAAGGCGGCTGAACGACACACTTACCCTTATGGATTCAGAATCTGAACAACAACGGAAGATGGAGCGATGGCTACGGTGGGAGCGTTTGAGAAACGAGCGTCCGCGCTGGGAGAGCGGCGTTGATACCTATGTTCTTGATAAAGCCAATGCCGAAAGGAAAAGAGCAAAGCAGTTAGTAGAAAATTGGATGAACTTAGAACGAGCATGTGAAAAGGATGATGATCTTTTTGATAAATCCATAGAAGCCACCAAAGCAACTTATAAACATTTTCGACGGTATCCTTGGGCATACGATCCTGACCAAGGATGGAGTCGAGAATCATATTTATTCCCACCCGCTGACTCACAGGAAGTTGACCCCAAGCAATGGGAAAAAGCCCACTTCTTGATACTTCAAAAGATGTTTACACCAGACGACGAAGAACGCGGAAGGCTCTACGATGCTTGCATCGAATATACCTGCCGTCACCCAAGGGTTTATTGGGAAATCGAGTACGTAGATCAAAAATATGGGCAGGCGTATGATGCCTTCAACAAATACGGGACTTGGCAAAAAAACGACGCTCCGTCAAAACCAGTTCCGCCCCCTATAAATATCCTCGGCAAACCTCATATCGTGAGTTACGGACAGAGCGTAGATATGAAGTTTGTTTCAGAGAATCCTTTGGAATTGTATCTCAAGAGTGAACAAAATCCTTTGAAAAAAGAAATTTATGGTGTCAATCCAATGGAATACGAAGCCGCAAGAGGATTTGGAATCCATTTACAAAAGTATTTGCAGTTGACTTATTGTGATTCCAATGACATCGAGGAAACAGAAAAAAATGCAAGATATAGCGGGCATCACTGGCATGACTTGACTGGCGATAGAGACGATCAAAGAAGAAAAGACAACTTTCCTGATTCGATTTTTAATGAAATCAAACAGATCGGAATGAGGCTAAGGCTGGAGGAGGCTTGCGAAGTGGCAAGGAAAAGCGGCGACAAAGATGCTATCAAAGAATATGAGCGGCTGGCGGATGTGCATCAGGTTTTACATCCTTGGGTGTACGAGGAGCGTCCCGACGAAAAAACATTTGATGGAATCATTCGCGAGCTTTCAGATAACCGATGGACGCTCGACTCCCTCCGCGCATGGAAGAAAGACGAAGTCGCCGACTATCTGCGTAGCCAGACAAAGAAAAGCACGTTGCCCGCGCCGAATGCCGCTCCCGCAGTCGCCAATCAAAAAGCCGAGCCTGTAATAGAGCGGGGAGAGTATTTTTGAGAAAAAGCTCAAACGCTTCCGCCGTTGCAGATGAACAAAATTTACACGACGCACAATTAGAGTTTGAAGAGGAGCATCAACTCCGTTATTATAGCAGAGTTGAAAGGACGTGCAGGGAGTTTGGGGCGTGCTATCTTCGGCAAGTTTGAGGATTGAAAGTGGAAAATAGAGAATAGACCGCAATTGAGATTCTATCTTTTTATTGTTCAATTATCGATTGCTCAATTGCTCTGTTAAAATTTGCGTAGCAAATTTTAACAGCGGGTGACGAGGCTCGAACTCGCGACATCAACCTTGGCAAGGTTGCACTCTACCAACTGAGTTACACCCGCAGAGTGGAGTTTTAAGAATAAACCTCCATCTCTTGAATTCAAGCCCTTTTTGAACGGGTCTCTCGAAGCCTTGAGATAATAAATTCCGCTCAACTGTTTGAGTTGAACTCTTGCAATTTTTCCGCCAAGTCCGCGGCGAGCATTTTTTCGATCATTTCCTCGATGTCACCGTCCATGTAGAGGCTTAAATTGTACATGGTGTGATTGACGCGGTGATCGGTGATGCGGTTTTGCGGATAATTGTAGGTGCGGATTTTTTCATTGCGTTCGCCGGCGCCGATTTGTTGTCTGCGGTGCGCGGCGTATTTTTGCTCTTCTTCCGATTTTTTCTTTTCGTAGAGTCGCGCGCGCAAAACGCTCATGGCTTTTTCTTTGTTTTTGATTTGCGAACGACCTTCTTGGCAACGCACGATCAAACCGGTGGGAATATGCATGATTTGCACCGCCGAATCGGTGGTATTGACGCCTTGTCCGCCGGGTCCGCTGGCTCTGCAAACTTCGATTTTTAATTCATCCGGCCGAATCGCCATATCCACTTCTTCCGCTTCGGGCAAAACGGCGACGGTGGCTGTGGAAGTATGAATGCGTCCCTGACTTTCGGTCACCGGCACGCGCTGGACGCGATGCACGCCGCTCTCGAATCGCATTTTTTTGAAAACTTCCGTGCCCGATAAATTGAAAATAATTTCCTTCAACCCGCCGAGTTCCGAGGGACTCGAATCCATCACTTCGATTTTCCAACCGGCGCGTTCCGCGTAACGCGAGTACATGCGAAACAGATCGGCGGCGAAAATTGCGGCTTCATCGCCGCCAGTGCCGGCGCGGATTTCTATAATCGTGTTGCGCGAGTCGTTCGGGTCCGGCGGCACAATCGCCGCCAGCACGCGTTGACGCAATTCCGCCACGCGCTTTTCCAATGAGGGAATTTCTTCCGTAGCCAATTCCGCCAAATCTTTGTCTTCTCCCGACTGCACAATCGCGCGATTTTCCTCCAAATCTTTTTCCAATTGCGCCAGCGCATCCGCGTCCGCAAGAGCGCTCTTCAAGCGACTATGCTCGCGCGTGAGTTCCTGCGCTTTTCGCGGATTATCATAAAGATTCGGCGCGGATAATTGCTCCTCAATCTCCGCAAACTTTTTCCTGAAATTATCAATATGTAATTTGATGTTCATAGATTCATAGGACTTCGTCCTATAACCTACCAAGGGCTACCGCCCTTGGATCCCTTCATTTTTGCGGATTTTCTTTTTTGCTTATGCAAAAAGAAAATCCGCAAAAAAGGAGGATTCCAAAGGTGGTAACCTTTGGTGGGGTTTTAGGGGCGAAGCCCCTAAGCATAGCTACTTTTTGTTCTTTTTCTTGGCGCTGTGTTCGGTGAGGAGGGTGGTGGTGCCGAAGCGTTTTTTGAATTTATCGACGCGCCCTGCGGTATCGACGAATTTTTGTTGTCCTGTAAAATGCGGATGGCATGCCGCGCAGATGCCGATGCGCAAGTCTTCGCGCGTGGAGCGCGTGGTATAGACCGCGCCGCAAGCGCAGGTAATCGTCGTTTCCTTATATTCTGGATGAATCGTAGCCTTCATAAACGTAAACGGAAAATTAAGCCAGTTTTCGGGCGACAATGCAAGCGTTATGTCCGCCGAAACCGAAAGAATTGCTCAAAACAACGTCTACCTTTTTCTCGCGAGCCTTGTTTGGCACGTAGTCCAAATCGCATTCCGGATCGGGTTTTTCAAGATTGATGGTGGGGTGGATGACGCCGGTTTCAATGGATTTCAAGCATGTCGCCATTTCCACGGCGCCTGCCGCGCCGAGCAAGTGCCCGACCATGGACTTGGTTGAGCTGATGCACATCTTGTAAGCATAATCCCCGAAGATTGTCTTAATGGCTTGCGTCTCAGCAATATCCCCCGGAGGAGTTGAGGTGCCATGAGCATTGATATAGTCCACTTTTTCAGGAGAGAGTTGAGCGCGCTGGAGAGCTAATTTCATCGCTCGAGCCGCTCCTGCGCCGCCGGGAGCGGGCGCGGTCAAATGATACGCGTCCGCCGTAGCGCCGTAACCAATAATTTCTCCGTAAATCTTCGCGTCACGTTTTTTGGCATGTTCGTATTCTTCCAAAACGAGTATGCCGGCGCCCTCGCCCATCACAAAACCATCGCGCTCCAAGTCAAACGGCCTCGATGCCTTTTCAGGTTCGTTGTTGCGCGTAGAAATTGCTTTCATGGCGCTAAATCCGCCGACGCCGAGAGGCACAATAGCCGCTTCACTTCCGCCCACCAACATACAATCCGCTTCGTCGTCTTTAATCAGCCGCCAGCCTTCGCCGATCGTATGATTTGCCGTCGCGCACGCGGAAACGATCGCAAAATTAGGACCTTGAAATCCGTACTCAATCGAAATCATTCCCGAAGCGATATTGCAAATCATCATCGGAATGGTGAATGGAGAGAGTCGTCCCGGTCCTTTCGCTAATAAAATTTTTTGCTGGTCTTCCAGCACTTTCAATCCGCCGATGCCGGAGCCCACCAGGACACCAATTCTCTCTGGATTCAACGAATTGGTCGGCAATTGCGCATCAAGGCAGGCTTCCTTCGCCGCCGCCATCGCAAATTGCATATACCGATCCGCCCGGCGACCGTCTTTTGGATTATTAAAATATTTCGAAGGTTCGAAATTTTTAACTTCAGCGGCGATCTTGGTGTCGTACTCGGTTGTGTCAAACGCCGCGATAAGCCCCACGCCGCTTTTGCCGGTAGTCAAACCATCCCAGAGTTCAGACAACGTATTCCCAAGAGGTGTGATTACCCCAATCCCTGTCACAACTACACGGCGTTCTTCTTTCACAACAATAAAACAAACAAGGGCACCAATGGGTGGGTGCCCTTGCGAAATTGGAACCTTAACCCTTTACTTGGATTCTTTGTCTTCGATGTATTTAATAACATCGCCCACTGTAATTAACTTCTCAGCGTCCTCGTCCGGCACTTCAACGCCAAATTCTTCTTCAAACGCCATCACCAGTTCAACGACGTCGAGCGAATCCGCGCCAAGGTCTTCAATAAACTTGGCTTCCGGCGTGACTTGCTCCGGATTCACGCTGAGTTGTTCAACAATGATGTCTTTTACCTTTTGATCAATCGATTTCTCCGACATGGATAGTTCTCCTATAAATATAATACGATGTTGTTATTTCCTTTTAAAAACCGTTTGGCAACAAAAATTTTACTTTTTTTTACCTCTTCAACAGTCAGTCACATAACCAAACCGCCGTCAATCGTCAAGACTTGACCTGTTAAATAATTTGCCTCCTTCGAACACAGGAAGGCAACGGCCCCGGCGATGTCCTCCGGTTTGCCTAATCTCTTGAGAGGTATTTCGTTCAAAAGACGCGTTTTTAGATCTTCCGGCAAGGACGCTGTCATATCCGTTTGAATAAAACCCGGGCAAATCACATTGCAGGTCATATTGCGCGAAGCAAATTCCCGTGCCACGGATTTTGAGAACCCAATCAGCCCCGCCTTCGCCGCCGCGTAGTTGGCTTGTCCAGCATTGCCGCGAAGACCTATAATGGAACTAATATTCACAATCCGTCCATACTGCGCTTTCATCATGATCCGCGAAACCGGCTTTGTCCAATTGAACGCGCCTTTGAGATTCGTCTGCATTACATCGTCCCAATCTTTCCCCGTCATCCTCAAAAGTAAATTATCCCGTGTAATTCCCGCATTGTTGATAAGAATATCAATGCGCCCAAAATCTTCCATAATCTTTTCCACCGTCTTCGCCACTGCCGCCTCATCCGATACATCCACTGCGTACCCTTTATAAACTCCCCCTGCTTCCTCCACAAATTGCCCCGTCTCTTGCGCCGATTTCTCCGAACGACTTACTCCTGCAATCTTGCACTTCTCCTTCGCCAACCTCACTGCTATCGCTCTACCAATTCCTCTACTCGCCCCCGTCACTACCGCTACTTGCTCATATAACATAACTTTTTATCCTTTGTAAGTTAAGGGGCTCTGCCCCTTAAAATCCCCGTTAAAGGACTACCGCCCTTAAGCAGGATTTTTAAGGACGGAGTCCTTAAATTGCATTTAAATTAGATTGTAAATCTTCTAAATTTCCGAAGGAGAGGCAATCGATATTTTTGTCGATGCGGCGGCAGAGACCTTGAAGGACTTTGCCGGGGCCGAGTTCGATGAAGCGTTCGACGCCGTAGCCGAGGAGGGTGTGGATGCAACTTTCCCAACGAACGCTACTGGTGACTTGGCGCAAGAGAAGGTCGCGGATTTCATCGACGCTTTCCACGAGCATACCGGTGACATTGCTGGCAACGCCGACAGTAGGCATCGTCATTTGTGTTTTTTCCAAAATAGGTTTGAGTTGATCTTGAGCGGGCTTCATGAGGCTGGAGTGATAAGCGCCGGCGACATTGAGCGGGATAGCGCGTTTTAAGCCGATTTTTTTTGCAAATTCGACTGCTGATGGGATGTTTTCTTTTTTTCCCGAAAGCACAATTTGTCCCGGGCAATTATAATTCGCCACTTCCAAACCGCATTCTTGCGCGACTTGTTCGGCTTCGGTATGAGTGGCGCCTATAAGCGAGACCATGCCGCCCACCGACATTTTGCAGGCTTCCTGCATGAATTTGCCGCGCGCCGCAACGAGTTTGAGTCCGTCCTCAAAACTCAACGTCCCCGCCGCCACATGAGCGGTGAATTCTCCCAAGGAAAGCCCAGCTACAGCATCGAAGCAAAATCCAAATCCTTGGTCTTGTAAAACTTTTAACAACGCCAATCCGTGAACATAAAGCGCTGGCTGACAATAATCTGTACCTGTAAGTCTTTCCTCTGGCCCTTCAAAACACGTCCCCGCCAAATCAAACTCAAGAATCGCATTAGCTTCTTTATATAACTCGAATACAAATGGATACGTTTCTGCCAAATCCCTTCCCATCCCAACATATTGCGCTCCCTGACCCGAAAAAATCAATGCCGTAGGCTTCATATAATACTAATAGGGAAACTGTCCTGTTTAAGCTAATGAAGATGAGATACAAGCTTTTTTATCGAATAACCCTTTACAAAACTCACGGAACAACACACTCACATCTTATGATACTTTCAGAAAAAATTATTCAAGAGCATTTTGGGGATTTCAAAAAGGAAAAATCTTTTTGGGGAAATTCTTATTATCGCCTCAAGAATGGCGATGTCATCGTCATTCATTCTCATCGTGCAGGCTGTCTTTATCAACACAGTCAAGCGTCAACGCAATATTTTTTTAAGTATTCCGGCGATCCTCATAGCTTTGATCGAGTGGAATATGTCAGTCCTATTTTTAAAATCAGCGTCAACGAGAAAGACAATCTTCATCTTAGTTCATGCACAGATGAGCAAAGAGTGATGATGCGTATCGGGTCAAAAAAAGTCGCCAGAATTAAAAAGGAATGCGGATGTTCGTCTGACGTCAAAAGCGTTTCTCCTTTTCCTAAAAGGATATCTGATCCTATGATGAGTTCCGGAGAAATGTATTCATCACTCCAGTCAAAAGATCAAGCTTCTAAATAACTATCACTATTACAACGTCAGTGTAGCGTTTGTAAATTTTGTTAATTCTGTCTAAAAAGAATCCCATCATGCGTGTGGGGGATTTTTTTGAGAATGAGGCGCTGTCGCCGTTGTTGGAAAAAATTCGGCGTGCGCGCGAAGAAAAAACGCCGTGTTCGTTGCGCGGGTTGCCGAGTAGCGCGCAGGCGTTTGTGTTGGCGGCGTGGAAGAAACAAAATCCAGAGACGAGCGCGTTGATTTTTGCGCCGCATATTCGATGGCAGGAGGAATTGGCGACGAATTTGGAGGCGTGGAACGCGGAGCATCTTTTTTATCCAGAAATTTTGAGCGTGGATCGGGAATCGCTTACCGATCCGCATTTGCAAGCGGAGCGCATGGCGGCGTTGAGCGCGTTGCAGGAAAATCCTCGGCGGTTGATTGTGACCACGGAAGCCGCGCTCGAACAATCCACGCCTGCGCCCGTTCGCCTGAAAGAAGGCAAACTTGTTTTGAAAAAAGGCAAAGAAATTTCTTTGGAAAAATTCAAAGAAAAATTGGCGGCGGCGGGGTACGAACGCGAGGCGCTCGTGGTGGAGCAGGGGCAATTTACGCATCGCGGCGGGATCGTGGATTGTTTTTCGCGTCAAGCGGAGTTGCCGGTGCGCGTCGAATGGGCTGGAGATGAGATTGAGTCGATCCGCGAATTTGATCCGGTGGAGCAAACCTCGGTGCGCGAATTGGAAGCGACGGAAATTCAATTATGTTCGCCGGAGATGGAGCAAGACGCTTCGCTCTTGGATTATTTCGCGGAAGAACCGTTCAAAATTTTTCTTGGCGGCGAAGAAGGCGAAGAGATTTCCGCCGATTTTACGGAGCATCTTTTTTTGCACGGGGTGCGCGGCGATCAAGTACTCGCGGAGAACAGGAGAAATTTACTGGAAAAATATTTGCGGGATTGGACGCGCGAGGATTGGAAGATTTTTTTGAGTTGCAACAACGAAGGCGAGCAACAGCGATTGAAAGAATGGCTCGGAGAACGGCAGGAAACGGAACAATTTCAATTTTTCATCAGTCCGTTGTTAAAAGGATTTTCATGGCACGCGGGAAAAATGGCGTTGCTGACCGATGCGGAAATTTTCGGGCGGTATCAAACGTTGCGCGGAATGCGGAAACAAAAATTTGCGCTTGAGCGGCGGCGCTCCGTGGATTTTGCGGAATTGGAATTGGGCGATTACGTGGTGCATGTCGATCATGGGATTGCGTTGTATCACGGCATTCAGGCGATGCCGGACGGCCAAAGCGCGCTTTTGTTGGAGTACGCCGACAGCGCAAAATTGTACGTGCCGATGGAGCAGGCGTTTTTGGTTTCGAAATACGTGGGCGTGGGCAAACGGCATCCGGCGCTGGATACTTTGGGCGGCGCGCGCTGGGAAAAAGCCAAGGAAAAAACGCAAAAAGCAGTGATGGATTACGCGGCGGAATTGTTGAAGATTCACGCGGAGAGGGAATCCCTGCAAAGCGCGCCGTTCAGCGCGGATGCGGAATGGCAAAAAGAATTTGAGGAGGCGTTTTTGTATCAGGAAACGCCGGATCAGGAAACCGCGATCACAGAAACCAAATTGGATATGGAAAATCCGCGTCCGATGGATCGTCTCATTTGCGGCGACGTGGGATTCGGAAAAACCGAAGTGGCGATTCGCGCGGCGTTCAAGGCGGTGATGGACGGGCGGCAGGTTGCGATTTTGACTCCGACGACCGTGCTTGCGCGGCAACATTGGAATACTTTGCGCGAGCGCATGGCGGATTGGCCTGTGAATGTGGAGTTGCTGAATCGTTTTCGCACCAAAGCCGAGCAAAACAAAGTGGTGAAAGGATTGGAATCCGGCGAAGTGGATATTGTGGTGGGCACGCATCGTTTACTCGGCGCGGATGTGAAATTCAAAAATTTGGGGTTAGTGGTGATCGACGAGGAGCAACGATTCGGCGTGAAGCAAAAAGAGAAATTCAAAACCATGTTTCGCATGGTGGATATTCTCACGCTCTCCGCCACGCCGATTCCGCGCACGTTGTATCTGGCGCTGATGGGCGCGCGCGATATGAGCTCCATCGAAACGCCGCCGCCGAATCGTTTACCGGTGGAGACAAGCGTTTGCGCGTACGACGAACGGCTGATTCGCGCGGCGATTGAGCGGGAATTGGAGCGCGGCGGGCAAGTTTTCTTTTTGCACAATCGCGTGCGCACGATTGAGCGCGTCGCGGAGCGCATGCGTCATCTTTTGCCCAAAGCGCGCATTGAAATCGGCCACGGGCAAATGGACAAAGAGGAATTGGAAGACGTGATGGAGCGATTTGTTTTAGGAGAAGTGGACGTTTTAATTTCCACCACGATTATCGAAAACGGCATCGATATTCCCAACGCGAATACAATTATTATTGATCGCGCGGATCGGTTTGGGTTGGCGGATTTGTATCAATTGCGCGGGCGCGTGGGGCGCGCGCAAAATCGCGCGTACGCTCTTTTGATGTTGCCGCGCGAAATGACCGGCGGCGACGCCGGCAAGCGCGTGCAAGCCATTCAACAGTACACGCAACTCGGATCGGGTTACAAAATTGCCATGCGCGATTTGGAAATTCGCGGCGCGGGCAATCTGCTTGGCACGGCGCAAAGCGGGCATATCACCGCGGTGGGATTTGATTTGTATTGCCGCTTGCTCAAGCGAGCGGTTGCGCGGTTGAAAGGAAAGGAAACTTCGGAATTGAGAGAAGTATATCTTTCGTTTGATTTTTTGAGCCTGCAACAAACCGCAGAGACGGCCTACGCGCATATTCCGGCGTCGTATATGAGCGAAACCGCGTGGCGAATCGCGGCGTATCGGGAGCTCGCGGAGTTGCGCTCTATAATGGAATGGGAAAGATTGAAAAAGAAGTGGCGGGATCGTTTTGGGGCATTGCCGGAGAGTGTGGAGTGGCTTTTGGGCTATCATCGGGTGCGATTGAGAGCGGCGGAAGCGGGTTTTGAGAAGGTGGAAGTAAAAGAAAACAAGCTCATGTTGACCCGAAACGCCGATTTTGTCATGTTGGGGCACCAGTTTCCCCGCTTGACCGAAGAGTTGTCAAAATCTAAGCTCCAAGAAATCGAAAAATGGATTATCTCGTTTGTTCCCAAAGAAAGCAGTGCATGAAACCAACATCATGGTTGTTTTTTATTGTTTTAGCGTTAGTTCTTTTCTATCGCGCAGACATTCAAGCTCAAATCATCGACGGCGTTGCGGCGGTGGTGAACGACAAAGTCATTACTTTTTCTGAAGTCAAACGTTTGGTTGATCCCACAGAAGCGCAATTGCGCGAAATGCACAACGGGCTGGAATTGATGGAAAAAGTCAAAGAAGCGCGTTTGACGACGTTGAAGGCGCTCGTCGAGCGCGAATTGATTATTCAGGATTTTGACAAGCAGGGATTTTTTATTCCGGAAAATGTCATCGAAGATCAACTTCAGCACGTCATCAAAACGCAATACGGCGGCGACCGCAATGCGTTGATTCGCACCTTGCAGGCCAATGGCGTGCCGTTGGCGAATTTTAAACAGGAATTGCGCGATCAGATGATTGTTCAGGCGATGCGCGGAAAAAATGTGGCGGCGGCGGTGATTGTTTCGCCTTTCAAAATCGAGCAATATTATCAGGACAATATCAAGCAATTCACGCGGCAGCCCGAAGTGAAACTCAAATTGCTTTTTTTGCGGCGAGCATTGTTCAAAGAAGCGCGTACAGACGCAAAAGGCGTAACGGAAGAAGTGGATCCGCAATTTGCCTTGGCGCAAGAATTGCATCGAAAGATAGAAACAGGCGTCAATTTCAGCGAACTCGCGCGCACCTACTCCGAGGGCGCGCAACGCGAAAAAGGAGGCGATTGGGGTTGGGTCGCGGCAAATGCCTTGCGAGAAGATTTGTCCAAAACAGCCTTCAATCTCAAACCCGGTCAGCTCAGCGAAATTATTTCCACCGAAGACGGTTATTACTTGCTCATGGTCGAAGATAAACGCGGCAAAAGCGTCATCCCTCTCAACGAAGTCCGCGACCAAATCGAACAAACCCTGCTTCAAGAAGAACGCGCTCATCTCCAACAAGAATGGATCGATGGCTTGCGCTCCCGCGCCTTTATTAAAATGTTTTAAGTTATTAAGGACTCCGTCCTTAATAATCCTGCTGAAGGGCTACCGCCCTTAAGTGAGGTTTTAGGAGCGAAGCTCCTAACATTTACATGAAAAGTGTGTGTGTATATTTGGGGTCGAATTATGGGGCGAGGCCGGAGTATGCGGAAGCGGCGTGTCGGTTGGGGCAGGTATTGGCGGAAAGGGAATTGACGTTGGTGTATGGGGGATCGGAGAGGGGATTGATGAAGGAATTGGCGGATGTGGTGATGGGGAATGGAGGGAAGGTGATTGGGGTGATTCCGGAGGCGATTAGAAAAGTGGCGCATAAGGGATTGATGGAATTGCACGTAGTGGCGGATATGCACGAACGCAAGGCGAAGATGGCGGAATTGGCGTCTGCATTTGTGGCGTTGCCGGGGAGTTTCGGGACGTTAGATGAATTTTTTGAGATGCTGGCGTGGGCAAAGTTGGGATTACATCGCAAGCCGTGCGGTTTATTGAATATTTGCGGATATTATGATGCGTTGTTGGAATTTTTGGATCATTCGGTGATCGAGGAATTCACTCACAAAAAACATCGCAGTATGATTTTGACTTCTCAATCGCCGGAGGATTTATTGGATCAATTTTCCCGTTATCAAGCGCCACAAATCAGTCCATGGATTCATCAAAACTCATGAAATCGACACCTCAAGAATTTACAGTTGGCATCACGCTGGGTGACCCGGCGGGAATCGGCCCGGAAATTATCTACAAAGCTCTGGAATATTTTTCGCAGTTGCCGTCGGCGCCGAAGTTTCGCGTCATCGGCACCACCGAAGGCACGCGCGTGGGATTTCCCAGCAAAATTTCCGCGCATTTAGCGTTCGACGCGCTGGAAGAATCGGTGGAATTATTGCGCAAAAAAGAAATTCATGCGGTTGTGAATGCACCTGTCAGCAAGGCCAATCTTAGCAAAGTCGGTTTTCGTTTTCCCGGACAGACCGAATTTTACGCAAAGCGTTTTAAATTGAAACCCACCGATGTGACGATGATGATGGTCTCGGATCGTCTGAGAGTATCGCTGGTGAGCACGCATTGTTCGCTGAAAGAATCGGTGAAACTGATCAATACCAAACGAGTGTTTCAAACGATTGATCGAACCTTGAAGGCGTTGACGCAGTTGGGAATTTTTCAACCCAAAGTAGCGGTGTGCGGTTTGAATCCGCACGCGGGAGAAGAAGGGTTATTTGGCAAAGAAGAAAAACGATTCATCCTGCCGGCGATTCAAAAATTCAAGCGCGATAAACGCGGAATGGTTTCCGGACCTTATTCGCCGGACGCGATTTTCCGCGAAGCGCTGAAGGGCGATTTCAATGCGGTGGTGTGCATGTATCATGATCAAGGATTGATTCCGCTAAAATTGGTGGGCTTCGAAACCGGCGTGAATCTCACGCTGGGACTTCCTTTTTGGCGTTCGTCGCCCGATCATGGAACAGCATTCGACATCGCTGGCAAAGGCAAAGCTTCTCCGAGTAGCATCATTCACGCCATTCGTCTTCTCAGCCGGCTTTCTGTTCGTAGCGGCTAGCCCAGTGCGCGCGATTCGACATCTTTTTGCACAAAACTCCAAAGCGCGTCCAGATTTTGTTTTAATTGTTTTTTGATGTCCGGAAGATTTTTTACTTCGCCCACGTCGGCGCGGCCGAAGAAATAAAATTTTATTTTCGGTTCGGTGCCGGAGGGACGCATCGCAATGCGAAATCCGCCGTCGAGATCAAACATCAGCATGTTTTCCGGAGGAATGAGCTTGCCGTCGGCGTCCGAAAATTTTTCTTCCGCAAAATTTCTGCCTTTGAGCGTGGTGCGTCCGTCCCATTGTGAAGGAGGATTTTCTTTGTAGCTTTTTATAAGTTGTTTGATTTGATCTGCGCCTTCCGCGCCGTCGAAAGTGAGCGTCGCGGTCTTTTCCCAATAAAATCCGTGCTCCAGATACAGCGCGTCCAAATAATCCAGTAGCGTCATATTTTGAAACGCCGCAAAGCATGCCGCTTCCGCGCACATAAGCACGGCGGCATTGCCGTCCTTGTCGCGCACGTCGTCGCTTCCGGAATAACCGTAGCTTTCTTCGCCGCCGAAAACAAAAAACGTACTGCTCTGCAGGCGTTTTTCGCGCCATTTTTCGTGAGAATCTTGCATACGTCCTCCGGCGGCGCGTTCGTAATCGTTGAGTTTTTCGCCGATGTACTTGAAACCCGTGAGCGTCTCGATGCATTTGACGCCGTATTTTTGCGCGATGGATTTTTGCAGATCGGTGGTGACAAAAGTTTTGATAATGGCCGCGCGATTTGCGTTTTTCTCGTTGAGAATTCCTTTTTCGAAAAAGCGATTCAAGCGATACGCAGTCAAAATCGATCCGATCTGATTCCCAGTGATCATTTCGTATTCGCTTTTCGAATTTTTCACCGCCACCGCCATGCGATCGGCGTCCGGATCAGTGGCAAAAACTAAATCCGCGTCCTCGCGTCCGGCAAGCGCCACGCCCAAGGCGAGCGCCTCGGAGTTTTCCGGATTGGGCGATTTCACCGTCGGGAATCTGCCGTCCAGATTGGCTTGTTCCTTGGGAATGACCGGTTGAAATCCGAAACATTCGAGAATTTTCGGAGTGATTTTAATGCCCGTTCCGTGCAGAGGCGTGAAAATAATTTTTAATTTTCGATGAACTTGCTCCACGATGGCGGGTTCTAAAACCAAATCTCTCAAAGTGTTCAAATACGCTTGGTCGATTTCCGTGCCGATGGAAATAATCTCTCCCGGTTTTTCGGCGAGCTTGATGAGGTCTTTGGTTTCGTTGACTTCCCGAATAATCGCCGATGCGTGCGGCTCGACGACTTGTCCGCCGTCCTGAAAATACACTTTGTAACCGTTATCGTGCGGCGGATTGTGGCTCGCGGTAATCACAATACCCGCGTGCGCTTTGAGATGCCGCACCGCAAAAGAAAGTTCCGGCGTGGAACGCTCGTCCTCAAAAAGATACGCGATGCCGCCCATGAGCGAAATCACTTCCGCCGCCACTTCGGCGAATTCTCTGGAAAAATGTCGCGGATCATGCGCGATCACCACGCGCACAACGTCCGATGGAAATTTCTTTTGCAAGAAACTCGTCAATCCTTGCGTGGCGCGCTTGACGTTAAGATTATTCATTGTGTTGGAACCAATCGCCGCGTATTGAGGGCGTCCGTTTGCCCCGCCTTTGCCTTGTTCGGCTTGAGTCACAATTTTTCCAATTGTCCTTCCACGCAATCCGCCCGTGCCGAATTTTAACGTCTGAAAAAATCGGTCGTTCAATTCCGTCCATTCTTCGCGCTCTATTAACTCCTTCACACTTGCAATCATCCATTGCTCCACACCCGAACGCTCCAGCGTCTTTAAAATATTCTCGCCGCTTGTTTTTTGCAACAAACCATCCTCAACCGCTTTTGAAATAATCTTTTCGTCTATCATTTTATTTTTTAAAAGAGGTAGGGCTTCGCCCTACGACCCAGCAGGGAGCGTAGCTCCCTGCACCCTTCCAAGGTATGCGATTTTATTTCCCAAAGGGAAATAAAATCGCATACCTTAAGAGGTGAAGGAGACTATGTCTCCTTCTGGGGTGTGGGGCAACGCCCCACTTCTTTTTAACAAATGAAAAAATTAAGTAAACAGAGGGTTTTGCGAGGGGCGGTGATGGATTTGGGATCGAATACGTTTAAGCTGATGCTGGCGGAGCAGAGGGGAAAGGCTCTCATCGTTCATTATGAGACAGCGGTGACGACGCGTTTGGGAGAGAATTTGCAGAGAAAAGGGAAGTTTTCGGAAAAAGCGATTCGGCGCGCGCTTGCCGCGTTGAAAAAATTTCGCGCGCGGATTGAGAAGTTTGGCGCGGAGAAAATAATCGCCGTCGGCACACAAGCATTGCGCGCGGCAAAAAATCGGAATGATTTTTTGCGTCCTGCGGAAAAAATTCTTAGCATAAAAATTCAAATTATTTCCGGAAAGAAAGAAGGCGAACTGGTTTTTGCCGGGATTTCTTCCGAGCCGCGCTGGCGAAAAGCTGAAATTCTTAATATCGATCTCGGCGGCGGAAGCATGGAATGGATTCACGGAAAAAATGGAAAATTGATTTCAGTAAAAAGCATTCCCATCGGATGCGTGCAGTTAAGAGATTTATTTTTCAAAAAATATCCGGCTTCGCCTACGCAAATCGCCGAAGCTAAAAAATATCTTTTGAAGAATTTATCTCCTGTGGTTGCAAAATATGAGCCTTTTCGAGGGAGGCTTCTTTCTTCTGGAGGTACGATGAATACGCTGTGTAGCCTTGGGGTCAGGCTTACACTTTCACGTTTTCGTGAAAGTGTAAGCCTGACCCCAAGGGTGTTACAAAAAATGGAGCGTGATTTTTCTGTGTTGACGCTTGCGCAGTTGCGCAAGATTCCGAATCTACCTAAAGATCGCGCCGACATTATCGTGCCCGGAATTTTGATTCTGCTCACGATCGTTGAAATACTTCAAAAAAAGCACTTTTCCCGCGCGCCGAGCGGATTGCGATATGGAGTTTGGTATTCTAAATTTTCAAATTATTTATAGGCAACAATTTGCGAATCGATATTTTATGGAAAATATTTTGTTTACCTTTACAGGTGAACAACACATTTTTAAATATGAAGCTATATCATGAGCATAGGTCGCTTATTTTACCCCCAGAAGTGGCAGATGTCTTTCAAAAGAAAAAAATGCCTCTGAATGTTATTAAGGGTTATTTTGCTCAACCTTCTTTTACTTATTTCGACAAACCCACAGAAATCGAATGGATAGACGCCAGTCTACTACTACAGCCGTTTTTTGGCAAAAAAGAACTTCATCAAGCACTGAGGCTTATGGAAATGCTTAATGGTTGCAAACGAAAATGCGATACTTGCTATGAAGATGTAGGCTATCCTACGAAGATGTTTACTTATGAGTCTTTGGTAAAAGTTTTTTCCGATCCTTTATTCCTTAATATGTTGCAACCTGATATTCTGAGGATTGGAACAGCGGGGAATATTTTAGATCATCCTCAAGGCATTAAAATGCTTAACATGATGCTTGAAACAACCAGTATTTTGGACGAACAACGTCGACAAAAAGAAGGAAATTCATGTCGCCATAAAATTGTTGTTTTTAACAATTACCGGCTCACGCAAGAAAAACAACTGGATATGCTTTTAGGGGTAGCACAAAAAAATCCAGAAAGGATTCACTTGGTTATCTCTGTGCCATTCAATCGTACGAATCATATTAATGAGCAATTCGACAAATACCGGACATCGCGCTCCAAATTTTTCCAAATGCATAATATTTCTGTCAACGATGTAAGAAAAACGCGCTATTTGTGTTATGCAGGGCGAGTGATGCCGGAAGAGGTTTATATTGAGCAACTAGGTAATGCCGCAATTTTTTATGGCGATGCGGAAGGCGATTTTAAAGTTCGCGGTTCCGTAGAAGTTTTAGCGAATCCTGATGCTTTATGGTTAAAAATTCACGCGACGACACGAGATTCTTATACAGGAAGAATATTTACACCTATAACACCGAAAAATCTGAAATACTTTTCTTATCTAAATTATTATCACATGGCTTCTTCTCCATCTAATTGGAAGGGCTCTGAAGGATGCAAACATCGTTTAGGTACAGTCGTTGCAAATGACCAACGTCAACCCCCTCGAATTGTAGAAGTTCGTCAGCGATTCAGTGAAAGATAAGTGGGTTTTTTGAGGCCGAGTTCGTAGTCATCGAGGAGTTTCATGCCTTGGAGATCATTGAGAAGAATGAATATTCCTGCGTGCCGCAAAACTTGACAAGGTGCGTACATTGATTATAATTAGTGCATTGTACGCAATATTCACAACGCCAGAAAAGGAGTCTTATGCCGCACTGGGTAACGATTAATGGGAATCATGTCCTGCTGGACGATGATGGACGTGGTTTAAACGATCCAGAATATGACGATGACGATGATTTCGATCCTGAGGAGTTAGGGATATTAGGTAAAGAGGGTTTGGATGCTCTTTTTCGCGAAACAGCAGAAGCTATGAATCAAGGCGTCAGTTTACGCGAGTATCGCGCGGAAAAACTTGGCATCGATCCCGAAGAACTCGACGCCCTCGAACAAGTATCCTCCGATTTCCAAAAAATGACCGCTGAAGAAATTCTGAAAAAAATTTACGCTTCATGGTTCAAAAATCAGAAAGGACCTATCAATTGGAATGCTTTGCCTACGAAAATCGCACTCATGTTGCAATATTTGCAAGGACAAGAATCCAATGACAATCTACAGTATGATGAAACTACTCGTAGTCTTATGATCAACGGCACAGAGGTAAGAGTTTCCCAAAGGGGGAAGAAAGTTGTTGGTATCAGTATTCGCCTGACAGGTAATCAGCCTAATTTTAATTTACCTTACGTCGTGATACCCGCGAATACATTTTTTGGAATTAAAATATCTGAAAGAGGTATTGAAGTTGAAACAAACAAACCTCTTATAGGTCCCTTAGGAGCAGAAACATCTCATATCACTTTTAATCCCGATGGCACTATCCGAGATTTGGATACGAAGGGTATGCTCCCCTTAGGTATAGGAGAGCAACGCATCAGAGAAAAATTCAAAAAAGAAATTGAAAAAGCATTCAAACAACTAATAATAAAAATTCCGGAATTTCTGCATGCCTTGGAAGAGGTAGAGTAATTTTATGTTTTTTTCGAAAGAGAAAAAAATTTTTCGACGTAGCCATACTTCGTCATGGATTTTTTTATTATTATTACTGATCGGCCAATGGCTTCTGATGACCGCTTTTATATACTGGCTTTACTATAGAGAATGGAATCAACTGATCAACCAATGGGGTGTTTGAAACGTCGTGAAAAAAGGATACACGACTTCCCGTCGATAGTTTACCGATTTAACGATAGATAAGTGGGTTTTTTGAGGCCGAATTCGTAGTAATCGAGAAGTTTCATGCCTTCGTTGGGTTTGACGCGATCGGATTTGATGGCTTGGTCGATTTGGGCTTTCATGAGGCGGGCGAGCTGGGAGTGATCGTATTGGACGGAGCCGAGCACGCGGTCGATGGAGTGACCTTGGATGGTTTCCTCGATGTAAAAGCCTTCCGGTTCGTCGTCGTCGAGAAAGATATGCGCTTCGTTGACGGGGCCGAAGAGATTGTGCAAGTCACCCATAGCGTCTTGATAGGCGCCGGTGAGGAAAAATCCGAGTAAGTAGCGTTCGCCATTGAGCACGTGAAGAGGAAGGGTTTTGTTCGCTTTGTCGGTGTCGATAAATTTGTCGATTTTGCCGTCGGAATCGCACGTGATATCCACCAGCATGGCGCTTTTGTTCGGACGTTCGTTGAGGCGATGAATCGGCATGATGGGGAAAAGCTGACCAAGTCCCCAATGATCGATGAGTGACTGAAAAACGGAAAAATTGCAAAGAAACTGATCGCTGAGTTGTGTGGTGAGCTCCTGCACTTCGTCCGGAATCGATTTTGCTCCTTCGTAGCACGCGACGATTTTTTCAATCAACATCCAGAAGTTGGTTTCAATTTTTGCTTTTGTGGGCAAATCCAGAAGTCCGAGATCAAAGCGCGCGGCGGCTTCATCGCGAATCTGAATAGCATCATGCAAACTTTCGCGGCGGTTGCGCTTGTTTAAATCCTGAATCAATTGCGACAAATCTTTTACGAGTTTGTGGTCTTCCTGCGCGGCGGGCGTGAATTGCTGATCGGATTTGTCGATGATGCCGAAAATTTCCACGATGAGCACCGAGTGATGCGCCACGACGGCGCGCCCGCCTTCGTTGACCAGATGCGGATGAGGCACGGCTTCTTCGTTGCAAACTTCGGCGATATTATAGACAACGTCGTTGGTATATTCATTGAGCGTGTAATTGGTGGAGCTTTCGGAACTGGTTCTGCTACCATCGTAATCGATTCCCAATCCGCCGCCGACGTCGAGGTATTGCGGCTGAAACCCGAGTTTGTGCAATTTGGCGTAGAAACGCGCGGCTTCGCGCACCGCGCCTTTGATGGTGAGAATATCCGGCACTTGCGAGCCGATGTGAAAATGAATTAATTGCAAACAATGCGCGAGGTTTTCGGATTTTAAAATAGCGCACGCTTCCAGTAATTCCGAAGTCGTCATTCCGAATTTGCTGTTCTCGCCGCTGGAACGCGCCCAGCGTCCGGCGCTTTTGGTCTGCAAACGAATGCGCGCGCCGATCATGGGTTCGACGTTGTATTCTTTTGCGATGGCGATGATGCGCGTAAGCTCCTCGAGTTTTTCCACAACCATGATGACTTTTTTATTAAGACGACGGCCGATGAGCGCGATGCGAATGAATTCTTCGTCTTTATAGCCGTTGCAAATCAGCAAGCTTTCCGGATTTTCGTGAATCGCCAACGCCGCGAAAAGTTCCGGCTTGCTCCCTACTTCCAATCCGAAATGATACGGCGCGCCGGCGCTCTGAACTTCTTCCACCACCTCGCGCAGTTGGTTGACTTTGATGGGAAAAACGCCTCGGTATTCGCCTTTGTAATTATTTTCCCGCATAGCGGAGCAAAACGCTTCGTTCACACATCGCACGCGATGGTGCAAAATATCCTGAAACCGTAGTAGCAGGGGAAAATGCAAATTGCGTTGAACCGCTTCTTGCGCGACGTGATAAATATCCAATTCCGGTCCTTCGGAATGCAACGGCTTCACCGTCAAATGCCCTTCCGCATTGATGCCGAAATATCCGTCGCCCCATCGATCGATGCCGTAAGTCTGAATCGATTGCTCGACTGACCAGTCGCCCTTGCTTTCACTCATGATAATATTTTTTATGCATCATTTTTCACAATTTGCAATGCGATGTTAATAATTTTTCAAGAAGTGGAAACAGACAAGTTGCTAGAGCTTCGCCCTAGATAGTGTCGATACTATCTAGAAAGTGCCTGTTAAGAGAGGAATGATGATGCGCAAGTCAATTTAGTGTCCCATCGAGCGCAACGAGTCATTCTTTTTCATTTTATTGAACTGCGTAAGGACGGACGGCGCCATCGAAATAAGGGCAACGCCTTGCGTCAATGCGCCCAACCCACTGAGTCTTCCTTTGTCGCGAATTTCCTTAGCTTGAGGGCTCATGGGGACGGGTACGTTGCTAAGTGCTTGCAGAACACTCGGCGGGTTGAGTCGATTGAGCACCGATGGCGCCATCCGAAAACAAAAATCTTCTTCCGTATAAACATTACGAGGAGACAAAATCTTTAAATGACTCTCCGTCTCGGCTAATTGACGATTAAAGCCGTTACGCATTTCGGCTGTCGGATACCTGGATAACGAAAGTGGGTTGATATCTTTCCGGCGCATGCTGGATTCCATATTTTTAAGACTGGAAAAATAGCCTAAATTGGAACCTCCAATACACGCCTGCCAACCCAAGGGTTGAGCGAGTTGACGCGCCTCTGACTCAGCTTGAGAATCGCTTGTTTCAAGGATATTCAGTGCTTGCGATGCATCACTTGTGGGAATAAACGCTGGGTGGCGATAGCGCCCTTCTCGTTCCTTTTTAAGAGGAAATTCGCGATCCATACTAAGCTAATGTGAGATACTCTCTTTCCGTCAAGAATTCCAGAGGCATGTCTTAAAGTTGTAACATTTCTGTAATTCATTGATATAAAGCAATAAGAGATTGTTATAAAATTTTTGACGGTAAATATTTTGCGCTCATTTTCTGTCATTGCGTAGGTTGAAGCGTCATGGCAATCTTAAGAATTCATGATAACGCAGTTGGATGGATTATTATTGGTGGATAAGCCGACGCGAGCGACTTCGCATGATGTCGTCGATTTTGTGAGACGTAAGTTTAGCCAGAAAAAAGTAGGTCATTGCGGAACGCTCGATCCATTGGCCACGGGATTATTGATGATTGTCGTAGGAAAAGCCACCAAGGTGCAAGACTTGCTTATGTCCGAAGATAAAGAATATCGAGGCGCCATGAAGCTTGGTGAATCGACGGATACTCAAGATGCCGATGGAAAAATCATCGAAACCAAACCTGTTCCCACTCTGGAAAAAGTAGTCATTGAAAAAGTGTTCGAAGAATTTCTTGGGGATTTTTATCAAACGCCGCCAATGGTTTCAGCGCTTAAAAAAGACGGCGTGCCGCTATACAAGTTGGCGCGGCAAGGCAAGGTCGTGGAACGCGAGCCGCGCTTGGTACATGTTTACGAGTACAAGATTTTAAAAATAGAATTGCCTGAAATAGAATTTCATCTTCGATGTAGCAAGGGTTTTTATGTGCGCACCTATTGTCATGATATCGGCCAAAAATTAGGTTCCGGCGCGCATCTTGTCAGACTTATTCGCACGCGATCTGGGAATTTTTCACTTGAAAAGGCTGTCTCATGGGAACAAATGCAATCGGCTGGAAGTGTTGAATTTCTCCAGCAACATCTGATTTCTATGGCTGAAATATCAAGGATTCGGCGACAGTAAAAAAATATAAGTAAGGCTAATTTAATAGAAAGCTCGCCACCTTAATGTTTTACGTAATGTTTTTAGCGAAAAATGATTTCTTTATTGCCAAAAGCATTGCTAAGTAATAGAGAGGAAGCTTGCCGACATGAGGCAAGGTGACATTAGCTGAGTGTTATGACGAGCGAAATAGCAGATACGCAAAGTTTTTTTAGAAATTCGGCCTTATATCGTGAGTTTCTTTTGGAGCGAGATGAAATTCTCAAGCACAAATGGATCGAAAGCGAAAAAGCCGGGTACGATATTGGATTTGAAAAAGCTTTATTGGATTGGATTGTGAAACATCGCGCTCAATGGCGTGCTAATCGCCACCGAGCGATGGAAACCCATACGCTGATTAGTTAATCAGAGGCGGGGTTCCTTTAATAGAGTCCTGCGAGGCTCTAAAGGAGAAACATGTCAAAGATATTGGATGAGATGGCCATCGAGCGTTCGCTAAGGCGAATCGCGCATGAAATTATTGAACGTAATCCCCGTGTAGAAACTTTAGGGTTGATTGGATTGCATACACGCGGCGTGCCTTTGGCTCAACGTTTGGCGCGAATGATAGGATCGTTTAGCGGATTGAATGAAGCGCCTCCGGTTGGGCAATTAGATATATCGTTTCATCGCGACGACACCGATCGCGTGATCGCAGTTCCCAAACAAACGGAAGTTCCGTTTGATATCAATGGGCGCATGGTGGTACTCGTCGATGATGTATTTTATACCGGACGCACGATTCGCGCCGCATTGAATGCGATGTTGGATTTGGGACGCCCTGAGGGGATTCAGTTAGCTGTTTTGATTGATCGAGGACACAGGCAACTTCCGATTCGCGCCGATTACGTCGGCAAAAACGTGCCGACGACTCACGACGATTATGTGGTTGTGCACTTGAAAGAAACAGATGAAAAAGACGAAGTCTCCTTGGAGAAGAAGGGAGCTTCATGAGCACGCAGAGAAAAGATTTGATTGCGATTCGCGACCTCTCGACGGAAGAAATTTATAGTTTTCTGAATACAGCGAGTGTGTTTAAGGAAATTTTGAATCGTCCGATTAAAAAAGTGCCGTCCTTGCGCGGCAAAACAGTAATCAATCTTTTTGTGGAACCCAGCACGCGCACGCGCACGTCGTTTGAATTGGCCGCGATGCGATTGAGCGCGGATGTGGTGAGTTTAGACAGCGACGCGAGCAGTTTTACCAAAGGAGAATCCTTGAAAGACACGGCATTGAATCTGCAGGCTCTCAATGCGGATTTTATTATCTTACGGCATCGCGCGGCGGGCGCCGCAAAATTTTTAGCCGAGCGATTACACGCTTCGGTGATCAACGCCGGAGACGGAGCGCACGAGCATCCGACGCAGGCGCTTTTGGATGTTTTTACCATGCGTGAACGATTGGGAGATTTGCGTGACCGGCATGTGGTGATTTTGGGCGATATTCTTTACAGTCGCGTGGCGCGTTCCAATATCTGGGCATTGAAAAAAATGGGCGCGCGAGTGACTTTGGTGGGTCCCTCCACGCTTGTGCCGGAAGTATTCAGTCATTTAGGAGTGGAAGTGACGCATCATTTGGATGAAGTTTTGCCGACGGCGGACGTAATCAATTTATTGCGCATCCAACACGAACGGCAACGGCAGATTCATTTTCCTTCTATTAGCGAGTATGTGACGCTTTTTGGATTGAATGAAAAACGCATGAAGAAATGCAAGCCGGATGTGATGATTATGCATCCGGGACCGATCAATCGCGGCATAGAAATTTCCAGCGAGCTGGCGGATGGAGTGAATTCAGTGATCTTGGATCAAGTGACGAATGGTTTGGCCGTGCGTATGGCTGTAATTTATCTCTTGAGCGGCGGCACCGCGCTGACTCCCGAAGGAGGCGCCGTATGAGTGGGATGATTTTAAAAGGCGGCAGAGTGATCGATCCTTCGAGGGACATCGATGAAAAGAGCGATGTTTTTATTTTGGATGGAAAAATTGTCGGCTCCGCTCCGGAAGGAGCCGAAGTGATTGACGTGAGCGGCAAAGTCGTATGTCCGGGACTCATTGATATGCATGTGCATTTGCGCGAGCCCGGGCAATCCGCCAAAGAAACGATTCGTTCCGGTACTCAAGCGGCGGCGGCGGGCGGCTTTACGAGCGTGGTAGCCATGCCTAATACTTCTCCTCCGGCGGATGCTCCTAATACGATTGCATGGATGATGCAAAAGGCTCAAGAGACAGGCGTGGTCAATGTTTTTCCCACAGGATGTATTTCTAAAGAAATGAAAGGCGAACTTTTGGCGCCGATTGGAAGTTTGAAACAAGCCGGCGTCGTGGCCATTACCGACGATGGGCAATGCATTCAAAGCAACGAACTGATGCGTCGCGCACTGGAATATGCTCAAATGTTTGATCTGCCTGTGCTGGATCATTGCCAAGATGCCACTTTAACTTCCGGCGGCATGATGAATGAAGGATTTTGGTCAACGGTTTTGGGACTCAAAGGATGGCCTTCGATTGCGGAAGAAGTCATTGTTGCGCGCAATGCGCTTTTGGCGGAACTCACCGGCGCGCGCGTGCATTGCCAGCATCTCACCACCGTCGGATCGGTGCGCATTTTGCGCGACGCCAAGGAACGTGGAGTGCCGATTTCCGGAGAAGTTTGCCCGCATCACATCGCGCTTACAGAAGAATGTCTGCAGGGTTACGATACGAATTACAAAATGAATCCGCCGTTGCGCACGCAACGCGATATCGATGCTCTGTTGGAAGGAGTCGCGGATGGAACCATTGAATTTTTAGCCAGCGATCATGCGCCGCATTGCTCCTATGAAAAAGAAGTGGAATTTGATTATGCGCCCTTTGGAATTGTAGGATTGGAAACCGAACTTGGAATTTTCTTAACCCATCTCGTGCACGAAAAAATCATTTCTTTGCCCGAGCTTCTTCAGAGGCTTACTATCGCGCCTGCTCGATTCCTGGGATTGGATCGCGGCACGCTTCGAGTCGGCAGTGCGGCGGATGTCACGATCATCGATCCCGATATGGAATGGATTGTCGATAAAGAAAAGTTTTTCTCCCTAGGGAAAAATACACCTTTTCACGGAGAACATCTCAAAGGACGAGCCGTAACGACCATCGTCAAAGGCGCCATCGTTTGGAGCATAGAAAAGTGAGCTATACCATTTCTAGAACATTTTCAAAAAAAACTATAGCCGCTAAAAAAACCCAACGGGACGTGATACTGAAACTCCACGCCCTGACGGATGGGGAATTGTCGATGTCCCCTCTTGCGTGTGCGTATTGCCCAAAAAGCAATCCCTGTGATCGTCAATTCCACGAACAGAGTTAATATAGTGAAATAACTTTGTATTTTGACACTTTTTGAAGCGCCAAAGGCGCGCGATAGATACAGCCTTACATCTTCGAAATCTGTTAAGAGATTGATTAACCGGAGAAGAAAGAATAACAAGATTTCATTCCATGGGGGCTTAAGCCCCCATGGAATGCGCCGGAGCGAGATCACAACCAGCCTCGAATCCGCAAGGAGTTCGGGCCCTAGCGCGATCAGCCTCGGCGACGATTTGACGACACCTCGAACAGTTGAGAGAGCCAAGGCCAAGGAGCCTCGAGTTCAAATCTGTAAGGCAGAGGATAGAGTCAAAAGAAACCTCAAATCAAGGAGCGACATGGAAGAAAAAACGAAATACATAGGTATCGATGTATCCAAAGCGATGTTGGACGTGCGGCATCAAATCATCGTGAGACGCTTTCCCAACACGGCGGAAGGGCAAAGGCGTTTCATTCGATGGGCGAAATCTCTCGGTGAAAAAATCCAAATCATCTGTGAACCTAGCGGCGGCTACGAGAAACGGTTGGTGGCGATGTTATGGGCGTCGCAGATCGCGGTGAGCGTGGTCAATGCTCTTCAAGTGCGCGATTTTGCGCGGGCAACAGGTTGCTTGGCGAAAACCGACAAGCTCGACGCTGAAATCTTGGAACAATACGGAGAAAAGATGAATCCGCGCGAAACGCCGCCGCTGTCGGAAAACCAGAGGAAACTGGCGGAACTGGTGAGTCGCCGTCAGCAATTGGTGGAGACATTACAGCAAGAAAAAAGACGAGCCGAACACTTCGAAAACAGAGAACTGAAACACAGCAGTAAAACACTCCGGCAACATCTGAAAAAACAAATCCAAGACATCGAACAACTCATTCGAAAACACATCGACAGCGATGATGACCTTGCACAAAAAGTGAAAGTCCTCACAGGAGTCGACGGCGTCGGCGAAACCACCGCCCACATGCTCGTCGCGCAAATGCCCGAACTCGGAAAACTCTCGCGCCGACAAATCGCCGATCTACTCGGTGTGGCTCCGTTTAATCGCGACAGCGGCATCCACCGAGGCAAAGCCAGCATTAAAGGCGGACGTGCGACCGTGCGAAAAATCTTCTACATGGCAACCCTCACCGCAACTCGATGCAATCCTGTTCTCAAAGCATTCTACGAGCGCCTCATCGCTAAAGGCAAACCCGCCAAAAGCGTATTGGTCGCAACCATGCGCAAACTCATCATTCACATCAACTCCCTCCTCAAAAACCTCCACCCCCAACCCGCATGAAAACCACAAAAACAAGACAGTTGCTAGGGCGAAGCCCTAGGTAAAAAGAAAGAAATTCTTGAGCGCTGAAAGCGCGTGATAGAAATATCATGTAAAAACGTTAAGTTATTTCACTATACGACTCATAGCTCTTACCATTTTTGCAAGATGTTCATGCTGACACTTGAGGCGAAAATTTCAACACGCGAGCCAGTTCCATATTCAAAACATCTCGGTGGATAGGTTTAGCGAGATAGCCGTTCATGCCGGCAGAAAAACAGCGCTGACGGTCTTCCATGAGAGCGTTCGCCGTCAGAGCAATGATCGGAATGTTCGCTTTATGAGCATCGGCGAGCGCGCGAATGCGTCTCGTCGCCTCGAGACCGTCCATCTCCGGCATTTGAATATCCATGAGAACAACATCGAAGGGTTCCTCTTGCAAAACACGAAGCGCCTGGACTCCGTTTTCAGCGATGGTGATTTGATGTTTCGCTCTTTGGAGAAGCGCTCGCATCATCTTTTGATTCACCAAATTGTCTTCGGCTAGAAGAATCCTCAGAGACGGAACGCTCACAGAAGATTGCGGAGAATTCTCAGACGTCGAAGGTTGATTGGTGAGTTGAAAAGGTATCCGGAACCAAAAAGCGCTTCCTTTTCCGATCTCGCTTTGCACTCCAATTTTTCCTCCGCAACGTTCAACGATTTTTTTGCAAATCACCAACCCAAGGCCCGTGCCGCCAAATTTTCGGGAAATAGAAGGATCGGCTTGAGAAAATTCCGTGAAAAGATGCGATTGAATTTCCTGATTCATGCCGATGCCGGTGTCGGTGACCGTAAAAAGAATCACTGCTTCTTGGTCGTTTTTCTCAATGAGCTTGGTGGCGACCATGACGCTGCCTTTTTCCGTAAATTTGACGGCATTGCTGATGAGATTGATGAGAACTTGCTTGAGGCGCATGGGATCGCCCATGATCCATTGAGGAAGTTGCGGATTATTTTTGAAATCAAACAGAATCGCTTTCTCATCGGCTTTAGGCACCATGATGCGGTACACCTCCTGCAAAAGATTCGGCAAATCAAAAGGAATATTTTCCATGTCGAGTTTGCCCGCTTCCAATTTTGAAAAATCCAGAATGTCGTTGATGACCGAAAGCAAAACTTCTCCGGAGTTTTGAATCACCTGAAGATATTCTTCTTGTTTGGGTGTGAGAATCGTTTCTTGTAGCAATTGCGTCATCCCCAGAACGCCGTTCATCGGCGTGCGGATTTCATGCGACATCGTTGCCAAAAAAGCCGTTTTGGCTTGATTGGCGACCGTTGCTTCCAAGGCCAGTTGTTGCGAATGTTCCGCGGATTCCGCGAGTTGCTGAAGAGCCGATTGCAGATCTTGCGTGCGCTCGCGCACTAAATTTTCAGTGATCTTATAACGCGTCTGCCAAGCATAAAGATGAAGCGTGAGAAGCATGGTGATGAGAATACCGATGGGAAGAATCAGCCAGTACGATTGAAATTGAGACGTAAATACGTCCGATGGAACAAGGCATAAAAGCCACTGACGCCCTGCAAATGTAAAATTGCGTTCATAACGAAATAAATCAGCCCCGTGCTCTTTCTGGGCAACTTCCGCAGCGCACGCCGGACACATCGTCTCCAAATCATCGCGACGAGAACTATCATGAAGACAAAGAAAGAGATTGTCTTCTTTCGCCATCTTGTAAAACACCTGAAATATTTTTTTGGAAGACGCGATGCCGACAAAAAAACCGCGCAGATTTTTTTGACGCTCTTCAGCATCGACGGGAATGTCGCCTTGATGATAAACGGGAAAGAACACAAGAAAAATATCTTGTTTCTCCGGCATGGAACTCAAGGCAATGGGAGGCGTCGCTTGAGGTTTGGCGCTGATGCAGGCTTTTTGAAGAAATTCCATGCAAATGGGATTGGACGCGAGATCAAAACCAAGCATTTTAAAATCGGGGGTATTGGATTCCAAAAAGTATAAAGGATAATATTCCTTGCGATTTTTCGCGGAAGTCAAATTCCCCGCAGAATCTTTTTCCATCAACCGAAACCCTTTCAATCCGTCGCGCCGCGCTTTCTCTTCGTATGCGCTCCTCTCCTTTTCGCGCACTTTCGGAACCCAGCTTAAAGCCACCAGATTTTTGGACGAAGAAAGTAATTCGCTCGAAAAATGATGAAATTGCTCGCGGCTTACGGAAGGCGAAATTTCATAAAAACTCTGAATGGATTGAATCTCCTTGAACACTTCTTGAAAGGAATCCGTCACTCGTTCGGATTGAAAAGAAGCTTTTTTCAAAAAAAGCTCGCTGTTGCGGCTGATGGAATTACTGCGCGCAATCCAAAAAGAAATACCCGTAAGGGTCAATCCTATCAGCATAGCGAGCACGATCAAATTCAAGTGAGAAAAACCTTTGTGAACAAAGTCGGCGTTTTTTTGCTTAAAAATATTTTCCGCATTCCATCCGGCGACGCCAACGAGAAGAATCAATCCCACGGCGAGCATCCATCCAAAAGCTTGCATCATCACCTGCGTGCCTCGAGAAGTAATGTCGCGCGACTTTTTAACTTCCAATATAAGAGTGGGTCGATGCTCAATGTCCTCCATGATTTTATAGAGGAGAAGAGCATCGTCATGAACATGCACCAAATGATTGGTCGTACTTGGATTTTTAATGAAATTTTTAATTTCAGTTTCAGATGCATTGGAAGAAAAATGCGCAAGCGATCGAACACTGAAATCCGCTATGATGCGTTTGGCGATCGTGTCGGTAAGGCTTTGATTCAAAAATCGCCCCATGATCATGGTGCCCATCGCGGGACCCGAAGCATTCGAGGTACAGATGGGACGAGATGCCAGTAATATTGGACCTTTCTGCGAAGAAAAAATGCCTTTGATGCCCTCGTCTCCATGTTGCAAAAGAGGATGATCAAGATCAAATACGCCTTTGGGAAATTCGGATAATGAAAACGTTTTGCCTTCTTCGCCATCGTAGGCTTGGCCAAGGATGATGTTCCCTTTTGAGTCGCAGATGTAGATAAGATTAATGCCGGAATGTTGGAGTGATTCCCATATCAAATTCGCTTCGATATATTTTGCGTTGCGGTCTTGAACAAATTGATACGTGTCATCCCAATTCGACCAATCCAAAAGCATTTGGTCTAAATGCTCCAATTCGCGTTGAATGCCTTCTTCGCATCGAACAAGATTTTGTTCAGCGCCTTTGAGTTCCAATTTTTCAAACGCGGGAAAAACAACAAACCGCTGAACTCCGTAGGCTCCGAGTAAAAAAATAAAAAAACCGGCGACGACCATCCATGCGCTTCGCCATTGATTCAAAATATTCACGAGATTTTAGAGGGTTGAAGGTGCAAAACACGAGCGAGTTCAATATTAAGAGCGTTCCGGTAAACGGGCTTGGCGATATAACCATTCATGCCGGCGGCAAGACATTGTTGACGGTCTTCGGTCATGACATTTGCCGTAAGCGCGATGATGGGAATTTGCGCTTGAGGAGGATTTAATTTTCGAATGCGCATCGTCGTTTCGAGTCCGTCGAGTTCCGGCATTTGCATATCCATCAAAATAACGTCGAATGTTTCTTTTTGTAAAATTTCTAAAACTTGAAGTCCGTTGTTGGCGGCGATGACTTGGTGCCCGTCTTTTTGAAGAATCTCTTTCATGATCTCCTGATTGATGAGATTGTCTTCCGCCAGCAATATTTTCAATGCAGGCACCTTAATCGGAATCTTGGATTCTGTGGATGGCTCTGAGGGCGGCGACGCCAACGGCAATTCCAAATGCACAGAAAAACAACTCCCCATTCCAGGATGGCTTTGCACAAGAATGCGCCCGCCCATGCGGTTAATAATTTTTTTGCTAATCACCAATCCCAATCCCGTCCCGCCGAATTTTCTCGAAATCGAGGAATCCGCTTGCGTAAATTCTTTAAAGAGATTCATGCGCGTTTGCGCGTCCATTCCAATACCGGTATCCGTGATGGAAAAAGTTAACAAGGCTTTATTGTCTTTTTGACGAATCAATTTTGTTTCAGATGTAACGCCTCCCTTTTCCGTGAACTTAATCGCATTACCGACAAGATTGAAAAGCACTTGCTTGATCCGCAAGGCGTCTCCCAAAACCCATTCGGGAAGGTGTGGATCGCGCTTGCATTGAAAGGAAATATTTTTTTCAGACGCCTTGGGCGACATCAAACGGCACACATCGTTGAGCACGCTGGGCAAATTGAAAGGAATTATTTCCACTTCAAACTTATTCGCTTCAAATTTGGAAAAATCCAAAATGTCGTTAATGATCGAAAGCAAAATTTCTCCGGATTTTTCTATGGTTTGTATGTATTCTTTTTGTTGAGGCGTGAGCGAAGTGTCTTCCAAAAGCTGAGCAATTCCGATCACGCTATTCATCGGCGTGCGAATTTCATGCGACATCGTCGCCAAAAACGAGCTTTTCGCCTGGTTCGCCACATTCGCTTCCAAGGCAAGTTGCTGAGCGCGCTCGGCAGATTCTTGAAATTGCGTGTTCAATATCTCCATCTCTTTGCTCTTTTCCTCCAAATCCTTCAACGCACGTTGAAGATCATGCGTGCGCGATTGAATCAACGCTTCCGTCGTCTCATAACGCATTTGAATTGTGTATATATAAAGAGCAATGAGCGCTGTGATGAGAATCCCTATAGGCAGAATCGTCCAATGCGCTTGAAATGAAAAACTCTGAATAAAATTTTTTGTGGGAATCGAAGACAGAATGAAGGATTGACCGGCGAAAGAAAAATGATGTTGATCGTGCCACCGTGACGCCGGAGCATTATTTTTAAAAGCGTGCGAGAGACAATCACGAACCGATGCTTCCGATGCATGGACATTATGAAGACAAGTGAGAATGTCGGCTTCATTCGTCAACTCCAAAGCCGATCGCGTGATCGCTTTGGAATGCAATGCTCCCACGACGAGACCTTGTAGATTTTTTTTGCGCTCGTCGCTGTTGGCGAGTGAGGTATTTTTGGCGTACACAGGCAGGAAAACAAAAAAACCCTTCTCCTTGCATATATCGGTTCCGGAAAAAAGTTCGCCAATAGGCGTCGCTTGAGACTCGCCGGTGTCGCGAGCTTTCTCGATAGCTTCCAAACACGCAGGGTCCGCACCCAGATCAAACTTCAAAAGATTTTCGCTACCCTCATGAGGTTCCACGTAATGCAATGGATAATGATCTTTTTCGTTCTCGCGAGGCAATTTTTTAGATGACCTTGGAGCTAAAGGCGCCCATCCGAAAATATGAATATCCGGCGACGCGGCGAGCGTATTGCCAACAAATGCGCGAAATTCATCCGGATCCACAAACTGAGAGGCATTAAAAAAATTCTGAATAAAAGTTAAGGATTTCAGATGGGCATGAAGCGTATTGATCACAAGATCGTATTGCGCAGAAGCTTTCGCCGAAAATTGATCTTGTTGCAGTTGCAAAGCCCTTGCGCGCGCTATTCCAAAAATAATCCCCGTGAGCGTCAAACCCACAAGAATAGCCAAAGTAGTCATTTGAAGACTGGAGGAATGTCGAAGAGATGTGGCCATCGGAGCAATTTTACGAGCGCGCTCCGCTTGCCAACCCGCAAATACGACCAAAAGAATCAGTCCCATCGCCAGCATCCATCCAAAAGCATGCGTCGTGACGCGCGCGCCTTGATGAGTGATATTGCGAGTTTGTTTGACCTCCAAAAGTAAAGCAGGGTTTCCATAAATATCGTGAATCGCTTTATAATGAAAAAGAGCATCATTACGCACTTCAATGATTTCACGACTGGAAGACGCGCTGAGCTCACGCACGGCGCTCTGCGCGGCAGGCGTAAGAGCAGGACTTGAGGTAGCATGAATGGAAAAATCAACCAAAATGCGTTTCGAGATAAGCTGAATGGCGGCTGAATCTAAAAATCGCCCCATGATGAGCGTTCCTCTAGGTGCCGCGCCGGCATTAGAAGGAAGAATCGGACGGGCAACGAGCAGTAACGGCCCTCTTCCCGTGGAAAGAATACCTGCAAAATTTTTATTTTTATGTTGAAGGAGCGGATGATGAAGTTCCAAAGCATCCTGAGGCAATTCAGGTAGATGATAAGATTGAGATGCTTGATAATCAAACGTGTAACTCAAAATAATTTTGCCTTTTAAATCACAGACATAAATTAAATCGAGTCCCGATCCCTGCAAAGATTCGGAAACAATATTCGACTGAATATAATCCGTATTGCGGTCTTGAACGAATTGATACGTGTCATCCCATGTCGCCCAATCGTGCAACATCTTATCCAGATGATCCAATTCACGCTTGAGATTTTCTTCGCAACGAATCACATTGCTTCGCGCATTTTCACGCTCCAGTTTTTCAAAAGCAGGAAAAATAACAAATCGCTGAACAGCGTAGGCGCCCACTAAAAACAAGAAAAATCCCGCCGCGACAATCAGCGCTCCCCGCCATTGTTTGAAAAAGCTCACAAATGCTTATTTCGGCTAAGATGACGAGTTCTTTAAAAAAGATTATTATATTAAAGCAAAACAGGAAAAGTTCCTCGCTGTTTTGAGTGGGTAAAGTTTTGCATTCACGGTTAGGTACGAAAAATTCAACCGAGCGTTAGCGAGTCACCCAACATCACATCTACTCAGCGTGTCATCACTGTATGTGTTACGTAATTCGTGGACAAGAAGCCACGAGGAGGGGCGTAATGGAGCATGAGATTGAACAGCAGTGATGAGACGATCAAGAGGAATTACCTACAGAAGTATCGATTTTTTATAAGGGAGTATGAGGAGGTAAGGGATGGGAAGCATCCGAGGTATCGATGGATTGAAGATTTTTATCGTGTGCATGGGTTGGATCGACGGACGTTTCGGAAGTATTACAATCGGTATTTGCAGAGTGGGAGCGAGGAAGATTTATTGCCGCGGAAGCGAGGTCCGCGATGGAAGACACGTCGGATATTGCCGGAGATTGAGGCGAAGATTTTGGAACAGCGCCACAAGGGGATGAATCGGTATGAGATTGTCAGTGTGCTACGAGAAGAGCTAAAAGAGAGGACGCCGTCACCGTCGGGGGTATATTTAGTTTTGAGGCGAAACGGTGTGAATCGGCTATCGACGCCGATGAAGGAGCACAAGAGAATGATCATCAAAGAGCGAGCGGGACAGTTGGGGCACATCGACACGCATAGTCTTTCGAAAGATTTGGTTTTGGCGGATGGCAAGAGGCGATATCTGGTCAGCGTGATCGATGACTACAGCCGCGTGGCATGGGCGGAGATGGTGCACGACATCACCTCAATGACGGTGATGTTTTCTGCTCTGAGAATGATGAATATTTTAAAAGTGAACTACAACATTCAATTTGAAGAAATGCTCACCGACAACGGACCCGAATTTGGCATTCGTACCTCGCAACAAAAAGATCAACATCCCTTCGAAAGAATGCTGATGGAAATGGGTGTGAAACATCGTTACACGCGACCTTATCGACCGCAAACCAACGGCAAAATCGAACGATTTTGGAGAACACTCAACGAAGACCTCATCGAGGGCACCACCTTCGAAACCGAAGAAGAATTTAAAAAAGAACTCGAACAATATATCTACTACTACAACACCGAACGCCCCCACCAAGCCCTCGGCAGCAAAACCCCACTCCAACAACTCCAAAATCAATCCTAAAATCCACCTCTTTCTTCCGGCAAAATGAGGCTTGCCCTTGCAAGGGCAAGCCTCATTTCCTCCTCCCTCAACTCCCTCCTCCCCATCCCCACAACGCACTCACTTTTGTCATCGAATTA
>JBMONL010000066.1:0-46790 GCA_049324635.1 Verrucomicrobiota bacterium | reverse complement strand
CATCGCCGATGGACTCCGCGAACTCTTCCACACCCTCACCACCCCGCTTTTTAACTCCGACCCCATCCCCATCACCCCCGATCTCCCTTGGTTCTCAGACCCCTAAAAAAACAGAGGAAACTTCTGATAAAGCATCCTCTTGCAGGTCTCCGCGAAACAATTTAAATTACCTGCGATTGTTTGAAGTCGTGTTTTTGAGATCGCCATGAAAATTGTCATTTTGATTAACGAGAATATTCCTCTGGAACAATGCATGATCGAATACTCCGAGCAAAATCCCTTGGGAGGAAGCATGACGTCGGCGCTTTGGATGGCGCAGAATTTCCGCCTGCGAGGACACGAAGTGATTTTTTTCAACGACGCGGAAATGATTGGCCATGGTGTGTGCGATATTTTCATTTCTCTTCGCGGATGGAGGGTGTTTTTTCTCGAAAAACGTCCCGGAAAATGCAATTACCTTTGGTGCAAAGACGATTTTGACCAACCTTTTTTGGAACCCTTGCGCGATCGCGAACTTGCAACGAAAGTATTTCGTCATGTAGATTGTATTCCTTGTGTATCGCATTACCAAGCGCAACAGTGGATTCAACATTGTCACGCGCCTCCGGAAAAAATTTGGGTCACGACCAATGGCATTCCTTCCGAGTATTTTCAAACGGATGCCAGCACATTGCATCAACGTCCGTCGCGCGCGTATTATGCTTCGACTCCATTTCGCGGATTGGAAATGCTTTTGAATACATGGCCAATGATTCATTCGGCTGTGCCAGAAGCGGAACTTTGGGTATACAGCTCGATTCGTACCTACGGTCATCACGAAAAGCCGGAACACATGATTTTTTATGAAAAAGCACGCGCGATGGAAAATGCGCGCGTACGTTATATGGGCTCAGTGGGACAAAAGGAACTGCGAGCGGCGAGCACTCAATGCCGTGTGCTGGCATATCCTTCGATTTTTGCGGAAACCAGTTGCATCGCCGCCATGGAAGCGATGGCCTCTGGTTGCGTTGTCGTCTCGACCACTCACGGCGCTTTGGCGGAAACCGCATGGCGCAATCCATTGACGCCTCTCACAGAAAATTGGCTGGAAGATTGGGCGTTTAAAGTGTGCCGCGTTTTGGTGGATAACGATTATTATTTATACTTTGCCCGCCACAATTTGCACGTGGCGCAACAATTCGATTGGGCGAATGTGGCGGATCGCTGGCTTCAAAAATTCAAAATCGATCTCAGGTCACATTGATTTGAGGTCATGACCTCGACAACTGATTTTCTTTAACAGGTTGCTGAAAAACCCCCGCGCGCCACGCGGCGACGGATTTTGGATGAATGAAGACGTTGCGTACGAGGATTGCATTGAAAGCAAATGCTTGACGAGTACGCAACGCCTTCAGTCGCCAAAAGACGTGCCGCCCAAAGGGTTGCGGCGCTTTTCTGTTTCCGCTTTGTTGCGACTCGCGGAAACAAAAAAATCGCCGGCAACGCGGCATGCGAGGGTTTTTCAGTAGCCTGTTAAGCCCTTATAGTAAGAAATTTAGTGGGCTGGGAATAATATCTTTCTTCCTTGACGTTTGAAGATTATCTCTCATTTAGAAGTATGAGAACCTTGCGAGATACCCCAAATTCTTCTCAACATTCCATTGCACTGATAGATATGATGAGAAGAAAAAGAAATTTACGCATAAAAACTCCTTCCTTTTCACTGCTTTCATCCGTGGTGATTGCCTGTGGGTTGTTCGGTTTGCCATGCGCTGGATATGCGCAATGCTCTGCAGGAGGGGGATGTACTCCCTGCGATAGCCAAGGGGGACAACAAGAAGGTCAACCTAAACAACAAATGCCCAATCAAGAGCTGATGCAATTATTAATGATGATGATGCAGATGCTACAACAGATGATGCAACAAGCTCAACAAAATCAGCAAAATCAGCAACAAGAATCGACGCCTGTGGATACCTCGGGTCTGCAACAACAAATTGCAGATTTGCAACAACAGATACAAGATTTGCTGGATGAAATGGATGAAAAAGACGAGGAAGCTGAAGAATTGGAAAAGAAAGCGGAAGCTCTAGCCAAAGCAAACGAAATTATTTTAGAAAATTACGATAAACTTACCGATACTCAAAAAGATCAACTTCAAGCCGCCATCGCAAAGATTCCCGGCGCTGAAAGCGTCAGAGTCAATTCCGACGGTTCGATCAAGGTAGATAACATCACGATCCACACTGACGGCACGGTAAGCTAAAATTCTTAAATTATTCAACAGGACATGGTTACAAATCATGTCCTGTTTTTTTTAATGACACATTTATCTCAGAATACACTCATTTTTTTTCCAAATATGCCGATATATATGAAAAAGGAATGTGTCATGAAAACCCCCATGTATTCGATCATCTTCATTATCATTATTTTATGTGTATTTGGCTTACCTTGTATTGGTTACTGTAGTGCCGGCGGACAAGTCAGTTGTATGGGAGGTGGAGGCGGAGGATGTCAACCGAAGCAACAGATGCCTAGCCAAGAATTGATGCAACTACTGCAAATGGCCGCACAGATGTTACAGCAAATGATGCAATCTTCATCTCCTCCATCAGGACAGGAAAATACCAACACAACAGATACTTCGTCCCTGCAACAACAAATAGAAGATTTACAGAAACAAATTCAAGCATTGACGAATACTCTGAATGAAGAAGAGGAAGAAGCCGCTGAATTAGAGAAAAAAGCGGAGGCGCTTGAAAAAGTGTATGCCATTGTCGTACAAAATTACAATAATCTCACCGACGAGCAAAAAGAAAAACTCCAAGACGTCATTGCAAAAATACCTTATGCGACGAGCATAAAAATTAATTCCGACGGCTCGATTAGCGTAGATGGCACAACCATCAAGACGAACGGCGCTGTTATTTAGATTCCAGTAAAAATTTTGCGGCTTGCTGGACGTCTTTGTCGCCGCGACCGGAAAGATTAATCAAAATAATCTGATCTTTTTTCATGTTGGGCGCTTCTTTCACGGCGTAAGCAACTGCATGCGCCGATTCGAGCGCAGGGATAATGCCTTCGAGTTCGCACAATTTTTTAAAGCCGTCGAGCGCTTCGCTGTCGGTGGCATAAGTGTATTCGGCGCGTTTGATATCGCGTAGATAACAATGTTGCGGTCCTACCGCGGCGTAATCGAGTCCCGCCGAAACGGAGTGAGTCAGCTCGATTTGTCCGTTTTCATCTTGGAGCACATACGATTTTGCGCCTTGAAGCACGCCGAGACTACCGCCCTGAAACCGCGCCGCGTGCTTGCCTTTTGTAATCCCTTCGCCTCCGGCTTCCACTCCTACGAGCCGCACTTTTTTATCTTCTAAAAACGCATTAAAAATTCCCATAGCGTTGCTTCCGCCGCCGACGCACGCAACGATAAGATCGGGTAATTTTTTTTCTTTTTCCAAAATTTGCTCCCGAGCTTCTTCGCCGATAATTTTTTGAAAATCGCGCACCATCATCGGATACGGATGCGCGCCGTACACAGTGCCCAAGACATAATGCGTGGTTTGCACATTCGTCACCCAATCGCGCATCGCCTCGTTGATCGCTTCCTTCAATGTTTTCTGTCCCGCAGTGACGGGCACGACTTTTGTACCAAGCAACTGCATGCGAATCACATTGAGGGCTTGTCTTTCCATATCCACTTCGCCCATGTAAACGACGCATTCCAATCCAAAACGCGCCGCCATGGTGGCGGTCGCCACACCGTGTTGCCCTGCGCCTGTTTCCGCAATCACGCGTTTTTTGCCCATACGTTTGGCAAGCAGAACTTGACCGAGCGCGTTGTTGATTTTGTGCGCGCCGGTGTGAAGCAAATCTTCGCGCTTCAGAAAAATTTTGGCGCCGCCGCAGTGTTGCGTCAACCTCTCCGCAAAATAAAGCGGCGTGGGACGCCCCACATAATCTTTCAGAAGACTTTGAAATTCTCTCTGAAAATCTGCGTCCTCGCGCACCTTTTCGTATTCCGCGATTAATTCCTCGAGCGGATACATGAGTGTTTCGGGCACATACATGCCGCCATACGCGCCAAAATATCCAGCCTTGTCCGGTAATTCTACAGCGAGTGACATAATTGTATAAAATCTTTCATTTTTGCGCGGTCTTTTTTGCCCGGCGACGCCTCAACGCCGGTACAGATATCCACGCCGTAAGGTTTCACGATCTCAACCGCCTTCGCCACATTATCAAGATTCAGCCCGCCCGAAAGAATAATCGGACGATCCGTTTTTTGTTGAAAATCCATCGCGAGCGACCAATCAAACGTTTTTCCCGTGCCGCCATATTGCTCGCTGAAACGGTCGAGCAGAAACGCCTCGACATCGTACTCTGCCAATTCCGGCGGATTGCCGTTGAAGGGCAGACCAAAGGATTTAATAAGGCGACGAGGTTTAAGCCAATGACACAAATCCGCCCGCTCGTCGCCGTGCAATTGCCATACGTCAAAATTCAACATCTCATCCAAACGCTGAATATCGATCAACGAAAAATTCACCACCACCGCCACCTTCAGCACCAACGGCGGCAAATCCTCCACCAGCGCTGGCAACACATCCGGCCCAACATAGCGAGGACTTCCATTATAAAGATTAAAACCCACCGCGTCGGCGCCGTACTGGATCGCCGCTTCCACATCCTCTCGTTGCGTCATCCCGCAAATTTTAACTTTCATAAAGACTACTTCTTCAGCTCTTGACGTTTCAGACCGAACGCCACACTACAGGATATGAAGTTGTCCTGAATGGCGACCCTAACGGGATTCGAACCCGTGTTACTTCCGTGAAAGGGAGGTGTCCTAGGCCTCTAGACGATAGGGTCTTTTGGGTATCTCTTTAGTGGGAGAAGGGAACAAAGATACCGTTTTTTAAGGTTCATGCAACTGCGAAATATGCGCCGTCCTTTATTGGGAATTGAGGTTTTTTTTAAGTTCTTGCTCCATAAGGCGCTTATCGCGTTCCCATGCTTTGTCCCATGCCTCGATATTGGCTTTTTGTTCTTTTTGCCATTGATCCCATTGATTCCGATTTTTTTTCATCGACACTCGAATGTTATGAAGCGTCTTGAGAGTATTGAATTGAAGAAGAATTTTGGACCAAAACTTGCCGAACGAAGGCCCCTTGAGTAAAGGCAATAAAGTGCTGTATTGATCTGTCCAGGGTGAAGATGCATCATGCAAAAAATCCGGAACATTGTAATTGTGAGCACCGTCGCGAGGATCCCAATCAAAAGGTTGACGCGCCAAGATGGCATGATGCGAAGAACAAAGGTATTCCGCAGAAGAATCCGGCCTATGTTGAATAAATGCGCAATGCAACTTGAGTTGGCTTGCGGCGCCGACGATAGGTTTTTTAAGGTCCAAATGGATATTACTGATATGAAGCAGAAGAAATCCATCCGGCTTCAAATGACGCAGATAGAGTTGAAATGCTTCGAGTGTCAGCAAATGCACGGGAATGGCATCGCTATTAAAGGCGTCGAAAATCAATAAATCGTAATTTTGCGCTTCTTGATTTTCCATCGAAAGACGCGCGTCGCCCAAAACCACTTTCACATTCGCGGGCGTTAAATTCAAAAAAGGAAATTGTTGTCGCGCCATATTCACATCTGCCGGATTAATTTCGTAAAAGACCAAATCGTCACCTTGTCGAGCATAAGAAGCAAAGATTCCGGCGCCGAGGCCGATGACGCCAATTTTCATTTTTGGCCGGTCTTTTTTCAATTGATCCCAAACGATCTGTGCGCCGTTGCCGGGCGAGTAATACGCGATAGGTTCTTTCATGGCGCGCTGAAAATCATTAAAACTCGCTCCATGGATGATATGGCCGTTCATCAAAACGCGATACTCTTTATAAGTGCGCACATAAATGGCGCCGTAAAAATTTCGCGCACGGCAAAGGATATCTTCATCCCATCGAAAATATTGAATCACTCCGACGGCAAAAAGCGTGATCGTGACCAAGACAAGAAGCGAGGCGATTTTCCAATTTTTGTCCCAAGAAAATATACTTTTGGTATGAAAAGCAAGCAGACATGTCCCCATGGTAAATAAAGTGGCGATCAAAAGCGGCGTTTCAAAATAAGCATTAAACACCCACGGCGCCAGTAGACTCATGAGCGAACTTCCCACGACGCTACCCGCGCAAATGGTGATGTAAAATAAACTGAGTTGTTGCGGCGGAGGTTTGGTAAGCACCATTTCGCCGTGCACCACCATAAACACAAAAAACAACGCAACCAATAATAACCCTGCTGAAAGGATGAAAAAAATAAATCCCAGAGGAGTGATGGCCGCGAGAAGAAAGAATAACATAAGCGGAATCCAAATTTCCCTGCGATAAATCGGTTTTTTGGCAAAACAAAAAACAAAACTTAAAAGATAAAGAGCCAAAGGCAAAACCCACAAAAACGGCATGGGAGCAACGTCGATGCAAAGATGCGTCGTAAAAGAGACCAACACAGCCGAACCCAACCCCGCCAATAAAAATGCCCGACTGGCACCTTTCCATCGTGGCGGAATAAATTGGGGAACTTTTTTATTGGAAGCGTAGGCGCCGAATGTCGCGCTCCCATAAAATGCCAAATAAACAATAAATGCCACGGTCCATCCGAGCAGTTGGTTTTTTAAGCCCACAAAAGGTTCAATGAAAAAAGGATAAATCAACAAGGCCAATAAAGAACCGATGTTGGAAAAAACATATAATTCGTAGGGTGTGCGGTGCGTTTTTCGATCGCGAGTTTGCCAAATTTGAACCAAAACGCTGGTGGTCGAAAGCAGAAAAAAAGGCGCGCCCAAATAGCGGATGAGAATTTCCAAAATGGCGGCCATCGGCTCTGCAGACGGCGCGGGTTTGGGAATACTATGAAAAAGAAATGGACAAGAAATGCCGATGGCAACCAAAACACAAAAATGAATCACGACTTGCGCGCGACGGTTGCAATATTGAAAAAAATGACAATACAGATACCCCAAAAGCAACACCCCTTGAAAAAAGACAAGGCAAACCGCCCACACACCCGCCACCCCGCCGAACCACGGAAGAATCAATTTTGCAAAAATCGGCTGAATCAAAAATAACAAAAACGCCCCGAGAAAAACCAAGATGGCATGAACTGTAAAATTCATAAACAATTGACAATTGCTAGACTAATCCAACTAAATTACGATACATTTATTGAATATCGTTTAAAATGTTGAAAGCTTTAATTCTACTTTTTTCGGTGGCGTTTTTTCTGCTCGCCGGTTGCCGGAAACAACCGGCGGCGTTGCGCGCGCAATATCCATTGCCGGAAGACGCAGAGATATCTTCCTATCCTGCAGGAAAATTTGGCGGACGGATGATCGATGCCAGCCCTGGTGAGCCGACGACGTTTAATCCGATGGTGAGCGAAGACGCGACGTCCAGCGGCATGATCGGGCTTTTGGGTAATGGATTAACGACGTACGATCCCGTGCGCGAAAAAGTGATTCCGTGCTTGGCGAAAAGTTGGGATATTTCGAGCGACAATAAAACGTTTACGTTTCATTTGCGTCGCGGATTACGATGGAGCGACGGCATTCTCTTCACCGCCGAGGATGTGATTTTCACTTTTCAATGTTTCTATGATTCGAGATTTGCCACGCGCGCGGCGTATGATTTTTCGGTGGACGGCAAGCCATTTGATGTAAAAAAAATCGACGAGTACACAGTGCAAATTCGCACGCCGGATATTTTTGCGCCGTTTTTGCAGGTGATCGGATGGGCGCAAATTTTACCGAAGCATAAACTCGAAGCGGCCTATCGCGACGGTTCGCTGATGAAGGCGTGGAATATTTCCGTCGCTCAAAAAAATCCGAAGAACATTGTGGGGATGGGTATGTTTACGATTCATTCGTATCGCCCCGGCGAACGGATTGTTTTTGAACCCAACCCGCATTATTTTCGCACAGATGCAAAGAAACAGCGTCTACCGTACGTGGATTTTTTGATTACGCGATTTGTAAAAGATTTTAATGCGAGCATTGTGGCGTTTGCGACGGGATTGACGGATTCGGAGGGTATCTCACCCGATAATGTAGCGTGGGTGAAACGCTCCGCAGGCACGTATGGGTTTGCGGTTTATGATCGAGGCCCCTCCACCAATAGTTCTTTTATTTGGTTCAATCAAAATCCAGGAAAAGATAAAGATGGGAAACCGTTTGTTGTGCCGCACAAATTAAAATGGTTTACCAATCAGCGTTTCCGGCAGGCGATTTCTTACGGTATTGATCGCGAGGGGATTGTTCAAGGCGTGCTTTTTGGACGTGGCGCGCCGCTCTGGGGACCGGAGAGTCCGGCGAATCGCAAGTGGTTTAATCCCGAGGTGAAAAAATATCCTTTTAATCCGGAACAAGCGATGCAGTTGCTCGCGGAAGCAGACTTTAAGAAGGATGAAAAAGGCATTTTACGCGACGCGGAGGGAAATCCTGTGGAATTTACTCTGATCACCAATCAAGAAAACTTAATCCGTCAGAATATGGCGACAGTGTTTATGGAAAACATGAAAGCGTTGGGCATTCAGGTGAAATTGCAATTTATGGATTTTGGGGCGTTCGTAGGAAAAATTCAGGATTCGTTTGATTATGAAGCGGGGCTTTTAGGATTTACAGGCGGCGGCGATCCTGTCGGCGGACAATCCATCTATAGTAGCAAGGGACGACTTCATCAGTGGCATCCTTCGCAAAAACAACCCGCCACGCCATGGGAAGCGCGCATCGACGAACTCATGACGCTTCAATTAAAAACGCTCGATGAAATCAAGCGCCGTGCTTATTACGCCGAAGTCCAATCTATTATGAGCGAACAAGTTCCTTTTATATATTTGGTCACACCCAACACGTACGCAGGCTTAAAAAATCGCTGGACTAATCTTGATATTCCCCTCACCGGATCCGTCTTGTGGAATCTTGATTCCATTTGGGCATCACAGCCATAATTCCCTCGCCGCATCACAAACAAAAAAACCCTTTGCTTATCTTCTTTGGCGAATACAGTATGATGATATGAAAAAATGGTTGTGTTGTTTGGTTGTCGTGTTGAGTTCATTGGGGTGGGCGCAACAGAAAGAAGGGGGCGAAGCGTTCATCAAAGAAGTGAAGGCGTTTGGAACCTCGGCGGTGGGGGACGTTCAAAAAGCGTTTTCGAATTATGCGAACGATGCGGGACAAAAGGCGTTCGCGAAACTACAAGGAGTATTGTGTTCGACTACACCGTCGGATAAAGCGTGGGCGTATTTTTTTGACACGTCGCTTTATTACGCAAAATTTCTCAATGCGCAGACGGCTGTGGTGATTCATTATAATGTGTGGAGCGATGTGGCGCTCATCACGGAATGGAAAAAGAGCAAAGGAGGAATTAAAATTAGCGATGCGGAATTGCTGATGGGTGATTTTATTCGCAACAAAGGAAAACCGCCGTTTGATCCGGATCCGCTGTGGCTGAGAAGCTCGATGCCGGCATCGGCGACGCCTCCTTTTTCCACGGCGAGCACATTGAAAGCATTTGAAGCGAATTTCTCCGAAACCACACCAAAGAGTTGGCGGACGATGTTGCCCAATGTCGAGAATGCGCAGGCGATGCAGGCGAATCATCAGACGGTGGGATGGATGTTTGAGAGGAATATGGACACGCTTTCGCAGTTGGTGAATAACAAAGACATTGCAAAATTGCATGCGGAGACGCTGAATGTGTTTAAGAAGTTGGCGCAAGGAGACGCCGAGGGTATTTTGAAAATAGCGAAAGCCACGCCGCCGGAAAGCGCGCAGGCATTGCGCATGATTCCGACGCAATGGAGCAAGGCAAAAGTCGTGGCCTTCATGCAAAAAAGGGACGAACAAAAAAAGAATCATTGGTTTATTTTGTGCTCGTTGCCCGGTTCGCCGGAACTCCTGATGTCGCTTTGGTTTAAAGACGAGGCGACTTTGTATCGAGTTGATTTTGCGGATCAGTGCGAGGCGTTTAAGAACTTTGAACAAATAAAAAAAATAGCGAAGAGATTTTAATAGGAAAAAATTATGAATCTGAAATATACGATGATCGGATGGATGCTCTTCGGAGCAACAGTCTTTGCCTTTGATTTGACGGATCACAGTAACCCCACATCGTGGACGGTTCCGCCTCCGACGGGATCAACAGGATCGACGCCATCGACGGCGTCCGGACCAAGCAATTTTGATAACATTCCCTCTCAAAACAAAGGAGCGACGGCGGATTTGGCGGCGGCGGGAGAATGGATCGCGACATCAGGGCTGGCAAATCCGATTATTCAAGGCGGCAAAATGATCGGACGAACCGCAGAAGCCATCCATCGAGGAGATATGACGGCGGCGGGAATTGAAGCGGCGGATGGAGCTGGACGATTATCTGCGATTGGTCTCGGTATTATGGAAGGAATGAAACTTGGCGCGGCGGGGGGGCCGTGGGGAGCATTTGTTGGGGGCATCATCGGCGGATTTATCGGCAAAACAGCTTGGGATCAAACCGGAGGCCGCATCAACGAGGCGTCTCGTGAGCAACACGCTCAAAACCAAGCCAACGAGGCGGCGCGAAATGCCGCACGCACGGCTTCTCAAAATTCAGCCAGACCTTCACGTCCTTTTACTGGCGGTAGTAGTGGCGGCGGCAGACCGGGCGGTTGCACTTGTCCATAATATAGTGTCCCGACACATCGATAATGAAACAATCGAGATGTTGTACCTTTGGAGTCCAATCGGCCTGAATAGGCGAGCATGTGTCGAATTTTAGATTTCGAATTTGTTTTCCAGACCACTAATCAAAGCACACGACGTCGTAGTCGCCGGTGTAGCCGGTTTGCTTGAAAATAAATTCCCATTCTTCGGGCGTAAAAAAACACTCGCAGGTGATTTGCCAGTAGAGCAAATTGGCTTTTTGTTCCTCGGTGCGATAGGAATCCATCACGATGAACTTGTGTTTTTTGCCGACGCGCTCGATTTCTTTGAGCGCTTTCCAGAGATCATAAATTCTCAGATTGTGGATCGTGTTGATCGCTATCACCAAATCAAATTCTTTGTCCGGATAAGGTAATTTTACGGCGTTACCGACTTGGACATATTGTTTGATTTCCGGCATGGCATTTTGGATTGCGTACTCGGAAATATCGAGTCCGTACGATTCCAAACCGGGAAGAACTTTACGAAAATCGTGCACGAGAAATCCTTTTCCGCAACCGATATCAAGGACTTTGTCGCCTTTTTTCAAACCGTAATGCTTGATGAGTTTTTCGGCGAAAGAAACCCAACGTCCGTCGTATTTGTAACCGCCGTAACCGTACTTGCGGTCACCGTCGAAATAATCTTTATCGAATCGCTTCGACACGGTGGCGCATTCAGCTTTGTTGAATTCGACGACGCGCTGAACGTAATCGCGTTTTGTCGCTTTATGAATACCCGAAATAAAATCAATGAACGCCATAGTTTTTAGTTATTTATTTTTAGACAGAATGAACAGAATCGAAAGCGTTTCGCTTTCGTTGCGAGGAGCGAAGCGACGTGGCAATCTCTTATTCTATTCATTCTGTCAAAAAATTATCCTATTTTTAAAACGCCTTTGAAGATGGTTTCCGGGTCTAAGCCGTGCGCGCCGAGGATGTCCTCATACGATCCGTAATGATGAATAAATTCATCTTTGAGCGAGTAAGTTTGGAGTTTGCATTTGGCGGCAGAATCCCACGCAATCGCTTTCACGCGCGGACCCAAGCCGCCGTACGGCGCGTGTTCTTCAACGACAACCACGGCGGAAAATTCATTGAGAACTTTTTGAATTCCCGAAATATCCAGAGGCTTCAGACTATGCACCGAATAGACCGCGCAGGTTTTATTTTTTTCTTTTTCGAGGCGATCGGCGACGCCGCAAACGTGTTTGGCGATCGGCCCGTAAGTGAGAAAAGCCATATCTTTTCCGGATTTAATTTTTCGGATTTTGCCGAGTTGAAACGCATCCGCATTTTTCGTCAAATCCGGCTCGCCGACTTTGCCCAGTCGCAAATAAACCGGGCCGGGGATTTTCATGGTGGCGCGCGTGACTTCCGCGGCTTCCTTGGGATCGCACGGCGCTAAAATCGTCATATTGGGAATCGCGCTCATGACGGCAACATCTTCTTGCGCGTGATGCGTGCTACCGAGCAACGAATAAATCACGCCGCCGCCGACGCCCACGAGCCGCACGGGTAAATTTTGATAACAACAATCGACGCGGACTTGCTCAAACGGCCGATAAATCGTAAACGGCGCAATCGTGTATGAAAAAGGAATGCACCCGCGCATGGCGAGTCCTGCGGAAAATCCGACTGCGATCGCTTCGGCCACGCCGACATTCAAAAAACGCTCCGGCCATTTTTCTCGAAAAGTATTCACGCCCGCCGCGGCGCCGATATCGGCGGCGACCATATAAATGCGTTCGTCGTCTTTGGCAATTTCGTAAAAAGCATCTGCAAAAGAATTTCTCATACGCACACCTCATCGAGCATTTCGAGCGCTTCCTGATATTCCTTAGGGTTCGGCGAGCGGTAATGCCAAATGGGAACATTTTCCATGTATTTAACGCCTTTGCCTTTGGTGGTTTTGCCCAAAAGCGCCATGGGTTTGTCGCCTTTGCGACTGCGCACGGCTTCGACAATTTCTTCGGAATTATGTCCGTTGACTTCTTTGGTTTCCCAGCCGAACGCTTTTAATTTATCCAGCATCGGATAAAAATTCGGCAATGCATGACTGACTTGTCCGAGCGAAATAAAATCGTTCAAATCCACCATGACGACGATATTTTTAATTCCCAACGAAGGCGCAAGCATGAGCGCTTCCCAAACGGAGCCTTCCATGAGCTCGCCGTCGCTCATCACCACGTAAATCGTGCGATTTAATTTGTGCATTTTGTCGGCGTACGCCATACCGACAGCCAAACCCAATCCGTGGCCGAGCGAACCGGTGGAGGCTTCGATGCCGGGATTGCCGTAATCCGGATGCGTAGCGATAGGCCAACCGGGCTTGGAATAATGATCGAGCAATTCTTTTTTGAGAATGCCGAGTTCTTCCAAAATCACGTACTGAGCCAAAGAGCCGTGACCTTTGGATAAAATAAAATTATCGGTGGTGTTTTTATCGTCGGTTCGGTTCATCAAACCGAAGTATGCGGCATCGACCAATTCCAAACACGAAAACGCCGGCGCGATATGCAATGCGGGGACAGTTTGGGAAATTTCCAGAATTCTGCGGCGGAATTTCAGGCATCGTTGCCTCGCCGCTTTGACATCAAATGTATTTTTCTTCGCCATAAATAGAATTGCAAATATGAAAAACTTCCCTCCGAAAGTCAATGGATTTCACCCCATAGCATTCTATTCTATGTGCATAATTCTTGACGCATGGATATAAATTAGCAAGATTTGCAACTTTATGTGGCGCAGAAAAGATTGGGTTCAGCTGTTACGTTATGCCACAGTGGTTTGGTATAAAACGTACGCTAACTTAAAGGGAGAAAACGAAAAAACGTATCTTGGGTGTTTGTGGTGGGCGTTGGAGCCGATGATTAATACGGCGGTTTTCTATGTTGTTTTTGTTTATATATTGAAAAATCGCACGGAAGGGTTTGTGATCTTTCTTTACATCGGCATGGTGGTTTATGGCTGGTTTGCTAACGGCATCAATGCGGGCGCCAATAGCATCGTGACTCATGCCGGATTGATGCAACAAATCAAGTTGCCTAAATTGCTTTTCCCTATCATCTCGGTCTCTAATTTATCGTGGAAATTTGTTTTTTCGCTCGCAGTATTATTCCCTTTAATCTGGATTTTACATGCGCCCATCACATGGGCGTATCTGGCGTTGCCGTTTTTATTGATGTTGCAATATTTTGTCATCATTGCCATAGGTTTGCCGTTTGCGGCACTGATACCTTATTTTCAAGACGGGCGAACGGTCATTGCGACATTTTTGTCCGTGTTTATATGGCTTTCAGGAGTCTTTTATCGTCGCGCGCAAGTACCGGAAAATTTGCAGGATATTTTTTATATGAACCCCGCCGCGGCTTTAATCGAAGCCTATCGCAATATTTTATTAGATGGACAATGGCCGCATTGGATGGAATTAGTGAATGTATTGGTCATCGGGCTGGTATTTTTTATGATCGGTATGATACTTTTACGTAAAGTGGACAAGCATTTGCTTAAATTGCCTCTGTGAATTATGTCTCATGATTTATTGATTCAGTTGGACCATGTCGGATTGAAATACCGGCTGAAACGCCCTCTCAATGGCAGTCGCGTGCATTGGGCGCTGGAAGATATTTCGCTTAAATTGCATCAAGGAGAAACGCTCGGAGTGATCGGCTCCAACGGCGCGGGCAAAAGCACACTCATGAAATTATTGGCGGATTTCGTGGCGCATGATCGCGGCAAGGTGTTTCGCAAAAGAGACGTTAAAGTCTCGCTTTTGGCTTTTGGAATCGGTTTTGAAGGCACTCTTTCCGGACGCGAAAACGCTATTTTGAGCGGCCTGTTGTTTGGATTGCATCGTAAAACTATCGAAAAGCGCATGCAACGCATTATTGAATTCTCGGAATTGGGAGAATTTATCGATCAACCGTATTATACCTATTCGACAGGCATGGGCGCGCGGCTGGGATTTTCCGTCGCGATGGAAGTGGATCCGGATGTGTTGTTGCTGGATGAAGTGATGGGAGTCGGCGACATGCGCTTTGCAGAAAAATCCAGCAAAATTATTTTGGAAAAAATAAAATCCAACATGACGGTGGTTTTAATTTCGCACGATCCCTCAACCATTCGCAATTTATGCACACGCGCCACATGGATCGACCACGGCATCACTCAATGCGAAGGCTCCACGGAAGAAGTGACCGCGCGTTACGAACATTTCATGAAAACCGGCCAAAAATGAAAATTTTTGAGAAGCCCGCTCGATCCAATATTAAATTAGCGGCATTTTTCCCCAATTTTAATCATCGTCAATACTTGGATCAAGCGCTTGGCGCGATGCTGAAGCAAGCGCAATTTCTCGATCATCTATTGATCGTGGATGATGCATCCACGGATGGGAGCCAAGATTACATTCGAGAAGCGGTTCGCAAGTCGCCGAAGAACGTCGACGCGATTTTCAAGCCTGTGAACAAAGGTATTTTTGATTCTCATCGAATAGCGAGCGAACGGATTCAAGCGGATTTTTTTTATTCGGCGTCTTCGGATGATTGGATTTTGCCGGGGTTTGTGGAAAAGTGCCGTCGAGCTTTGGAGTCATATCCTGAAGCGGGATTGTGTTGTACGAATCGCTTGGTGTACATAGAGCATGAAGACCGGTTTTACGAAGATCGATTACCGATAGAAGGAGACGCTCGATATATTTCTCCGGATGAATTTCGCGAAATCATTCAAAAAGTTGATCGATTTATTTTCCCCAGCAATAGCGTATGGGTGAATTGGAAGATGTTGCAGTCCATGGGCGGATTTCCTCCGCAACTTCAATGGCACACGGATTGGTTTACCTACCTTGCGCTCGCTTTGCGCAAAGGTTTTTATTATATCCCGGAAAATCTGACCGTTTTTCGTTTTTTAAAAAGCAGTATGAGCGGCGCGGGTATGCATCAATTACGCAATCAACGCAAAATTTTCGGACAATGTTTGGATACTCTGCGCAAAAAAGATTTTCAAGACGTGCGCCCTGCGTTTCGCAATCCTTCGTTGTTGGCGATCTCGAAAATTTCGCGTTCGATTTTTTTTATGCAAGCACTTAAAAAACCGAGTCGATGGTGGTTTTTATCACGGAAACTTGCGCATGCCATCTACGCTGATCTTTGGAGGCCGTTCTTGTTTGATACTTTATGGTTGCTTGCGGGCACCTTCGGGGCAAGCGCATTCGGTTTTTTAAAAATTCGATTTTTAAAATGGTTTGGAGCGAATATCGAAGGAAAACCGAGGATTGAGCCGGGCATCATCTTGGAAAAACCGTGGAATATTCATATTCAACATGGCGCATGGATCAAACGCGGTTCGCATATTCGCGCGGATGAACGCATTGTCATTGGCGAACACGCCATCGTCGAAAGCGGCGCGCAATTACTCGCGGGCTATTGGGATCAAACTCAAACGCCTGTTGTCTGGAGAACGGGAACCATTCACATTGCGCCGCAAAGTCTCATTGAAGCCGGCAGTGTGATTTACGGAAATCCGCACGAAAAAATTCATACGACATAACCGCAAATAATGTTATGGATGTGCAGAAAATTGATTTGGCATTGTCTGAAGATCGTCGGCGATATGATGATTTATTTGAACAATGTCCGCAGGCATTCATTCAACAATCGACGGATTGGGCGGATGTCATCAGTGGCATGGGACCGGATGAACCGATGTTTTTGATTGCATCGGAAAATAGCAAGGATGTCGCCGGTTTGCCGCTTTATCTTTTTCGAGGAAAACACGGTAATATTCTCACCTCCGTACCGCAGAACGGGCCATTGGGCGGCGTTTTTCATCATCCAAGTTTAAATGAAGCGCAAATGGAACGCGCCTATCAGGCGCTTTTGACCGCATCGATTGATTTCGCAAAACAAATGAAGTGCCTGACTTTGACCATCATGACCAATCCTTTCATCGATGATCGCAGATGGTATGAATGCTATTTTGAGCCTGATATGATTTTTGAAAACTTTACTCAATATACAGTTATTCAAGAAGTTTATGCCGATGGCGCGTTTTCATTGCCGAATCGTCAAAAAATGCGTTCGCATTTGATTAGCGTGAATCGCAAATGCGAGGAGGCTCATGTGCAAGTAGGTTTTTGCGATTCTCTGGAAGATTGGAACGGCTGGTATGAGATTCATCAGAAACGCCAAACCGAAATCGGAGCGGCACCTCTTTCAAGCGTGATGGCACATCACATTTTCGAGAAACTTATTCCTAAGAAAAAAGCGCATCTTTTAATCGCCAAAAAAGAGCATACTGTCATTGCTGGCATTCTCTATATTCGTCATCAAGAAATCATGGATACTTTGGCGATCAGTATGGATTCCGATTACAGGCATCTGTCTCCCAATTATCTTATTACGGAACACTCGATTCCTTGGGCGGCCAAGATGGGGGTAAAAATTTACAACTGGCAATCCATGCCCCATCGGCAAAATGGCGTTTATGCCTTCAAGAAAAAATGGGGCGGCAAGGAAAGCCTTTATTATTTTATGACAAAGATTTTTTGTGACTCTTCCACATTGCTCGACATAGGCGTTCATGGATTGAAAGAGCATTACCAAGGACACTACGTCGTTCCATTTGCCGCATTGGAAGACGGTTTTTCAAAACAATTTTATGCCAAAGCATGACATGCGCATTCATTCCGCTCGATTGACGACCGTGGTCATCGCCGTGACTTTGGCGTCCTTGCTTTTAGCCATATGCGTCGCCGAAATATTTTATTCTCCTCAAAGTTTTTCGCGCATGAAAGAAGAAATGAATCCCGAAGTACTGCAATTTCTTGAACAATCTCATAGCGTGATCGATACCACATTTCAGAGATCGGCGCATCGATACATGCTGGCATTTTCTGTGATAGGCGTCGCTTTATGCGGATGGATGCACCGACGGAAATTTCATTGGAAAAGCCATCGCGCGCTCGTCTTATGTGAAAGGCTGGTAAACATTCTAAAGAGAAATTCTTTTCTGCTTTTAATCGCAGTCATTTTGCTTTGTGGATGGCTCGGCGGACATTATCAGAACGCACAAACGCTAGGCAATACGATAACCGCCATAGGTATCGTGAGTTTCATTGGCGGTATTTTTTATTTTCAACTTCTGGGCAACAATGTGTTTCGAATTTTCTGTTATGCCGCGCTATCGATGTATATTGCTTGCGCTTTGATTCCCGGATTAACGAGTCAAATTGATTTTTCAAATGATCCTGCTTCGTTGAGCGCCGTGCAATTGCATCATGGTCTTTTCATTATGGGAAGCGCCGATCGATTGCTTTTAAATCCACATTGGCTTCCGGATATTTGTTTTCATTACGGCATTGCAATGTCTGGAGTGTCGGCAGGCATCCAACGATGGTTGGGCTTTTTTTCATGGGGAGAAATCATTCGTTTTTTACAAGTTGTTCAGATTTTATTCGTCGTTCTAGTTGTATTTTCTTATTGGCTCTGGAAACCAAAATCTCCTCTTTATATTCTACTGGCCGCACTTTGCGTTATTCCTTGGACTCACAATAATTTTTGGTGGCTCAACTGGCCGAATCATTCCGGCGCGCGATGGATAGGATTCCCGTTAGCCTTTTTGTCTCTTTTGATGATTCAAAAATTCAAAGCAAAAGCCGCCAGTTTTTTTCTTGGGTTCATGGGCGCCGTGATTTTTCTTTGCAATTTTGAAACCGGCATTGCAGTCAATTGCGGATTGATCGCGTTTTTGTGGACCCATTATGGGGACTTTCATTTTCCTTCCATCCTAAAAAAGACCGGTAGATATGCTGTGGGATGGATTCTAAGTTTCGTGTTTATCCTTTTAGGCGTTTCTTTTGTTTCCGGAAATACGGCTATCTTGAAAATCCCCTACACGATGTTTGCCAGTGTATTGCGAATGTCCGGCGGCTGGGCAGGCATGAAATGGGAACCTTTTTTAATCGCGATGCTAATCTTTTTTCACGCGTGGTTTGTTGTTATACGCGGCGGAATTATATGGATTGGGAAAGGCTATCTCAGTTTTCGACAAAGTTTCAAAATATCCATATCGGTCATGATTTTGATTTGGATGACCTATTATGTGGCGCGTCCGCATTTCTGGAATTTTTGGTCGTTTTTTATTTTATACGGTTTTTTGATCGCGGATTACTTGAATCCTCACCTTTGGCATCTATGGCGCAAGAAATGGAGGCAATGTTTTATTCCTCTCCCCATTCTGATTCTATGTTTTTTTATTCTTCCGGAAATTGTCGAACGAAACGCGAGTTATATGCCTTTAGTATGGAACGGTTACAATTTGAGACAAAGCGTATTGACGACGCGCGCCGTCAATCCTCATTCCACTTTTGCTTATGGACTATGGTTGCCGACATCGTACGTCAACGTCCTCAATGAAAAAGCGGAGCTTCTTCAAAAACTGAAAACAGAGTCTAATTCCTTTGCGTATTTCACCGAAGATGGGCATCTCATGCAACATCTCACGCGTATTCCCAACGGTCTTATTTATTCCGATGCGCCATGGGAAAGCTACAATCAAGAGGGATACACTCGTTTGATTCGCGATCTTTTAAGTCAACTGCCTCAATACATCCTTTTTGACGATCCTCAATGTCGCGCATTGGAATCCGATCTCTATCAAAATCTTTATCCCGATTTTTTTGCGAGAGTAAGAGAATCGTTAAAAGAATATTATCAACCTTTTCAAATCAGCCGCGGTTGGATCATTTGGAGTAAAAAATCTTAACTTTGTTTTTGGATTAAAAATGGTCCTAACACAAGAACATCCAAGTGCCCTTCAAAATAAGATTTTAAGGCGTCCTGCGGAGAATGAACGATGGGTTCGTCGTGCATATTAAAACTGGTGTTGACGAGAATGGATAAGCCTGTGAGGCGATGATATTCGTCTAAAATGGCATAATAATCAGGATTGTGTTTCTGCGATAGCACTTGAGGACGCGCCGTGCCATCGATATGCGTAATGGCGGGCGCTTCTCGTTTGCAACGCTCGGTGACATCGTATGTGATGGTCATGAATTGCGAGGTATGAGCCGTTTTTGCGTCATAATTTTTAAAAAAAAGATGCGCGTCTTTTTCCCGCACAACAGGCGCAAACGGCATAAATTCCGTTCGATGCAGTTGTTGATTTAACCATTGATTGACTTCGGGCTTGGTCGCTGGATACAAAATCGAACGATTGCCGAGCGCGCGCGGGCCATATTCCATCGCGCCATCGCAACGCGCCACAATCTTGTTGTTTTGCAGAAGTTTTGCGATTTCCAAAGCCAGATTTGAAGGGCGAGAATAAGCAACGCCTTGAGATTTTAATAGAGCCTCGATTTCTTTTTCTTTGAACTCCGTGCCCCAATAGACGTGATCGATTTTGACGGAACGCGCGCGCAAATCATGCCGATGCCAAGACAAATAAGCCGCGCCCAGAGCCAATCCGCCATCTCCCATGTGAGGAAACACAAAAAGATTTTCGATACAGGGAATCGCCGCGATGTATTGATTGGATTTGACGTTGGCGTGCACGCCTCCGACAAGCGCCACGTTGGAACAATGCGATGTCGCAACAAAATGCGCCACCATTTGAACAAGAATATCCTCGCAGTGTTTTTGAATTCCGGCGGCAACATCTTCGCGGGAAAACGATTGAAGCTCTTGAAAAAGCCGGCGAAGACAATTGCGAAAAACGCCGCCGCGATTCACATAGCGACCGCTTGAGGCATCCCAGTGAATCATTTTTTGAAAAATCGGCAATGTTTTATGAGGGTCTCCAAACGCCGCCAGTCCGGTGGTTTTGCCCGCGTGATAAGCTTTTTTGAAGCCGCAAAATAAAGTCACGTAATTGTAATAAACTCCCAAAGAATTGAAGAAAGAATTTTGAGCAATATTAGAGAGCGCAATGCGATCTTGTAAGTGTTGTCCGATGGCGATTTTTGAACAAAGCCCGTCGCCGAAACCGTCGTTTGAAATCACCAAACAATGATCCATGCCACTTGCAAAATAAGCGGAAGCAATGTGCGCGTCGTGATGATCGTACGTTTCCACAGGTAAATCGATCCCTAAAAGATTTTTTAATGTTGAACGTGCGCGAAGCGATCGCAGACGAGCCAGCATAGGAAGTAAACTGCGATAAGCGCCTAATGTGATCGGATGAGAAAAGAGTTCTTTTGAAATTGGCAAGCGATCGAGTAATTCCGCAATGTTTTGCGACAAACTATATGCGCCGTCCTCATGGGAAAAATCATTATTGAGAGGAGGAATTCCCAGAGAAGACCCCGCCAAAGCGACATGATGAATTTCCTGCGGCGATATCCCTGCGATATCCCATATACGCTCCAACGCCATCACAGGGAATCCAGCGGCTTGTTTTTTGCGACAAAGCCGTTCCTCATTTAATGCCGCTAACACTTGTCCGTCACGAATGACAGCAACACCAGCGTCGTGAGAATCGGATATTCCAAGAATGATACGAGGCTGAGGCATAATTGTATTATTGTTTGATCGCGGCAACGAGCCGAATCGTAGGGATGGGAATTAAACAAGGAAGATGTTTTTGCGGTACGTAGCGTAAAAAATGCTTAAATCTGGCATGAAGCATGAGCTTGCTAAAACTCGGTTGTTGCCAGTCTGTTTGGCGGCGAAGAATCTGAAATTCATGATGATTTAAAACGGCTGTACAACCCTGATCGGAAAGAAACGAACTCACGCTAGGAGTAAACATCCAGAAATGTTCGCCATAGAGGCGAGAAATCCATGCGTTGCATGCGGGATAATTGAAAATTAAACGACCTTGAGGTTTGAGAAGATTGTGAATTTTTTTTAAGGAAGCGGGAAGATTGACCAAGTTGCAAATAGTGCCGAACATCAAGATTGCATCAAAAGATGCATCCGTGAATTGCGCCGACAGAAGATCGACGATATGCACGTCGATATCATAAAGTTCCTTCGCCAACGAAGCAAAACGCTGAGAAAGATCGATACCTGCTACGCGATGTCCGTGTTTTTTAAAAACAGATAACAACGATGCGGATGCGCAACCAATTTCAAGTATATCGCTATGCGAATCAATCAATGGCGCAAAAAAACGATGATATTTATTTTGCGCTTCGGCAACGCGATGAGGCTCATCTCTGATATAATTAAGATAAATCGAGCCTGCTTGATTGGCTGACCCCTGATATTCATCGGAATCATACCATTCTTTCAAGGATTCGATGGTAATTTGAGGCGACTGAATCCATGAGCCACAGCGAGCACATTGGAAAAAAGTAATGGAGCCCTGCGCAAGTTTTTTGATGATCGACGGCGACGATCCAAGAAGTTCTCCGCATACACAAGTCGCTCTCGGTTGATATTGGAAGGCCTGCATACTGAGTTATGAGAGTTGACGAATGATTTTTGTGACGGATTGGATCACATACTCAATTTCGTCGTTTTTTAGCGAAGGATACAATGGCAAAGAAAGAGTGGAATTGCCGATGCGCTCGGCGCACGGATACATGCCTGAAGCATAGGAAGACTGCTTTCGAAAATAATGTAATAGATGCACCGGACGATAATTTACGGTGACTCCAATGCCTGCATCTTGGAGAAGTTCTATACAACGATCTCGAATCTTTGGATTGACCCATATCGTAAAAAGATGGCGCGCGCTTCGGCAGTTGGCGGGAATTTTTTGCATGGAGATGCCTTGGATTTTAGAAAAGGCTTCTTCGTAACGACGACCTAGGGCTTCGCGCCGCGCAAGCATGATTTCGATTCTTTTGAGTTGAGGCAAAAGCATGGCCGCTTGGATATTGGACATATTGGCTTTGTATCCGGGCTCGTTCATATCCCAATGAGTGAACTTGCCTTGCATGCGTTTATCTGCCGATTTATCCATGCCGTGTAAAGCCAGACAAGATGCGCGGTTTGCTAATTCCTCGTCTTTCAAAACAAGCGCGCCGCCTTCGCCGGACGTAATATTTTTCGTCGCATAAAAGCTAAAGCATGCCGCATCGGATAATTGTCCGGGTTTGACGCCATCTCGTATACCTTCGACGCAATGCGCGGCATCTTCGATGATGGTGAGATGATGGTGATCCGCAATTTTGCGGATAGCTTTCATATCGCACATTAAACCATAAAGATGCACTGGCAAAATCGCCTTGGTGCGAGGCGTGATTGCTTTTTCGATGCGCGTAGCATCGATATTGCCTGTTTCTGCTTCCACGTCGACAAATACGGGAGTTGCTCCACGATGAAGAATCACATTTGCTGTAGCGACAAAGGTGAGAGGCGTGGTAATAACCTCATCGCCTTTTTCGATGCCTAATAAAATCAGGGCGAATTCCAAAGCCGCCGTGCAACTCATCAATCCTACGCAATACGAATTCTCTGTATATTCGGCTAATTTGCGTTGAAATTCATATACGGTATCGCCGCGGGAAAGCATGGTTTGCTTCATGGCTTCGATGGTCGAAGCAACATCTTCCTGACCGAGAGAATGTCTGTAAAAATCAACCTTCATGTAAAGATATCACTTTGTCGTTTCGATCATTCCCACAAAGGAATTTAAAGTATGCGAAAGCGCGGTCGTAATATCTATTTGCGGTTGCCATCCCAACAGTTTTTTTGATTTGGCAATCGCCGGTTTGCGATAAGACACGTCTTGATAACCTTTCCCGTAATATTTCGCGCTGGCGATTTTACGAACGCCTGCTGTAAAAGGATGTTGCTTAGAGCGAGGATGTTTTTGGTAAAGGTCCACGATAACTTGAACGAGTTTTGCTATCGAAAGCTCGTTATAGGGATTGCCGATGTTGAAAATTTGGCGTGAAGCTTTGCCGTTTTTATTGGCAATAATTTTCATTAAAGCGTCAATACCGTCGTCGATATAAATGAAGCATCGTTTTTGTTTGCCGCCATCGACGAGCGAAATCGGACGATTGAACAAAACAGCATCCATAAATTGTGTGACGACGCGACTTTTGATCATTTTTTCGGGATGGATGCGGTCTAATTTTGGGCCAATCCAATTAAAAGGGCGAATAATAGTATAATCAAAATTTTGTTGAAGCCCATAGGCATGAATAACGCGATCCAACATTTGTTTAGCGCAACTATAAATCCAGCGATGTTTATTAATCGGACCAAGAGTAAAATGACTTGATTCTTCATCAAATACATCGTCCTTGCACATGCCATACACTTCGGAAGTGGAGGGAAAAATCAGTCTCTTTCCGTGTTTGACACATGAGCGAATAACTTTCAAATTTTCTTCAAAATTTAATTCAAAAACGCCCATGGGATTTTCCAAATAATCCGTAGGAATTGCTTTTGCCGCCAGCGGAAGAACTGCATCCGAACGCTTAATTTGCATCTCGATCCATTCATGATTGACAGCCAAATCTCCCAGTTGAAAAAGGAATCGTGGATGTTCAAACACTTCCCTGCTAAAGCGATCTTGTTCTAAATCCATTCCCACGACTTCCCAATCAGTGGTTTTCAAGATTCTAGAAACAAGCGAGTTACCAATAAAGCCATTGGCGCCTAAAATAAGGATTCGCATAAAAGCGATAATCGTAAGAACAATTAAGCCATGTGACAAGTTTTTAAAAGAGGCATCTGAATTTTTTTACAACCAAAACGAAAAACCCGCTTCTTTTCAGAAGCGGGTTTTGTTTTTTTTTGCGTAATTTATTGCACGGACTGGATGCGCATGCCGTAGAAAGATCGGCGCGCGAAAAATAATCCAATCACCAGAAAGATCACGCCGAGAAGGAGGTTGATCTTGCCGCCGCCGCCGAGGGTGACGGCGATTTCAACCGCCAAGATGCCGAACAGCGTGGTGAATTTGATAATCGGATTCAGCGCCACCGAAGAAGTGTCTTTGAACGGATCGCCCACGATATCGCCGATGACGGTAGCGTCGTGAAGCGGCGTGCCTTTTTGTTTCAATTCAACTTCGACGATTTTCTTGGCATTGTCCCAACATCCGCCGGTGTTCGCCATATAAACAGCCGCGAACAACCCGAAGACGGCGATGGAAATCAAGTACGCCGCGAAGAAGATCGGATTGAAACACGCAAACGCCAGCGCCAAGCTAAAGATCGTAATGAAAATATTGATCATGCCGTATTGCGCGTATTGCGTGCAGATGCGCACGACGACGTTGCTGTCTTCTTGCGAAGCTTTCGTGGTATCGCTGAGTTTGATGTTCTTTTTAATATAATCCACAGCGCGATAAGCGCCCGTGGTAACCGCTTGCATTGACGCGCCGGAGAACCAATACACTACCGCGCCGCCCGCGAGTAATCCTAATAACACGCGCGTGTCCACGATGCTCAACGAAGTGAAGATATTGGGATCATAATGTTTTTGAAGCATCAGGATGAGCGAAAAGATCATCGTTGTTGCCCCCACAACCGCCGTGCCGATCAATACAGGCTTGGCTGTCGCCTTAAATGTATTGCCTGCGCCGTCGTTTTCTTCGAGAAAATCTTTTCCTTTTTGGAAATCGGGTTTGAAACCAAATTCTTTTTCCACCTCTTCCGATGCGTTAGAGATTTGCTCAATAGTGGAGAGTTCAAATACCGACTGCGCGTTATCGGTCACCGGACCGTAGCTGTCCACGGCAATGGTCACCGGCCCCATTCCCAGCATACCAAACGCCACCAAGCCGAGAGCAAAAATAGCCGAATGATCCATGAGAGCGGGCAGGGTTGCTTGGCTGATGAGATATGCAATCAGCATGAGCGTCATAATCACAAGTCCTTTCCAGAACGCGGAAAAATTACCCGCGACAATGCCGGAAAGAATCGTCAATCCCGCACCGCCTTCTTTGGTGGCTTCGACTACTTCGCGGCAATGCGCAGAATGAGTGCTGGTGAAAATTCGCGTAAATTCCGGAATCAACGCCGCGGCGAGCGTGCCGCAACTGATAATCGCCGCAAGTCTCCACCAAACATCCGGCGCTTCGGGATAACGTCCGCCCAGCATCAAATAACTGGTGATAAAGGTAACCACGATGCCCAATATCGAGCATATCCACACCAACATCGTCAGCGGATGCTCAAAATTAAATTTCTCTTTTACCGCAATGAATTTGCGCGTGAGAAAGGCGTTAAATTGATGCGCGAACAACGAAGTCGGCATCATCAAAATACGCATCGCAAAAATCCATATAATAAGATCCGCGCGAAATTGAGGGAACACCGCCAAGCAAATAAACGTGATGAGCGCGACGCCCGTGACGCCGTACGTTTCGAAACCGTCGGCTGTTGGCCCGACGCTGTCGCCGGCGTTGTCGCCGGTGCAATCCGCAATGACGCCCGGATTACGCGCATCGTCTTCTTTAATTTTGAAAACGATTTTCATCATGTCGCTTCCAATGTCGGCGATCTTTGTAAAGATACCGCCGCAGATACGAAGCACACTCGCGCCGAGCGATTCGCCGATGGCAAAACCGATAAAACACGCGCCAGCCAGCGAAGGATCGACAAATTTCAACACCACAATCATCGCGATGAGTTCCACGCTGATGAGCATCACGCCGATGCTCATGCCGGAGCGCGTGGGAATTTCCGAAACCGGAAGCGCCTTGCCACGGAGCGCCGCGAACGCCGTGCGGCTGTTGGCGATGTTATTGATCAACATTCCAAACCACGCCACCGAAAACGCGCCGCCGATACCAATCACCGACCAGAGCAAAATCAATCCCACGTGCGCAATCGGCATGTGCTTGAGGAAATAAAAATAAAACACCATCGTCGCGCCGATGAGCACTTCCAAAAGCACAAGCAGTTTGGCTTGTTGGAAAAGGTACGTTCTGCATGTACCGTAAATGAGCGCGGAAACATCCGACATGCTTTTGTGCGCGGGAAGATTTTTTAGGCTCTTGTATTCGATGTAGCCGTACACCATTCCGGCAAAACACACCAATAGCCCAATCCAAAGAATCGTCGAACCGTTTAAGGTGAACCCTAATATATTATAGGCGACGTTCGATGTGACGGGTAAGACCAGATCCGCTTCGCCCGCAAACGCAACAGCAGGCAAGCCGATGATCAACATGGCAATGCTTAATATCCAAGACAATTTTGACTTCATAAGTGTTGTTCCTTTAGTTTGTTTTTTAAATGGTGTTAAGTGGTGAATTGATAGACGGTTGCCATCGAAGAACAAGCAAAATCAGTGAAAGTCGGAAGAGTTTTTTGCGTAAGACATTGATTTTCTTAGGGAAAAAACTTTTTCAGCAATTTGTTAATCAAATTCCACTTGAGGATTCATTTCGGAAGGGGATTTCCAATCGAGGTTGTAGCGCTCCTTCAAAATTTTCTTTTTACGCGCCCAGAAGATATGACACGATCCCATTTCGCCGTACATATTGTCTTTTTTAAGCGAAGCCTCCACGTCTTGATCGACTTTTTCGATAATAGTTTTGTAACGAGGATCCTCTTCAATCGGATCGCGTTTCGGTTTAGATTGCGCATAAGAAAACTCCACGCACACAAAAGCAATAATAAACACCCATAACAACCGAACGTCTATTTTCACAAAAACCTCAAAGAAATTTTAACGATATCGTTCTTATACTTGATTCTTTCACAAATCCAATTAGAATTTCCCTTTTTATTAATTCATGGAAAGGAAATAACTATGTCGCACGAAAAATGTGGAATGAAACCCGATGAAGCCTTCAAGAAACTCATGGAAGGCAATGAGCGGTTTGTAAAAAGCAAAATGGAACGACCGCATCAAGATGAAAAAAGGCGCACACAAATCGCCGAAGAAGGACAAGAACCTTTCGCTATTGTCGCGTATTGCTCCGATTCGCGTTCGCCTGCGGAACAAATCTTTGATCAAGGAAACGGAGATATTTTCGGCATTCGCATTGCAGGACACGTGATCGCCTCCGACGACGCTCTCGGTTCGATTCAATACGCGATTGAGCACACAACGGCGCGCTTGGTCGTGGTTTTGGGGCATACCGATTGCGGCGCGGTGAAAGCCACCATGGCAGGCGGAGATATTCAGGGTCCTGTAAAAAGCATTGTGAAAACCATCCAGCCCGCAGTGGATGCCGCCAAGAAAAAAGGCGGCGATGTTTTAAATGGCGCTATTCAAGAACATGTAAAAAGAAGCGTGGAATTGTTGCGTCAACAGGATTTTATTAAAAATGCGGAACGTTGCATCGAAGTCGTCGGCGCTGTTTACGATCTCGAAAGCGGCAAAGTTTCCACCGAAGGATTAACGCGATTTAAAATCGAGGGCAATGGGCGTTCTCACAAACACGATCATGGTTCCGATCACAAATGCTGTTGTAAACATTGATGAAAAGGATACGCCGGTAAGTAGTCCGGAGATCGAAAACAAACTTAACAACCAAAACATGGCCGTAAGCAAAACTTGCGGCCATGTCCATTGTGAACGCTGAATACAAATCAGCCACCACGGCAACCCCAACAAAATCTCATAATGCCCCACGTAGGCCGACGCGAGCAGATACCAAAATGCCGCCACCCAAAGTGTAAAACTTTCGTTCCATGCTCCGCGTTTTTTCAGAGCACGAATTTTGAAAACCAACCATGCAAGAATCATCAACGCAACGCTATGAGCGCACAATGCGCTGAGACTTCGAGGCCATTCGGGGAAAACAGAAAGAAAAAAACCCGTCCATGATTGATTCAATCCTTGAAGCACAAATTGATCGCCGCGCATCATGAAGATCAAACTTTCGATCCAAAGTCGATTCGCCTCCACTCCGCATATCACGAGACTCAACCCTAGCCATCCGAGCGAACCCGCAATCAAACCCAACGTGGTTTTCCAATCCCCGCAGAGAAACAAAAATAATCCCCAATAAGGCGCAAATTGCGGCTTGTAAAATGCGCAACTCAATACCAATCCCGCAAGCCAATTTTTCTTTTGCGTCAAAAACAACGCCGCCGCGCTCAAGATAAGAAGCGTCAGCGTCGTGTTCTGCGAAGGAATCAACGTGTAATAAAGACTCGGAAAACCCGCCGCGACCAATATTAAAGAAAGAGGCGGCCGCTTCCATTGAAGAGAACAAAATAGAAAAACCAACGCCGCACCATAACATGCGATGGAAATAAAAAACCATCCTTTCAACCACCACTCAAACGGCGCAACCGTTAACTTGCCAGCGCCCCACGCGATGAGCGGACTATACACATAATTGAATCGATTCAGCTTTTTTTTCGAATTTAAATCTTTCCTCCAATCATTCACCCATTGGCCTAATTGATAATTTTGATAAATCGCGTTCATCTGATTTTTCTTCCACAACACGCCCGCCGCGTAATGTTGAACCAGATCGCCGTCCTTCAATCCCCCTACAGCCCATCGCCGCGCGTCGCCGCTCCATCCATTCAAAATCACAACGACAAAAAAGAAAAGGAATGAAAATACCCCAGTAAAACGAAAACCCCACTCAACCTTTTTTGGAAACAATTGCATGGTTTGAAAAATTTTTAGACAAAATGAACAGAATGATCTCGCGCCCCCTTACCTTTTTAACCACGGAAAATACGAAGACCACTGATTTTGGTCACGACAAAATCAGGGCTAAATATCCGTGTCATTTGTGGTTAAATGGGCAAAAGGATGCGGCACAAATTTGTTCATTCTGTCTAAAAATTATTTCCCCGGAATGGGTTTGGCAAGCACGGCTTGAGTTTGTTGCTTTCTAAATTTCAAAAGTTTGTTCCGAATCGTTGGACGCTTCAACGCCAACATCGCCATCGCAAATAACGCCGTATTGGTCGCTCCCGCCTTTCCCAAAGCAAATACTGCCATCGGTTCGCCTGCGGGATGTTGCGTAGCTCGAATCAACGCTTCTAAAGCCTCCACGCCATTCTCGCCGTGAGGCGCAAGCAGAATGGGCGTATCGGCAAAATGTTTCTTCGCCCATCGAATGATATCGATTCGAGCATGCGCAATGACGCAAAAAATATTTTCCTTCCTCCAAAGCCGATTCAGCGGATGCGCCACAGCGCCTTTGCGCTTCATCGGAGTCACTAACACTGGAATTTCAAATTTTTTCAATATCTCCAAAGTAGACGCAAAAACCGCAGAGGCGTCGACGACGGGAGAAAGCAAAAGAATGATTTCAGATTTCGACATGAATAAAAAACAAGAGAATATAAAAACAAAAACGCCGCGAGGACGGCATCGCCATCCTCAGCGGCGAGAATTGGAAGAAGTTATCTCTTCTTTTTTTTCGAAGCTTTCTTCTTCTTAGCTTTTTTCTTAGCCATTGAGATTTCACCCCCTTTGGTTGTAGGCGATGTGTTCCATCGATGTTGTATCAAACAATTTTTTACCCATGTTCGTCAATGCTTTTTATCGGTCGAACACGCGAAAAGTTGAGCTCTTTTTTAATAAAAATAAAAATACGCAATAAAATAATTGAAAAAATAAATATTTATATATTAAAATGAAATTAAACAAAAAAAACACGACTTAAAAATTGCTTCAAATTAAAAAAATATAAATAAAATAATAAAAAATAATATTTTTAAAAAAATAAATAAACAATAAAAAAATTTTATTTTTTTATTGTTTAGCGTCTTTTAAAAAACAAAAAACGCTTTTAATGTTCTTTTCGAAGATTAGAAGGAAGCAATTTGAGTTCCGTACGATATTTGGCGACTGTGCGCCGCGCCACATTGATGCCTCGATCCGCAAGAATTTTCACAATCTCCGCGTCGGAAAGCGGATGTTTGCGGTCTTCTTTTTCGATCAATTCAACGATATCGCCTTTGATGCTGGTATTGGACATGCTTTCGCCTTGATCGGTTTGATAACCGTAAGTGAAAAAGAATTTCATGGGAAAAACACCCCACGGCGTTTGCACATATTTATTCGCGATGGCGCGGCTCACGGTGGTTTCGTGCACGCCGACCGCTTGCGCGACTTGATTCATGGTGAGCGGCTTGAGTTGGCTGGCGCCTTTTTCCAAAAAATCTTTTTGTTTGGCAACAATTTCCTTCAAAATTTTTTCAATGGTGTCTTGGCGTTGATGAAGACATTTAATTAAAAATTTTCCGGAACGAATCTTATCTTTGAGATAATCTTTGAGATGCGCGTCGTGCCCGGCCTGCCCCAAAAGGTCTTTGTAAGTATCGCTGATGCGAATACGCGGCAAGGGATCGTGATTCATCTGAACCATCCATTCACTCTCGTGTTGGAGAATGGCGGCTTCGGGTTGAATAACGTGGTGCGGTTGATCTGGAGCAAACGCCGCGCCCGGGCGCGGTTGCAAAGTGGCGATATAATTCGCGGCTTCTTGAATACGTTCTACAGAGACCCCGTGTTGTTTGGCTAATTCTGCATAACGCTTTCTCCCCAAGTCATTGAGGCTTTGATCTACCAACATCCACTCCAATTCATTTTCTTTTCCGCGGTGTCGAAGTTGAATCAACAAGGTTTCTCTCAAATCGCGCGCGGCGATTCCGGGAGGATGAAACGTCTGAATCAACGCCAACATTTTTTCCGTCAACTCTAAAGACACGCGCGCCGACGCGGCCATTTCCGGCAAGGCGACTTGTAAAAATCCGGCGTCATCGATGTTGCCGATGATTTCTTCGCCCACGCGCAGAGCGTCTTCCGAATCCGTACTCAAGATCAATTGACCAATCAAATGATCGGAGAGCGATTCCTGCTCTACTTGCGAATCGAACAAAAATTGGCGCTTTTCCTGAGCTTCGGCGCCGCTGTAACCGCGCGTCTGGCTTTGCGAAAAATAATTTCTCCATTCTTCATCGTGATGAAGAATCTCCTCAATTTCATGATCCCATTCCTCTTCTTTTTCCTTTTCTTCTTCGTGAGGCTCTTCAAGAACGGGATTGGTTTGGATTTCTTGTTGCACCAGTGAACGCAATTCCAACACCGGCGCCTGTAATAAATGCAATGATTGTTGCATTTGCGGCGAGAGCGTCTGCGTCATCGCCATCGTTTGCTGTAAACTCAGTTGTGCCACATTCTATATATAGCTTGCTTGAGGATTCTTTCAAGCGTTGGACTTCAAAAACGACAAAAATATCGCCAGAGGGCTTACCGCCGGTTATTCTTTCGCGATGATCCTAACGGAAACAGTGTTCAAAGGGCTCTATATAATAGACGTCCGGCGCTTCGAAGACGCCCGAGGGCTTTTTGCGGATACGTTTCATCGCGGTGAATTTCAAAAAGATGGACTCACCGTCGATTGGGATCAATGCAGTGTATCGTTCAATAAAAATAAAGGCATTTTGCGCGGATTGCATTATCAATTGCCGCCCAATGAGCAGACCAAGCTCGTGCGATGCTCGCGTGGCGCGACTTTTGACGTGGTAGTGGATTTGCGAAAAAATTCAAAAACCTATTTGCAATGGTTTGGAACGGAATTGACTCAAGACAACTATCGCGCGCTCTATATCTCACCAGGATTCGCGCACGGATTCCAAACTCTCGCCGACGACACCGAAATCTTTTACCACATCGCCGGAACATACGCACCTCAATGCGAACGCGGCATCCGCTGGAATGATTCTACCTTCAAAATTCAATGGCCTCTCCCCTCGCCCATTTTATCTGAAAAAGATTCTACCTTGCCTGATTTTAAATAAGTTTAAGATATTATTCTATAACGACTGCGGGATTTTTTCGAGAAGGTAGCATTCGATGAGATCGTCTTCTTCGTACTCGTTGAAATTGCCGAGGCGAATGCCGCATTCGAGTCCGGCGCGGACTTCCGCGGCGTCGTCCTGAAAGCGTTTGAGCGCGACCACCGCGCCGTCGTAAATGGGTTGTTTTTTGCGCAGGACGCGCGCGCGACCGTTGCGGGCGATGCGTCCGGTTTGCACCATGCAACCGGCGACGGGAAACTTGGAAAGCTCGAATACTTTTTTCACGACAGCAGTGCCGATAACCGTTTCGCGCGTAATGGGGTCGAGGAGTCCCGCCATGGCTTCTTTGATCTGATCGATGAGTTCGTAAATAATGCTGTAAAGTTTAATTTGCACGTGCTCGCGCTTAGCGGCATTAGCGGCGGCGTTATCGGTCTTGGTATTAAATCCAATCACCACCGCATTTGAGGCTTTGGACAAAAGCACATCGGACTCGGCGATAGGACCGACTCCGGCAAAAATCACATTGAGATCAATTTTGTCGCTGGGGAGTTTTTTCAAGGAATCGACGATGGCTTCCAAGGAACCTTGCACGTCTGTTTTCACGACTAAATTCAAAACTTTCTTTTGTCCCTCGGACATGGACGTGAATAAATTTTCCAACGTTACAGGCGCCGAGACTTCGTTCAATTTTCCCAAACGCAAAGATTCTGCTTTTTCTTCGGCGATTTGACGCGCTTCGCGTTCACTTTCCATCACCATGAATTCTTCGCCCGGAAGCGGCGCGCCGCTGAAGCCAACGATTTTTGCCGGTACCGACGGCCCCGCTTCTTTGAAATTTTGTCCGCGATCATTGACCAGCGCTTTGACTTTTCCCCAATACTGCCCGCAGATAAAAGAATCTCCCACACAAAGCGTTCCTTGACGCACAAGCACCGTTGCGGTAGCGCCGCGCCCTTGCTCCATCTGACTCTCGATAATCGTGCCGCGCGCTTTTCCGACAGGCTCGGCTTTGAGTTCCAATATCTCGGCTTGAAGCAAAATCATTTCCAATAATTTATCGATGCCTGTTTTTTTCGTCGCGGAAACCGGACAACAAATCGTCTCTCCGCCCCAATCTTCCGGCGTGAGACCTTTTTCCTGCAATTGTCCTTTGACGCGATCGATATTAGCGCCGGGCATGTCTATTTTATTAATCGCCACCATCGTGGTGACCTTTGCCGCTTGCGCGTGACGAATCGCTTCAATAGTTTGTGGCATGATGCCGTCGTCGGCGGCAATCACAATGACCGCAATATCAGTGATATTGGCTCCACGCGCGCGCATCGAAGTAAAGGCTTCGTGACCCGGAGTGTCCAAAAAAGTAATTGGATGATTTTTATGATTCACCGTATAAGCGCCGATATGTTGCGTGATACCACCGGCTTCTCCTGCGGCGACGCGCGTCTGGCGAATCGCGTCAAGCAATGAAGTTTTGCCGTGATCGACGTGCCCCATAAATGTCACCACCGGCGGACGCGTCTTGAGATGTTCAGATTGAATGGGAGGTGGTTTCGGCGGCTCGACGACCGGCTCGGGCTTATGCACGCCCGCGCCTTTTTCGCGCTTTTCCACATTGAACGTAAACCCGCGCTTCTCGCAAATTTTACGCGCCACTTCTTCTTCAATGGACTGATTTAAAGTGGCAAAAATATTGACTTCCATTAATTCATGAATCAATTGAAACGCCTTACAGTTGAGCCGCGTCGCCAAATCCTTGACGATAACCGGCGGCTTCATCGAAATATTTTTATCATCCACGCTTGCTACTGTCGGAGCTTCCACAGGCTGTAATAGAACCATACTCGACGGCGAAACAGCCTCTTTCACCGTACGCGGCGCGGCCGTCGACGTTTTTGCTTTGGATTCTTTTTTAGTCGAAGTTTTTTTCGGCGCAGACGCTTTTTTCGGTTTATCAACACCCGTGGCGTCCGAATTTTTTTTTCGGCTCGGCGTTTTTGCTTTTTTAGGTGTGACAGATTCCGACATAAATTATGTTGCGTTAGTAGATTGTTGAGTGGCGACTGCGGCGGCGTGAATTTTCTTCACTAATTCCGGGTCCATATCCGGCAACGCCTCCAAAAGATCGGCTTCCTCAGCGGCGATAATGCCCTCGATAGACGCAAAACCAGCAGTGGCAATCGCACGCGCGGCGTCGCGATCAATTTTTAAAACTTCCACGAGTTGTTGAATGGCGTGATCGAGTTTTTGTTCAAATCCAACGCCTTCGACTTTTTCTTTTTCCACGTCGATTTCCCATCCGATCACGCGCGATGCTAGACGCGCATTTTGCCCGCGCCGCCCAATCGCCAACGAAAGATTTTCATCGTCGACAATCACTTTGACGCGCTTGCCTTTTTGATCCGTCTCGATTTTTTTCAATTTCGCGGGTTTCAACGCTTCGATCACCAATTCTGAAATATTCGGCGACCAGCGGAATAAATCGATTTTTTCATTGTTGAGTTCTCGAACGATATTTTTTACGCGCGCTCCGCGGATGCCTACGCACGCGCCTACCGGATCGATTTTTTCGTCGTTCGACCACACGGCGATTTTGGTGCGATAACCCGCTTCGCGAGCCAGACCTTTAATTTCCACCGCTTTGTCGTGCAATTCCGAAACTTCCAATTCCAGCAAACGACGCACAAAATTCGGATGACTTCTGCTCAAAACAATTTCCGGTCCACGCGTGGTGTTTTCCACTGCGAGCACCAAGGCGCGCACGCGTTCGCCCACGGTGTATTCTTCCGTCGAAACACGTTCACGCGCGGGAATAATACCTTCAAATTTTCCGAGATCGATAATCACATCCGAACGATCAAACCGCCTCACCACGCCGGTCACGATATCGCCGACACGATCTTTAAATTCATCAAAAATCATCGTGCGCTCGATACTGCGAATATTTTGATTGATCGTTTGCTTGAATACTTGAGCGGCGATGCGCCCAAAATCTTTTGGCGTCACCTCCACTTCCACCATGTCGCCGAGTTTGGCTTGCAAATTGACTTGGCGCGCGCGGGGAAGCGTCACTTCTTCCGAAGGAGATTTGATTTTTTCCACGACTTTTAATTTGGCAAACGCGCTAATTTTATTCGTCTTCGCGTCCATTTCAATGCGCACGTCTTGCGTGGTGCCGAGCGCCTTGCGGCACGCCGAAACCAACGCCGATTGAATGGCATCCATCATCACCTTACGACTGATGCCCTTCTCTTTCTCCATGTACTCAAGAACAGCAAGAAAATCTTGATTCATCGTTGTCCTTTCCATTTAGGTTCTACTGAAAAAAAAAGTGGAAACCGTTGCGCGGCAAACCGCTTGCCGCACGAGTTCCCACTTGAGCCAAGTGAACCCAAATGTAAACTTCAAAGCTAGAGCAACCTCTCTCCGAGGTCAAGGTCTTGTTTTCATGTCTTGTTTTCTTCAATCGGAGGTTTATCCATGGAGATCGTTAATATGGAGCTTGGGCTTTTTTTATCACGCCGTATGGGAGCTAAAAAATCCAATGCAAATTTAGATGCGCTTATCCTAAAAATCCTTTAGATTTCTATTATGTTCACTGATACTCATGCGCATTTAGATTTTTCGGATTTTGACGTTGACCGGGCAGACGTGATTCATCGCGCTGAAACCAATGGCGTGAAGCGCATCATCACGATAGGTACCGATATGCAAGCCAGCATTCAAGCCGTTACTATCGCCGATGCGTATTCTCATGTTTATGCCGTCATCGGTATCCATCCGAACGAAGCCATGGAAGCGCATCCTGATTTCATTTCTCTTCTAAAAAATCTAGCGCAACACCCAAAAGTCGTCGCCATCGGCGAATGCGGGCTGGATTACCATCATCTGCCAAGCAAGGAAAAACCGGTGCCTTTCCAAGACCTCGCCGGTATTAATTTGATGGGCAATCCCGACGCAATCGAAGATCAGATGGCGGATGATGAGGTAAAAAACAAGCAGGCGATTGTTTTTCAGCAGCAACTCGATTTGGCGGTGGAACTTGGATTCAATGTCATCGTCCATCAGCGCGATAGTTGGGATGATACGCTAAAAATGCTTGAGCCTTATCACGGAAAACTTCGCGCGGTATTCCATTGTTTTGGCGGTGACCTCAACGACGCAAATTTTTTGATCGAACGCGGCCATCGCGTTTCTTTTACCGGCATCGTCACATTCAAAAATGCCAAGCAAGTCCAACACACCGCAAAAAATGTGCCCGATGGATCATTCATGCTCGAAACCGACTGCCCCTTTCTTGCTCCCACTCCTTATCGCGGTCAACGTTGCGAGCCTTCTTATACACGCCTCATTGCCGAAAAAATCGCTGAATTGCGTCACACAACGTCTCAAGAAATTTCGCGCGTTACCGAGGAAACAGTGAATTCTTTCTTTCGTTTTTCCCGCGCTTGAAAAGAAAAATTTCTTCGTTAGTCTTCTCACCTTCTATGAGTACCCATTTGACCGATATTGAAATTGCGCAAGCCGCAAAATTACACCCCATTCAAGAAGTCGCCGCCGAAGCCGGACTGTCGCCGGATGAAATTTTGCTTTACGGAAAATATAAAGCAAAAATTTCTGTCGATGCGTCCAAGCAACGCAAAGCTTCGGGCAAATTGGTATTGGTCACGGGCATCAATCCCACGTCGTTCGGCGAAGGCAAATCCACGTGCACCATCGGCGTGGCGCAAGCATTGCGTTTGCTAGGCAAAAAAGCGATGGTGTGCCTGCGTCAGCCTTCGCTGGGTCCGGTATTTGGCGTCAAAGGTGGCGCGGCGGGCGGCGGTTATTCGCAAGTCGTGCCGATGGAAGAAATTAATTTGCATTTTACCGGCGATTTTCACGCCGTGGCGACCGCGCACAATCTTCTCGCCGCAATGACCGACAATCATATTTATCAAGGCAACGCATTGGATATTCAGCGTGTCGTTTGGCCTCGCACGATGGATATGAACGACCGCGCATTGCGGCGCATCCGCGTAGCGATGGGCGAAAAACGCGAAAACTTAGCACGCGATGATTCGTTTGTCATCGTTGCCGCCAGCGAAATCATGGCGATTTTGTGTTTAGCGAATGATTTGCAAGATTTGGAAAACAAACTCGGCAATATTATTGTTGGGTTGAATTCTAAAAATGAACCTATTCGCGCGCGCGATCTGAAAGCAGAGGGATCGATGACGCTTCTACTCAAAGATGCGCTTTTGCCGAATCTGGTGCAGACACTCGAAGGCGGACCGGCGTTTGTGCATGGTGGGCCGTTTGCGAATATTGCGCATGGTTGCAATACGATTGTTGCGACCAAACTCGCACTCAGTTTGAGCGAATTCACTCTCACGGAAGCCGGTTTCGGCTCTGATCTCGGCGCGGAAAAATTTCTTAACATCAAATGCCGCCTTGGAGGATTGAAACCCGATGCGGTCATTCTTGTCGCAACCGTTCGCGCGCTCAAACTCAACGGCGGCGCGAATAAAACCGAATTGATGAAAGAAAATCTCTCCGCGCTCGAAAAAGGCATCGTCAATTTGCAGGCACACGTGGAAAACTTGCGGCAGTTCGGTTTGCCGGTGTTGGTCGCTCTGAATAAATTTAGTGTCGACACGCAAGCGGAATTGGATTTTGTACTCAACGCTTGCAAGCAGTGGAAGGTGCACGCCGCGCTAAGCGAAGGCTGGGCGCACGGAGGCAAAGGTTGCGAAAACGTCGCAAAAGAACTTCTCGAAATTTTCAAAAAAGAAAAATCGAATTATAAGCCGCTCTACGAAACCTCGCTTCCGATTAAAAAGAAAATTGAAATCATTGCCACCAAAGTTTACGGCGCGGACGGAGTCGATTACACGCCGCAAGCGGAAGCTTCCATGCAACGCGCCGAAGCATGCGGACTCGCGCATACGCCCGTCTGCATCGCCAAAACGCAATATTCATTCAGTGACGACCCGACAAAACTCGGACGCCCGCAAAATTATCGCCTCAAAATCCGCGACGTGACGCTCTCCGCCGGCGCTGGATTCGTGGTGGCGCTCGCGGGCGATATCATGACCATGCCCGGTCTTTCCAAAAGCCCCGCCGCCGAAAAAATCCATATCCACCCCAACGGCAAAATCGAGGGATTATTTTAACAGGCAGTGAATTTTTTACCACTTACCTTTGACTGGCGGATCAAGCGGAAATTCGTAGCCGTCGGAAGGAATGTGAAGCGCAATGGATTTTTTTTCGTAAATCGTACCTGAAGGCAGACAATGCAAACCGATCGCTAGAGCGAGCACATCGTCATCGTGACAACCGGGAAGCGCTTCTTCCTTGCCATCGGAATTGGTCGCAAACGTTTTGAGTTCCCGCACGAGATGCGAGCATCGAATATCCAATCCATCGCGGATCACGGCGGCAAGCTCGTCGATGATGAGCTTGCGGGAGGCGGCGGTGGTTTGCCAACCTTCGAGCGAAGTTTTGCGTCCGCTTGCGCTAAGACGCTGGCGACAATAAATCGGAACTTCCCTTTCCTTGAGGCGTTCGATAAACGCCATGCCGGAGTTATTCATTTCCGGCGCAACGAGGCATCGACCGTAATAACGCGAAAGCAAATCCGTCTGCCACGCGAGCACATCAAACGCAACACGCGTCGGCGGTTTGATGCGCGCAACCAGCATCGTCGGAAATTCAATATCATGATCGTCCCGATAATTTTCCCGTAATAGCAAAACAGAATGCCGATCCGCGTCGCCCGATTGCGATTGATCCACGCCGAGCGATAAATCCGCCGTGATGAGATAACGGCATCCCTCGCGCGGACGCTCCCAAAATTGCGCCCACGCCTCGTCAGAAGGCGTCGGCTCAAACGTCACTCCACCATGGGGCGCTTCGTGCAACACGCCTTCATCCGGACAACATTGCCGCGCCAACAATTCCAATTGCGCCACCGATTCCACGTCAAATCGCGGCGAACCGGAAACCAAAAAACACGAAACATCGTCCTCAGGATAATATTCGTCAAAGATGCGTTCGCTGTCGCCGCATTTTTCTTTTTGGATTCTGCGCCGCCACGCGATTTGCGCCGGCGTCCAATGATACAACGCTATGCCGCGACGTTCGCGCTCGCTGAGATTTTTTTCGACCTCTAAAAACGAATGATTGTTTTCCTGATGTTCGTCAAATTCAAACCACGCGGCGAAAACCTTGATCCATCCATTGCCTTTTTTGCCTTCGAAAAAATCTTTCAATGTCGCCGCATCTTGCCAATGCTCATAAAACCAACCCGCCGCGCCTTGCGGCGTGCTCTCGACAATTGCCGCCGAACGCGGTACATCCGCCAGCGAATTCAACATCGCGCCCATCACCTCCTGCGCGGATTTCACGCCGCTCACCGCCCACTTGGCGACCTCCGAGGCGTGAATCGCCTGCCGCGTCGCCGAAATGCCCGCGCGCGGATTTTGCGCCGTGTCTTTTTCCACCAAACTGCCGTTGGAAAATTTCCCCTCCGCGCGCGTTTGCGAAAATTTACTTTTCCACGGAAAAGCATCCAATTCCGCATGACGGCAAAAAATGCGAAAAATATTATCGGAGTTTCCCATGTCGTCCGCAATCTGCACCGCCCGCGTCCGGTAATTGCGGCAATGATGATACAAAATCTGCGCCGCAAACGTGGAACACCCCACTTGCCTCGGCTTCAACACCATCATGCGGCACGGAATTTTCCGCCGCATGCATGTTTCGTAAACTTGCGCCATCCGCTCCTGCAAAACATTGCACCTCGGCACAATGACATTATTTTCCTTATCCAATATCCGCACGCACGCCTCAAAATGCGCCGCCGGACTACTTCTCAATAAATATTCAACTTCTTCTTTTTTCATAAGTTTAAGGACTCCGTCTTTAATAATCTTGTTAAGGGGCTCCGCCCCTTAAAATCCCCGCTAAAGGACTACTGTCCTTTAGAATCCTCCTTATGTGCGTTTGTTGTTAGCGCGCTTCGCGCGCAACAAACGCACATAGGAAGGGTTTCTTAATAAGCAGGATTATTAAGGACGGAGTCCTTAATCGATATTCCTTGTATTTGTTCGGCGAGTTTTTCGAGAGGGATTTCATGGGTATTTTCGGGTATTGGGGTGTGAGAAAGAGTAAGGTCGAGACCGAGCAAGCGGGAGCGACGTTCGAGAATGCGCAAAACCAGCATCACGGCTTTCGCGCCGGCTTCAAAAGAATCTTCTTTGAGCACTTCGCTTCCTTTGCGATCCACGCAAGCGAGAATAAGATGCGAGGCAGTGGCGATCGGATACCAACGCGCGATAAGACCTTCGAGGCGTTGTACATCCACAGCGCGTTCTTGCTCGATGTCATATTGCGAAGCCGCCGCACACGCAGGCGGATCTGCTATGGCGCCATGAAAAATAGCGGTCTCCGCAAGGCCGGAAACAGGCGCATCGCAGAAAACTTCAGGCGTTTTTCCAAGTTTTTTTAAAGTTTTCTTCGGCATTTTTTAATATACCCGAAAAATGGGTTTCGTCAACTCTTTAGCTTTCTTAAACATCGACACAAAAATCCTATTTGCCAAAAAAATATCTCTCGATGCATAATCCGAGAATGTTGACTTGTTGTTGTTTTGTTTTTTTGACCACATCCGTATCGCCAGTACAACTCACCAACGCGCAGGCGTTGGAAATTGGGAAAAAGCTTTGGCAGAATGAGTGCGAAGGAACCGTGGACGGATTGACCTCGTGGAACGACGGCGAAAATTTTGCGTCGCTCGGTATCGGGCATTTTATTTGGCTTCCGGAAAACGTGGAAGAACGCTTTGAAGAATCGTTTCCAAAATTGATCCAATTTTTAATCGAACAAAAAGCTCCCCCGCCCTCGTGGCTACGTCCTGAAACAGATTGCCCATGGAACACAAAAGCCGAATTCGAAAAAGAGTTCCAGAGCGCAAAAATGAAAGAGCTTCGCGCGTTTTTGAAAAACACCATCGCGCTCCAAGCGCGTTTCGCGGCGAATCGACTGGAACAAGCCTTACCTAAAATGATCGAGACTCTGCCTGCCGAAGAACGCGCTCACGTGGAAAAACAATTTTATCGCGTCGCGGCGCAACCCAATGGTTTTTACGCGCTGATGGATTACGTCAATTTTAAAGGCGAAGGCACGAATGTATCCGAACGTTACAACGGCCAAGGCTGGGGCTTGCTTCAAGTCCTGCAAGGCATGAATGAAAAAAACACCAACGCCCTCCATGCGTTCGCCGATTCCGCCTCCCGCACTCTAACCCGCCGCGTACAAAATTCTCCTCCCGATCGCGGCGAATCCAGATGGCTCGCCGGTTGGAAAAATCGTTTGCAGACGTATCGATGATTATGTTTTGCTTCGCGCAATCGCTACAATACCGCGCCAAAAAATAACCGCCATAAACATACCGGCAAAAGTGATGGATTTAGGTTGAAGTTCGCCCCAGAGCGCCATTTTCCAAAAAACAAAATACAGAAACAAAAGAAGCGCAGGAATGATTTGGCGTTTGTAAAAACCGTACGTGAGCGCGGCGGTGATGAGCGCTTCGGCGATATTGGTGAGCGAAAAATCTTTGCTCGGCCCCCAGAAATGCACATTGCTAAATAGCGCGGCAATCGTAGCAATCACGCCGGTCATCCACGCGATGCGAATCATGCGTTCCGCGTTTTTGAGAATAGATGCCTGATCTTCTTCTTTTTTTCTTTTAAGACCAAATACAAATAAACCCAAGAAAAAAAAGATCGTAGCGATCAATGTTGCCACCGGAGCGCCCACGACCCAAGAAATCCACACCGCCGCCGAAACAGAGGCAAACTCCTTGCACAAAAAAACCACAATGATGCCGCAAACACCAAAAACAATGATCCATACATGCACAAACCAACTCCATATCCCCAGCCAATCGATGTGTTTCATATAGAGAAATACATAAAATATATTAATAAAATTAGCCACGGAGTACACGAATAACGGATCACACGGATAAAATTGTTATTTTTGCTAAAACAAAAACACCTCTTTTTATTCATCCATATCCGCGTCCTCTATGGTAAAATTGATCAAACAATTTCTCCTAAATTTTGTTGAAGCGATTTTTTAAAAGCAAAAGGATTTTCGATAACGATTTCGCGGCCTTGCACGCGAAGAAGTCGTTTGCATTTGAGTTTAGCAAGCGTGCGTGAAAACGTCTCGCTGGTCATCCCCATTTCGGCGGCAAGCGCGCGTTTGGTTATGCGAAGTTTGATGGTAACGGATCGGGAAGAAAACGGCTGAGGACATTGATCCATCAACCATCCCATGAGACGGCTTTCGACGGTTTTGAGTCGAAGATCATCGACCAATCCCACGATGGAACGCAAACGGCGGCTCACCGTCTCCAACATTTTGAAGGTCAATGTCGGCTCGCAAAGCATGAGTCGAAGCATGATGGATTTGGGGAGAATCACAACGACGGCATCGTGGCTGGCGCGCGCGCTGACTGGGTAGCCGCCTTCGGTGACCAAGACCGCTTCCGCAAAAGAATCGCCTTCTTCAAATGTGTGAATGACTTGTTCTTTCCCGACGGCATTGACGCGATACGTCTGCAAACTGCCGCTGGAAATCAAAAAAATGCCTTCCACAGGATCGCCGCGATGAAAAAGATACTGCCCCTTGGAAATTTTTCGCACGCGCGCGGAGTTTGCGACTTCCGTCAATGCGGCGATAGAAACGTTTTCAAATAGATGACTTTTTTTGAGCGCATCGAGCACCAAAGATTGATGATTCACAATCTATTTTTAGCACTCTTTATTGGAAACGCCAAGAGCAACGAAATATTCTCGAAACGGTATCAGCTAAAAGATTTTTGTTTTGAAATGAAAAGCGAAAGCTAAACCATCTTGCGTCGGCAAGATGGTTTATTGCGAGGAGCGAAGCGACGTGGCAATCTCCGCTTTCGCTCTTTCATTGCAACGCCTTTCGCGACAGCGAATATAAAAAATTTGCGGAGCAACACACTGCATAGTGGATGGGCGATGGCCACAACCCGTCGCGACTTGGTCGCACGGCGTGGCAATCTATCTCTATCGTGTGTATTGCGTTTTTTCTGCGCGACTCATCCCCGTAGCAAGCTGACGGGGTATTCTCGCGTCAAAAGATAAAATTGCCTCCCAACGAAGCTCATGACACTCTTAAAGAATGATGGATTGTTTTCAGCGGCAAATGGAAGGTTGGACTGTTGCATTTTATCCGGAAGTGGGATCCACCAATGACATTGCGCGAACGATGCCTGAATGGAGTGTGGTACGCGCGGAAAAACAGACTCAGGGACGCGGACGTCACGGACACCATTGGCAATCCAGCGTTGGAGGGCTATGGATTTCCATGGTCATTCCTGCGCCCAAGCCCCATGAAAAGTGGGAAACATTGCCACTCACGGTCGGATACGTGATTGTGGATACTTTAAAAAAAATGGGTGTACAAAAACTACGTTTGCGTTGGCCTAATGATTTGATGACGGGAGATAAAAAACTTGGCGGAATACTCGTGGAGCGTTTTGACGATGAGACTGCAGTCATTGGACTCGGCCTTAACATCCATAATCGTCCGGCATTAAGTGATGAGTCGCTTGCGGGACACACTGTGCGTCTTGCGGATTTGATTCCCAATCCTCCCGATCTGGAAACGCTCACCATGATTCTTTTGCGAAAAATTCGATCGATGCAGGAAATCATCGAGCGCGAATCTTGGCTTGTTTATTGGGAAAAAATCAATGCTTCATGGGAATTGAATCGGAAAGTCGAATGTGAATTAACTGATCAAATCATCCAAGGTTTTTTTACTGGGATTGATCGTTGGGGTAACTTGCTTTTGAAAGATAAAAAAGGCGAAACTCTTATTCTCAATGCCACTCAGGTGCGTTTATTAAAAGAAACTTAGAGCTTATCCATAAACAAATATGAAAGTTGATTGCGAAAGATTTTTGGAGCTGGCAAGGCGCGAGCGAAGGATGATATTGAGAGCTAAAATATCGGACGAGCGAGCAACGCCGCCAGCGTCAAAAAGATTCGCAAGAAACTTCATAGTTATTTATGGATAAGCTCTTAGTGGGTGTCGTCAATACGGTTAATGCTGAACAATCTTTACGAATCCATTAAATTTTTCTACATTTGATGTTCTTCGATGAAAGTGACCGGGTATAATATTATCGATGTGACCATTTGCGCACTGATGTTGCGCTTTGTGATGGGATGGCTTTTTGCCAATCGCCAAATGGCACGACTGGTATTGAAGCTTTTGTTGCTTTCAGGATTTGCGTTATTGGTCAATCGAATGAATTTGCCTTTGAGTCAAATCATGACCATTTATGTGGCGTTGCCGGTGGCGATTTTGCTGGTGATTATGTTTTTGCCGGAAATCAAACGCGCCTATCAGGTCACCAGCTTTGATCGTTTGTTTGCTCCGCTTAATTCGACTCCTAGCGATGTCATTCAAACCTTGACGCATACGCTTTTGGAAATGACGCAAAAACGATGCGGCGCGTTGATTGTTTTACCCAAAGCCGACGACATCAAAGCGCTGATTTACGGCGGCGAAGAATATGATTCAAAAGTGACCAAATCATTGCTCCTGTCGATTTTTAATCCCGCTTGTCCGCGTCACGACGGCGCAGTTGTCATTCAAGACGACCGCATCATTCAAGTGGGCGCGTTTTTACCTCTGAGCACGGCAGAAAATTTTGAGGAAGAATGGGGCACGCGGCATTTGGCGGCCTTAGGGCTTTCGGAGCGTAGCGATGCTCGCGTGCTCGTGGTTTCCGAAGAACGCGGTGAAATTTCCATCGCTCGGAATGGGAAAATGGACGTTGTGAAGAATCCTACGCCGGATTCGCTTGCCTCGGTCATCAATGCGGCTATGGGAATCGAGACACCGAAGGAAAAGAAAAAAAGTCGCAGGTTATTGGCCGCTGGATTATGGCTCATCGCCATGGTGTGTTCTATCAGCGGAGTCACTGCGTTGGATTATTGGACTAAAAAAGAAAATGCCGCTCCTGATCATTATCGATTCATGGTCGCTCAAGCGCCTATTTCTTTTATCAATATCCCTGAAAAATTTTATTTGGAAGAATCCAGCACTTTAAGTTGCCAAGTGTATTTGAAATTTCCATCGGAAGCCGAATCGCTTCCCGCGGATTTCGGACTGGCGATTGATTTGAAAGATTATCCATCGGGCGTTTCCACGGTGATTCTCACAGAAAAAATGCTCAATAGTTTGCCGCCCTATTGGGAAGTGGTGCGTTACGAACCTCAGGACATCAAAATTCTCTTAGCCGAAGCGAAAACGATGGATTTGGCCATCGTGCCTAGAACAACCAATTTGGCGAAAGACCTCAAAATCGCTTCGATGTCGGTGGAACCCGTCTCTCTCAACGTGCGCGTGGAAGATCGAAAATCCACAAAAGACCGAAAATTAGACACCGCCTACATTAATCTTTCCCGCATCACGCGTCCGGGAGAATACACCTTTCATACCACGCTGGAATTACCCGCATCCCTCCGTCCCGTCGTCAAAAATGCGGACAAAGACATCAACGTCACTCTCAAAATCCAATCCGCAAATCCATAATGGGAACTTCATTAGGGGTGCTATGCATTTTTTTAAAAAAAAGGCTAAAGTTTTTTCAAAGATCATCGATATGAATAAAGGTTTCGCATGAAGGGCAGAGGGACAACATGGCGGAGGGAAGCAAACAATGCGAAGCAAATTCTTTTCTTATCATTCTCCAATGCCTCTCTTATGTTAGAGAGGGCGCGTTTGTCATTCTCGGCTCAAAAGGGACTCCTCTTATGAATTCTGCATTCCAGAACACGAACGTTATTCAAGCGCTTCAACAGCATACGCTTTCTAAAGGACCTCCTAGATAGCCATTGAACAACTGAGATACATGGAATTTTTTTACAACTAGGAGATTTTTATGAATACATTAAATTTGACACTACATTTGGACACATGCGACCACGTTGGACTCAAAACCATTGCCGCTTTTGACGGCAAAACTGAGGACGCTGTTGCTCACGAAATGGTGACCACCACAATTAATTCTCGAATGGAAACGATGAGTTGGGAGTGGTCGATGCTCGCCGCTCAACGCGATAAGGGAACCTTAGAAAACGAGCCGGCGATTCCAGTAGCAGAATTGGCAATTTCAGAAACATTTTGTTCGTGAAGGCAAAGATGCACCACGGATGACGCGGATATAATCCGTGTCATCCATGGTTAAAAAAAGACCCCTTAACAGACTACTGAAAAACCCGCGCATGTCGCGTTGCTGGCGATTTTTTCGCTTCCGCGAGGCGCGACGAAGGAGAATATTGAAATGAAATCTTCGACTGAGAAGCAAGCACTCCGTGCTTCTTTCCGCGGAAGCGAA
>JBMONL010000065.1:0-6554 GCA_049324635.1 Verrucomicrobiota bacterium | reverse complement strand
CCATCAGGGTTGCCCCCATTGTGAAAAATTCTCGACTGCTGCCACCCGTAGGTGTCTGGACCGTGTCTCAGTTCCAGTGAGGCTGGTCGTCCTCTCAGACCAGCTACCCGTCATAGCCTTGGTGAGCCATTACCTCACCAACTAGCTGATAGGGCGCGGGCTTCTCTAAAAGCGTGAGGCCTTGCGGTCCCCCACTTTGCCAAGCTCTTTCTATTGTCTTTTACTTTTATTATTTGCCATCAACATTACGCCAAATATAAAAACAACGTAAGCAATCGCAAATAGGGAAACAATTGGATGATCTTTAATAAATTCGATTCTAAAACAATTAGAATCATACATATTCATTTGTAATTTTGTACGAACATACGCTAGCACAAACACCACAAACACTAAAAAAAATAAAACAAATCTATTAAACATCTTCTCTAAGTCTAAGAGAAAAAAATCCATTTCCCATACAAAAAACAACAGAAAGAGCTTGGCGTATGCGGTATTAATTCGCCTTTCGGCGAGCTATTCCCCACTTTTAGGTAAATTCCCACGTGTTACGCTCCCGTTCGCCACTGGTTTTTTATGATTATTGCTAACCGCAAAAAACCCGTTCGACTTGCATGTCTTATCCACGCCGCCAGCGTTCGTTCTGAGCCAGAATCAAACTCTCCATTAAATGAAAAGTTTGAATAAGCAGGACGCTATATCCTGCATGTTCTGACCTTTACTATATTAAAATATAGGTCTGACAAAATTTGTTAAAAAAACCTCGAACGCTTTTGCAAGCGTTCGCACTCCGGCCACAAGCTTGTCAACCTGTCGCCGAAGGACGTTTCCACACAATTCAGTCTTCCATGAACTTTGCTGTCCGGGTCATCAAACGAAACGTTTGAGACCCTTCTTTTGCAGACTGATCGTACAGCCTGCGAGTCGCACACACGCGTTTATAAAAACGCCCCTATGCGCGCGACTTAGAAAAAATTTTGAATCAAAGAACTCTCTGCCACTCTTTCCGAATGGAGAACCCTTTCTTTTCATTCGAAAGGGATGGAAAACATACCAGACCCACACAACCCGTCAATAGGAAAAGAAATTATTTTTTGAAAATATTTTCGATGTTTTTAAATCATTGAAAATCAAATGATTACAATTATTTTATTTTCTCATTTCCCAAACTCTTAATTCTTTTGGACAACTTTTCACCGCATCAAAAAAATTCTTATCCGCAAGTGCTCGCGTTCCATACTCATCCCTTGCAGGAATCGCGCTCATCCTCGCCCTCCTCTGCACCTTATTAATTTTTTCAAGCAACTCTTTTGCATCTAAATTAATTGCGCTAAATGCCTCACATCGAAGTCGCCGGAAAACCGAATGAATTCGCGCATACCTATCGCCTCGGCGGCCCCACTTGCCTCGCGGGCGACATTATCGGCGGATTATTCTTTTCCTGAAAAACTCAACATCGGCGACCGGATCATTTTTCACGACATGGCACATTACACGATGGTAAAAAATAACACCTTCAATGGCGTCCGTCTTCCTTCCATCGTAAAATGCAACACCCAAACCGACAAATCCCAAATTGTCAAAAAATTTTCCTACGAAGATTATCGCGATCGCCTATCCTGATTTACTTTTAAGACTTAGGTAGAATTGCTAATAATTCCTTTGCTATCGCCTTTCCTTGGTATGAAAAATCGTCGCCTTCAATTTTCAAAAGCATATTGGCGATAATTTCTATCCACACTTTTTCGGACGGCTTTTCTTGAATCAATACGAACATGCTTTTTAACACATTCAATGCTCTTTTTTTCTCGCCTTCTTGATTCAATACCCATGTCCATGTTTGCAAAATTCTCAATTTTTGCTGATCAGGCATTTCGCCTTGAACAATTTCCTGAATCATATCTTCCGCTCTGGAAAAATGCTTCTTTTTTACAAGATTGGAAAAAAGGAAATGAAAACTGGAATATTGCTCCGGATCCTTGTGCATCAATGCCAAAAAATCTTTCCACGTTCCATCAAAACCCGGAACATTTTCCTCCAAATCAGATTGGATCAATTCATCATTAAGTTGCTCTTGCTTGATTTGGCGTTGGTTATACTCTCTCCTTGATTCCGGAAGTTGATCGCAGAAAAACTGCGCTTGTTTCCAGTTTTTTTTGCGCTGAAACACAGTAATTAAGTCATCTAAAGTATTCGTTCTAATATTTTCATCCATTTCTTTCAACTCCGCGATGGCTTTTTGATTCTCTCCAGCTTTAGCGTAACTAAAAGCAATGTTAGCTATTTCTTTATTCTTTTCGGCATAATTTTCAGCCCATGATTGAGTAAGTAATTCCCGCGCTTGCTTCAAAAGCGCCGTTGCTTTTGCTGGATCACCAACCCGCAACCAGTATTCTGCCAACGCATTCATTCGTTCCGAACGAGTGCAAACAGTGTCTTCATCTGTTTCTATGAGTGGATACTGCGGCAAAAACGCCTCAGCCCTTAAAAGAAGTTCGCGCGCCTCTGTTTTGTCTGCAATGTCATTGAATTTATCGGCGAAAATTCCCAAGTAAGCAATTGTCCAAAATAACGATTCATCAACTTGCAAATAATGATGCTGAATAATCTCCATCGCCTCTTTTTTTCGTTTCATTGCAATGAATTGCATGACGATCGTTCCAAGAATATTTTTACGCCAACCCAAAGACTCCACTTTTTGCCCCTCCTCCACAGCCTTTTTCAACGCATCCAAAGCTTCCTCCGTTTTCTTTTTCTCCTGTAGCATTTTCGCAATATCTATCCATGTTAAAGCTTTTTGAGGATTCCCCAAAGAGTCCATCAATTCCATTACCTGCGAAATTTTGGATTGTTTGACCAATTCCTTCGTTATCATATAAAGCGGAATTTCTTTCATCTCGGATTCCGGTTTGAATTTTAAACGTCCGATTTTTTCTTTGATAAATTTCGGATCTTCCGCACTCGCTAAAGCAATATAAAAAATTTCATCCAAACTATCCCAAGACTCTTGGGAAGAAATCTGAGCAAGGATATCCATCGCTTCTGAGATACTTTTTTGCGCCGATGCAACATCTTTGGCGCGAGAATAAAGAATTCCCACCACAGCCAACGTGCGCGCGCGCGCCATTGTCGGCTCTTTCGGAATGCATGCCACAGCGCGATGGAGCATTTCTTGCGTTTTTGAAAAATCACCACACGTCGTATAAACTTTCGCTAAATTGCAATAACCCGTAAATTGACTATCGCCAATTTTTAATCCCTTGGCGTCGGCATAGAAACGATAATCTCCCAACAAAATATCTTCGAATGGAATTTCTAATGACTCTACCCGTTTCTTGTATTCATCCACTAAAAACATCGCGCTTTTAGATCTGTTTTTTTCAAGCAAAGCTTCCAGATATCCGGCGATATAAGGCGTATAAGTAGAGTTTTCTTCCTCTGAAAACACGCCGCAGTTCAATATATAAACATAAAGATACGCCGGAGATTGAAGCGCTTCTTTTTTAGATCCCGGCAATTTTGTGCATGCCGAAAGAAGCGATAAGTAAATAATTCCAAGAAGTGATAACTTGATCCCTGTGAGCATTTTCATAAGCCGCTAAGTTAACAAACGTAAATTCTGTGGCGATATCAAAAGCTCAGTAACATCATTTCAAGACAAATCCCACCCTCAAGCAACTCCGGTTTGAGGTTGCCGTTTGAAATGCAGAAATGCGCGCGGTTAGCGACTACCGACGGGTTCGCCGACAGTTTGGCGCTGGAAGTCGATGATTTCGTTGAGCGCTCCCGCGAAATCTTCCAAGCCGGTTGACGGAAGAATGATGGTATCACGCCGTCCGTTCACGTCTTCGGTTATTCTTAAGAATCGTCCGCGATCGTTTTCTTTTAAATCAAAGAAAAATTGCTTCCTCTCGACGGCGATTTTCGCACTTTTGAGAACATTATCCATAATTTCCTTTTCTCCTTAACGAAAGAACATTTTAAGCAACGCCCGAAAACTGTCAAATGAAACAATTTGCATTTACGAAAAACAGGAAAAAAATTCCGTAGCGTTTTCTTGTTAACGTACGGGCGACCAATCTTCGCGGTATTTTTTCTTTTGCTTGTAAAGATCGAGGCGCTTTTTCATGTCGGGAACGCGCGGGTTATCGGAAAAATATTTGATGCCGCGCTCGAGGGTATTTTTCGCCTGCTCGAAATTATTCATTTCCGCGTAACCCGCGGCGAGCACGTCGTAATGCTCAATCGACTCCGATTCTCTCAGAGCACGTTGCCCAAAAGCCACTGCCACCGCGCCGTTGCGAAACTTTTCGATGGGACTCGTCGCGTATAACCAAGCCAGCGTTGCAAAATCGCTCACGGTTTTAGGTTTGAGATGAATCGCCGCCCAGAGATCGTCCGCCGCTTCTTTGTTTTGATTCAATCGCGCGCGGCAAACCCCGCGTCGAATCAAAGGAAGAGGCGATTCTTCATCAACCTTCGAAGCTCGGGTATAAAGCGCGATGGCATTCAAATAGCGATTTTTATTTTCTTCCTCGATACCCTTGAGCACGAATTCAGCGAATTGATCCCGCTCTTCGTCGGTAAATTTTTTGGGTTCTTCCAAGGGAAGTTTTTCTTTGTCAATGGTAACTTCCTGAGCGTTTCCCAAAAGCGGCAAAAAACAAAACAATAATATCATCCATCGACGCATAAGATTGTACTTTAGACGCGCTCCCGTGAGACTCAATTCAAATTCGAAGGATGTTGTTTATAAATTCCCGAATGCGTATATAATAGAGTCTTCATGAAAACTTCTATGGACATCACCGTGTATATCGGCGGACTTGTGGACACAAATTCCTACTGCATCAAGGGCGAAAAAGGCTGGTTGATTATCGACACTCCCGAAGGCACGGCGAATTTTTTGACTGATTCCAAAATGAATCCAACCGCGCTTGTTCTCACGCATGGACACTGGGACCACATCTGGGACGCGAGCGAAATCGCCGAAAAATTTGAGTGCCCCGTTTATTATCATCAAGCCGACGAAATTTTGTGCATGCATCCGGAAAAAATGAAATCGTTCGGCGCCTCGGATCAAATCAAGCCTGTCAAAGCGACGAAATTTCTCAACGACGGCGATCTCTTAGAGCATGCGCCATACTCGTTTCAAATTTTGCATGTGCCGGGGCACTGCCCGGGAAGCATTTGTCTTTATGAAAAAAATGCCGGCGTGCTCTTTGGCGGCGACGTGCTCTTTGAAGGCGGCGTCGGACGCTGGGATTTGCCAGGCGGCTCGAATAAAACCCTTATCGACGGCATTCGACAAAAACTTCTCTCTCTACCGGACGAAACCATCGTTTACCCCGGCCACGGCTCCCCCACCACCATCGCTGAAGAAAAAAAATCCAATCCTTTTCTTTGATTTTTATCAAAATTTTTTATAAAAATAATTGTTTTTATTGAGGGCTTTGCCCTCAAACTCCCACTTAAGGGCTACCGCCCTTAAGAATTCCTTCATGTGTGCGTTTGTTGTTAGCGCGCTTCGCGCGCAACAAACGCACACAAGTAGGATTCTAAAGGACAGTAGTCCTTTAGCGGAGGTTTGGAGGCAGAGCCTCCAAGAAACAATCATTTAATATTATGCATGTATTGATTTTAGGGGCGGGGTATGCGACGCGGTTGTATCCGTTGACGTTGAATCAGCCGAAGCCGCTTTTGCCGGTTGCGGGAAAACCGATGATCGAGCACGTTTTGGACAACGTGGCGCCGATGGCGCAGATCGAAAATGTTTATGTCGTCACCAATGCAAAATTTGTTCCGCATTTCGAGCAATGGGCGGCGGATTACCAGCATAAGCATCCGAAAATTTTCCCAAAAATCATCAACGACGGCTCGACGGATGATGCGAACAAACTCGGCGCGATCGGCGATATTCATTTATTTCTTACGAAAGAAAAAATCGCGTCAGATATTTTGATTGTTGCAGGCGATAATCTTTTCAGCCAATCACTGGAAGCGTTCGGAGAATATTGCGCGAAGAAAAATGCGCCTGTACTTGGCGTCTATGATGTCGGCGATCTGGAAGCGATTAAAAAATTCAATTCCATCTCGCTCGACGGCGAAGGCAAAATTACGTTCTTTGAGGAAAAACCCAAAAATCCCACGAGCACGCTGACCGGCATCGCGCTTTATTATTATCCTGCAGGTGCGCTTCATTATATTAAGCAATACGTCGCCGAAGGCAATAATCCCGATCAACCCGGACGCCTCATTCAGTGGCTCTACACGCGCACGCCTGTGTATACGTGGAAAGTTCCCGGCATTTGGTACGACATCGGGAGCAAAGACATGCTCGAAGAAGCCAACCGCATTTTTGCGAAACCCAGTACCCTGACAAATAAATTCTGAAACATTTGTTGCGAGCGCCGCGAGATGAATGGCGAGGCGCGACGAAGGAGAATATTGAAACAAAATCTTCGACTGAGGAGCAACGAAGTCAGTCGCTCGCGCCGCCGCAACCCATTCGGGCTGTGAATCTTTTTGGAAATTTCTTCGTTGCGCACTCGTCA
>JBMONL010000064.1:0-6648 GCA_049324635.1 Verrucomicrobiota bacterium | reverse complement strand
ATCGCTTTTTAATGCGTGGGCAGTTTTATGAAAAATATCGAATTGATTTTTTTGAAGGGATAATTCCAAAATTCGCATTTTTTGCGATGATTCTTTTAGAAAAATAGTCCCCAATTTTTGAATCATATTCTTTCCTGAAAGACGCCCTAATTCCTGTAACTCGTCTAAGGATGTAGGGGATAAAATTTCACTTATTTTTCTTTGCATATCAAAAATCCCTTTATTTCAAGAATATACAAAAGGAATGACTAGGACTTTTTCCCATAGCTGTTATAAGAAAATTCTATTATAGTACTTAGAAGATTTTAGTCCATGAAGTTAATCAAGATCGTTATCGTTGAAGACCAAATACTTTTGAGATCGTTTTGGTCGTGCGCTTTTAAACGGGACAAACGCCTAAAACTCATTGGAGCATTTAGTACGGAGGGCGAGGCATTTTCCTCATGTCCGAAACTTCGCCCCGATATTATCATTGCCGATATCGTCCTTTCCGAGGGAAGCGGCATCAATCTCATTCGCAGATTGAAACCATTGCTTCCACGCACAAAGTTTCTGGCGATCTCTGGATATGAGAATCCCGATTTTGTCAAAGATGCCGTCGAGGTCGGCGCTCACGGTTTCGTTTTTAAAAACACGCATTGGAAAACGGCGGTGGATGTCATTTTTAAAATTGCTGGAGGGAAAGAGCATTTTGATGAAAAATCTTTGAACTTGCTCAAAGAAAGTCTCCAACATGGCAAAGATTTGAAAAAAAAATTAACGGTTCGCGAAAAAGAAATTCTCAAAAAAGTCGCTGAAGGCGAAGCCCCGAAAGCGATTGCGCATGAACTCAAATTAAGCGTTAAGACCGTTCACAATCATGTTACCAATCTCAAGAAAAAACTCAAAATTCATGAAGTGGCTGGATTGGTTCGCTATGCTATTCATTGCGGGCTTGCGCTTAAACCTTGAGCATTGGTTGTGATTCACAACTTGAAGTAATCTTTTTTAAAAGTAAACGGATAGATGAAAGTACAATGGGTTTAACGAGGTAATCTTCGAAGCCATTTGCTAAACATTCCTCATGCTTTTCCGGAGACGAATCGGCTGTAATCGCAATCATGTGACGCGGGCGATGGCATTCATGTAAGCGATGAATTTCTCTTACGACTTCCATGCCATCCATCACGGGCATGCTTAGATCGATCAATGCGAGATCGTAGGATTGGGATTGAATGGCTTGTAGCGCTTCCTGTCCATTATTTACAAGGTCTGTTTGATAGCCAAATAATGAAAAATACTCCTGCAAAACTTCGGCTGACATGACGGCGTCCTCGGCAATAAGAATACGCAGGGGATTCGTAATAGCGAAATTCTTATCGACGATAATTTTGGCTTCATTTTTTTGTTTTTTCAGAGCGCCAACAGGAGCATGTAAAAAGGAAAGATGAAATACAAAGCAACAGCCTTTGTCGTTGCAGTTTTTTACAATGATATCACCTCCCAATAAAAGACATAGTTTTTTGCAAATTGCTAATCCTAATCCTAACCCTTTTTCTTGTTGGAAGTGAATTTGACTAAATTCTTGAAACAAATATGGAATTTGATCAGGTTGAATGCCCAAGCCTGTATCTTTGACGGTAAATTGTAACGTTGATCTTTTCCCGCAGGTTTCTTTGACTTCGACAGTTAAGTGAACTTCACCGCCTTGAGAGAATTTAATGCCGTTGACGAGTAAATTAGTCAGAATTTGCTTTAAGCGCAATTTATCTCCAATGATATGGCGCGGTAAATCATGCGCGCATTTCAAATTGAGATCGACGTTGGATTTCTGAGCTAAGGGTTGGAGACTGCGGATTTCATTGGATAAAAGTTCATGCAAGTCAAAAGGATTGCTTTCAATCTTAAACGAGCCGTATTTTAATTTTTTAAGCATCAAAACATCATCCAGCATATTGAGAATAAGTTCGTTTTGATCGAAAATATTTTTCAAATAAGATCGCTGTTGAAAATTGAGGGGAGTACGTTCGAGAAGTTCGGAAAAACCCATGACGCATTGCAGAGGGGTTCTCATTTCATGACTTACATGAGCGAGAAGTTTTGATTTGAGAAGATGCATCTCCTCGGCTTCTGTTTTTGCTTTTTGGAGATCCCTTTCGATTTGTTTGCGATAAGTGACGTCTTGAATGTAATTGACTGCACAGGTGATTTCTCCCTTTTCATCAAAGACTGGATACGCAAAGGAATCGACGAATATTTTTTTGTCCGGCGGACGAATCATTTCGTGTTCCTGCATTTCCGTTTTTCGCGATCGATAACATCTAAGAACCGGACACGGATCGCAAGGCGCATCTTGTCCGAAATATATCTTGTAGCACTTTTGTCCTATGGGACTTTCATCCTTGCGCAAATATAATTTCGTGCGCTCCAATAAAAAAGTATTCATTCTCAAAACATTTAGGTCGCGATCTACAACGCAAATACTGTCTTGAATCGCGTCAAAAATATTTTGAAGAATTTTCTCATTCGTTTGTAATTTTTGCTTTAATTGTTTTGACTCATTTGCGCGTTGTATCATTCGATGAGACAGGCGTTTTAATTGTCGAAAAATTAACCATCCAGCGCCAATCGCCAATAAACCGCCCATAAGCCACGTCGCTTTCATTCCTCCGCAAGGATGAAGAAATGATTGAATCAAATGAGGAATTTCAACTTTTGGATCAAAAGAATTTTGATAAAAGCAATTTGTATCCGCTAGGATGGTTAGAGCGTTGAGATCATGCGGAATCGGCATAAAAGCAGGTCAATGTACTCTTTCTTGGGTGAATTTTAAATAGGATTTTTTCCCGTCGTCAGTCAAGGCATTACCCCATAGACATCTCGTTCAAAAAAAACATAGTATGTCTACCAGATTCAACAATTTGACATTATGGAATCCTCAGCGCCTTATAAAGAAAAAGCATGCATTATTTACGACTCTCTCAGTATCGAAGATCAGCGATTACTGACTTTGGTGGCGTCAAAAAATAATCAAGCGGCATTGGAGTATTTAGCCAACCAACTACGGAAAAGAGCCTCATTTCAAAAATATTGTCAAGATGAGGGGCTGGATTATGAGAAGGCTGTTCGTGATCACATTCGTGAAAATGCCCGCGATCTGCAACGTGGTTGTATAAAATTGCAAAATCAAGTCATTAACTTTGCGCAAGCAAGACTCGATATTCAAAACACATTAAACCGGAGAAAGGATAATGAAAAACCTGAAACTTAGCGCCAAACTTATCGGCGCTTTTGGCATTATTGCTCTTATCGTACTCGTCGTCGGAATTGTAGGATGGAATGCCACATCCAATCTATCGGAAAATGTTAATGACATCGGTCATGGGCATTTGCCAGCGGTGAAAGCTGTCATCAGCATACAAAAAGATATAGAATGGTTGAGCGGCTCTCAGCGCACCTTGTTAATTCCCTATATCGACCAAGAAGCGCGCGAGCGCATGCCGAAAAACATCAAAAAAATCGGCGAAAGCACTCTGAAAAATATCGAGATATGCGAAAAAATTTACACAGCCGAAAATGATACGGAAGGCTCGGCGTTGCTTGCGGATTTCAAAGAAAAATTTAAAAAACTCTACAATGCTTCTCAAGATTCTCTTGCTCTTGCCGCGGAGTTAAACAAACAAAAAATTTATAATCCCGATGGATTGCAGATGATGATGGAGAAATTTAAAGGCGGGCATTATCGGTTGGCATATCAAATCAGCGAAGCTCTCAAAACAAAGAAAGTATTTGACGGCGGAGAGGATCACACCGCCTGCGCCTACGGAAAATGGCGCCCCACTTTTAATTTGGATCATCCGGTCATTATGGCGGCGGTCAAAGAAATGGACGCGCATCACGAAGGCTTTCATGCGAGCGTCAAAAAAATCAAAGGTCTCATCGCAAACACTCAAGATCAAGAAGGACTTCATATTTTTAATCAAGAGATGCTTCCTCACATGCAGGAAGTATTCAAAAACTTCGATATTATTTTAGCCGAACTTGAAAAAGCCCGAAAAAACTATGAAAGGCTGACAGAAAAAACTTTGATAGAAGATCGCAAGTTTCTTCTCGAATCGCGCAATGCTCTCAATAAATTGGCGGAATATGAAATGAAATCTGCCGACGTCAATGTGGAGGCGGCAACGAAGCGCGCTTCGACGTCCGTAACAGTGGTGATTGTAGGGATGATTGCAGGTTTCATTGTGGCAATGATTTTTGGCGTCGTCATTTCTCGAGGCATCACGAAGCCTGTCTCCCAAATGGTGGATTTGATTAAGGCGATCGCGGCAGGCGATCTGACGCGGCAGACGAACATTCATCAGAAAGATGAAATCGGCATTTTGGCGGAATCTTCCAATACGACGTCTGCAAAATTGAGAGGCATTATGAAGGAATTGGAGCAAACGTCGGTTACTCTTTCCTCCGCTTCTGAAGAACTCACTGCGACGGCATCTCAAATGGCGTCGAGCGCCGAAGAATTAAATTCACAAGCTACAACTGTGGCTTCTGCGGGTGAAGAACTTTCCGCAAACGTCAGTAGCATGGCGGCGACAGCGGAAGAGCTTTCTTCTTCGTCAAACAATGTTGCTTCTGCCATCGAGGAAATGAGTTCTTCGATCAGCGAAGTTGCCAAAAATTGTGCAAAAGAGGCTGAAATTACAAACAAGGCAAATGCCCAAGCCAATGAGGCTCGTGAAGTCATGGGCAGGCTTGGTGCATCGGCTAGGGAAATTGGCAAAGTCGTAGAGGTCATCAGTGATATTGCGGATCAAACAAACCTTTTGGCTCTCAACGCAACCATTGAGGCCGCTAGCGCCGGAGAGGCTGGCAAAGGTTTTGCTGTTGTTGCCAATGAAGTTAAAGAACTTGCGAGACAGAGCGCGAATTCTTCCGAACAAATTTCGCAACAAGTTCAAGAAATGCAAAAGAGCGCTGAGCAATCCGTTCAAGTCATCAATCAAATTGCGAAGATCATTGAAGAAACTAATCAAATTGCATCTACCATTGCCGCGGCCGTTGAGGAGCAATCGGCGACAACAGGTGAAATTGCCAAAACGGTCGGAGGCGTTTCAGATGCGACCAAAGGTTTAGCGAGAAATGTTCAGGAATCCTCAAAAGGCGCGACAGATGTTTCATCGAATATTCAAGGAGTAAGCCAAGCATCTCAACTCGTGGCAAGCGGAGCGATTCAAACCAGTGCGAGTGCAAAAGAATTAGCCAAGTTAGCAACAAGTCTCAAACAAATCGTTCAGCAATTTAAAGTCTAACCCTCAACACAAGGAGAAATAAACATGAAAAAAACAGTCATAATGGTCGCCGGTATCGTGACGAGTCTTATTTTAACCCTCAATTCCACGTCCTTTAGCCAAGTTAAACTTGCCGGTTCGGTTTCGCTGGCAAAAGAAATTGAAGCCAAAAAAGCGGCGATTGAAACTCAGGCGGGTTGCAAAATGGAAATTATTCCTTCGCAAACCGGCAAAGGTATGTTGCAAATGGCAAGCGGCGAAGCCAATGTCGCAATGATTGGCGGTCCTGTTGAAGCCGCCGTCGATGCCGCTAATTCGGAAAAAGCCGGCGCGGTACAATCTTCAGAACTTGTTACCGCCATTATCAAAACAACCAATTTAGCGTTTGCCGTCAACCCCTCCGCGAAAGTCACCAAACTTTCAAAAGATCAAATCGTCGGCATTTTCACAGGGAAAATTAAAAATTGGAAAGAAGTCGGCGGCGCAGATTTGCCTATTAAACCTGTCATCGCAAAGAAAAATAACGGATGGCGTTTGACTATGGAATACGGTCCTTTGAAAGGTATGAGTTTTGCATCCGATGCTCTGGTTCGAGAAGAACCTCGCGAAATCCCGCAAATTGTAGGACAAATGCCCGGAGGCATTAGCTATTTCGCCTCGTCCATGCTCAATGACAAAGTCGTCAAAGTGGAAACGGAATTGCAAGTTCCTTTTGAAATGAGTCTCGTCACGAAAGGACAGCCCAGCGGCGATGCGGCAAAAGTTATTTCTGCTGTTAAAGATGCTCTGAAATAAAAAGGAGCTTCCATGCTTTTACGCGACCGAATGTTTATTTCCGTTGGTAGCGCAGGGCTGGCGCTCATCGTTTGTGTGAGCGTCAGCTTCTTTGCTGGAAAACAAATTTCAAAATTGGCGGAAGAATTGGATCAACAAAAAGCGTCTGCAACGCAAATGATTTTTGAAATTCGATCCGCATCCGATGTTGTCAAAAACATCGCGGGAAAAGTACCCGCGGAAATTGACTTGGCGAAAATCGCGGAATACCAGCAAGAACTTCAAAAAAGCGATCAGATATTGCATTCCAAGTTGAAACAATTGGAAGACGAGACGCAAGATGAGGAATTGCAGAACATGGCGAAAGAACTAGGCGTTATACAAGACGAATACAGCAAAGTCGCCGAAGACGAATTCAAGTTTGCGTCGCAATTTTTAAATAAGGAAGCCAACGACGTTTTGATGCAAAAGCTCAAGCCGATTGAACAGAAGATGAATCTTCTGCTTGATAAAGGATTTGATAAATCGCTCAAAGATGTGCGATTTATCAGCGCTAAAATGGTTGCTAATGCTCAACGGGCGCAAATCGTTACTCTCGTTGTTGCTA
>JBMONL010000063.1:0-49320 GCA_049324635.1 Verrucomicrobiota bacterium | reverse complement strand
GTGCGCGCAAAGCGCGCACAAAAGGCGCACCCAAGTAGGATTCTAAAGGACAGTAGTCCTTTAGCGGGGTCTTAGGGGCAGAGCCCCTAGTCCTTCGAATCAGAAGAAGTGAGTTTACTGAGGAATTCGAGTTCTTGAAGAACTTTGCCGGTGCCTTCGACGACGGCGCTGAGCGGGTCTTCGGCGACGTGTACGGGCAAACCTGTTTCTTCGGTGAGCAAGCGATCGATGCCTCGCAAAAGCGCTCCTCCTCCTGCCAGAACGATGCCTCTCTCCACTAGGTCTGCCGAGACTTCGGGAGGACAACGTTCCAAACAAATTCTTACGGAATCGACGATGATTTGAATCGGCTCCATGAGCGCCTCGCGCACTTCCTGCGAGGTAATCGCCAATGTTTTCGGCAATCCGGCGACAAGATCGCGCCCGCGCACTTCCATGCTCATTTCTTTTTCGAGAGGATACGCCGATCCGATTTTGATTTTAATTTCTTCGGCCGTGCGTTCGCCGATCATTAAATTATACGCGCGCTTCATGTAATTGATAATACTCTCGTCGAGTTCATCGCCCGCGACGCGTACGCTTCGGCTAAACACAATTCCGCCGAGCGAAATGATAGCGACTTCGGTCGTGCCGCCGCCAATATCCACGATCATATTGCCCGCGGCGTCTTGCACAGGCAACCCCACGCCGATCGCTGCCGCCAGAGGTTCTTCGATCAATCGCACCGAACGCGCGCCCGCGTGATTGGCGGATTCGCACACCGCGCGCTTTTCCACTTCTGTAATTCCCGATGGCACCGCAATCACCACGCGCGGACGCGGCTTGAATAAATTGTGTCCTTTGTGCACCCGCTCGATGAAAGCCTTGAGCATGACTTCAGTGATTTCAAAATCCGAAATCACTCCGTCTTTCAGAGGACGAATCGCCACAATATTCCCCGGAGTTCGCCCCAACATCCTTTTCGCTTCATCGCCCACAGCCAGAACTTTTTTGGTGCCTTGTTGCACAGCCACCACCGATGGTTCTCGCAAAACAATGCCGCGATCGCGCACATACACCAACGTGTTGGCGGTTCCTAAATCAATCCCGATATCATTCGAAAACAAACCCAAAAATTTGCCTAACATAATGGTTTGTATCGTTGCCTGTTCAAAGCCCACCGTCAATGCAGAAGTTTATTTTCTGACGCGAGAATACCCCATGACTCGCGTCGGGGATGAATCGCGCAGAAAAACACCATACGATGCATAAGAACAGACGGCCGCATCTCTTTCGCTTGTCGAAGACGCCGTGGCCATCTATTCTCGTCTTGTGTATCGCGCTTTTTGCGCGATTCATCTCCGCGAGAAGTCGCGGGATATTTTCGTGTCTAAACAATAAATTCGATGGGATATGCTCTTCAAAAAATCGGTCTTTTCGGAGGCACATTTGATCCTCCGCATCTCGGTCATACCCAAATCGCGCAGGCCGCCGTGGAACAATATCAACTAGATCGCGTGATTTTTATCCCTTGCAAACAATCGCCTTTAAAACGCAAGGCGCCGATCGCGCGAGCGCATCGCATCAAGATGTTGGAGTTGGCTGTTGAGGAAAATGAGAAATTTGAAATTTCGTGCGTGGAATTGGAGCGCAAAGAGCCGTCGTTTTCTTATTTAACCATCGAATATTTTCATCAGCTTTATCCTGAAACTGAATTATTTTGGATTATCGGATCGGATCAATGGAAAGATTTGCCGCGCTGGCGAAACTTGAAACGCATGGCAAGCACGGCTTCATTTATTGTGTATCCGCGGCCACGGCCGCCGATGCCGCGCGGAGATGCGATTCCCTGCTTGCATCTGAAAGGCAAACCGATTGATATATCTGCAACGATGATTCGCCAACGTTTGCGTCGGGGACAATCGATTCGGCCTTTTTTGGCCGAAAATGTGTATCGCTATATTGTGCAAAATAAAATCTATGAAAAAACCTGAAGGCGCCGCTCTCGCGCGACTATGCCGCAAGTATGCGGATGACAAAAAAGCACTCCAACCCGTAATTCTTGATTTGAGAAAACTCGAATCTCCCTCGGAATTTTTTCTTATTTGTTCCGCTGAATCCGAACCGCAATTGAAGGCGATTGCGAATCACATCGAACAATCGTTGAAAGAAAAACATTGTGTCAAGGCATGGAGTATTCACGGTACGTCGGCAAGCCGATGGATCGTGATGGATTATAGTTCCGTGCTTGTGCATATTTTTCATCAAGAAAAACGCGTGTATTATCAAATCGAGGATTTGTGGAGCGCCGCACGGCAAATTTCTTAGCTCACATTGCTCACAAGATTTTGCACGTGGCGGGGTCATGGTTACACTGACTCGCCGCCATAGGCGAGCGTGATAGTGCAAACTTGATCCCAACGCATGCAAAATCTTGTGAGCAATGTGAGCTAAGAAAATCACCCTTGCAACGATTGCTTCTTCTAAAATAAAGAATAAATTCCCTTCATGCGATACGAAGTATCGCTTGTGGATCAAGGACGGTAGTCCTTGCGATGCGATAGTATCGCTTGTAGGTGCAGGGCGGTGGCCATGCTTTTTGCTTGGCAAAATTTCTTGGACACGCAATCTTCAGAAAGACCGTATGAAGCAAGACGTCTTTTCCAACGCATCGTTGTTTCTGCCTCCGGAACCGCAATCGCTCGAATCGCTCGACATTAGTTCTTACATGATCGAGGGGTTGATTTTGAAATTGCTCGCGGGACGCACGGCGCTTACAGCAGGAGAAATCGCCGACGAACTTTGCTTGCCATTTTATAATATTATCGAGCCGATTTTGAATCAATTGCGCGAGAATCGTCTCATCGAAGTCGTCAAAGGCGAGCTACAAAGCATTTCTTATATGTTGGCGATCAGCGACGCCGGACGCGAGCGCGCCGCGCAATATTTTGAGCAGTCGGCGTACGTGGGACCTGCGCCGGTTTCGCTCGCGAGTTACATCGCCGCGATCAATGCGCAAACGATTCGCACGATTCAAGTAAATCAACAACGCCTCACGCAGGCGTTCGAGGGATTGGTGTTTGATGGCGACATTCTCGAGCAAGTCGGACCTGCGATTAATTCCGGGCAATCGATTTTTCTCTATGGGCCGCCGGGCAATGGTAAAACTTCCATTGCGGAACGTATCGTTGATGCATTTGGCGGATATATTTTCATTCCGGTGTGCGTCGAAGTGAATGACGCGATCATTCGGCTCTATGACGATTACAATCATTTTCCTGTGACTTCCGAGGAAGACACGCGCTTGCAACAACCGTATGATAAACGTTGGCGGTTGATCAAACGGCCGGTGATTATCGTCGGCGGCGAGCTGACGATGGCGTCGCTCGATTTGATTTGGAATAACGAGTCGCGCATTTATGAGGCGCCGTTTCAGATGAAAGCCAATGGCGGCGCGTTTATGATCGACGACTTCGGGCGACAGCGCGTTGATCCCAAGGAATTGCTCAATCGATGGATCGTTCCGCTCGAAAAGAAAATCGATTTTCTCACGCTTCACTCCGGCACAAAAATTCAAGTGCCGTTCGACGAACTCGTTGTGATTTCGACCAACCTCGATCCGAAGGATCTTGTGGACGAAGCATTCTTGCGCCGTATTCGCTACAAAATTCCCATCAAGGATCCCACCGAGGAAAATTTCAAAAAAATCTGGCAACTCGTCAGCCAAGGCAAAGGCGTGCCGTACAGCGACGAAGTGGTCGATTACTTCATGCAAAAACACATGAAGCCGCGCAAAAAACCGTGTCGCGGTTGCTTACCACGCGATATTTTGGAATTAGTAATCGACGCCTGCCGCTACCGCCAAACTCCCGTGACCATCACTCCCTCTCTCCTCGACGACGCCGCAGAAGCCTACTTCGTCTCCCTCGACGACCGCCTCAAAAATATTGAGGTGTAAAAAATTCTTTGTGCCTTTGCGTTCTTCGTATGAAAAATATCCGTGTGATCCGTAATGATCCGTGCCCATCCGTGGTTACCAATCGCGTGCTGTCTCTTTGAGATTTCCTTGTTGAGCTTTTTGTTGGAAGGCGGGGTGGGCTTCGTCGGTTTTGAGTGCATTGAGTAAATTTTCGGCTTCTTCGCGGGTCATTTGGTTGGCTTTGCGATTGTCTTCGATTTGTTTTAGACGTTCTTCATTTTCTTTTCTTTTTTGTTCAGGGGAAGACTGGGCGTTTTGTTCGGATTGTTTTTCTTGTTCTTGTGGTGAGGCGTTTTGTTTTTGTTGCTCTTGTTGATTTTCTTTTTGCTGAGAGGAATTTTGCGGCTGATTTTGTTTCTCTTGCTCATTGGCATTTGGTTTTGGTTGTTGTTCTTCTTTTTGTTGGTCATTTTCTTTTGATTTTTGGTCTTGCGATTCTTTTTGTTGGTTTTGCTGGGGATTTTGTTCGTTTTTTTGTTGATCTTGTTTTTGAAGTTCGGCGAGTTTCTTTTTGACCAATTCCAGATTAAATTTTGCGTCGGCGTCATCCGATTTTAATTTCAAGGCATTTTCGTACGCCTGCACAGCGGATTGCCAACGCGGAATGGTTTGTTGAGGATTATCTTTTTCTGTTTTTTCGCCGGAACGGAATTCTGCGTTGCCTAAATTGTAATAAGCTTTTTCCTGTAATTCCAAATTATCCGTTCCTAGCGCTTTTTGAAACAATTCGGATGCTTTTTCAGGAAAATCTTTTTTGTAGAGCGCTGTTCCGAGATTGAAATTCGCAACAGGATTTTCTTTTGTCTTTTCCCATACCTTTTGATATTCCGCCGCCGCTTTTGCGTAATCTCCGCGTTCGTACGCTCTTTGTCCGTCTTGCGGGGAAGCCTGTGCTGTTACAGTAAAACAAAGAAACAGAACTATGAAGAAACTGGAACTCGGGGTCAGGTCACCACGCGCACGAAGCGAGCGCGAGTTGACCAGACCCCTTGCATTTTTTGCGCGAGATAATGGGCGAGAGGACGCGGAGTCCTTAAGTAAAAATTCCAAAATCAAAAAAAGAATTCCAATAGCAAGCGGGATTTGGAAGCGTTCGATAAAGACTTTTTGCATTTTGGAGGAAAGTTCTTCTTTGGGAATTCCTCCGAGTCCTTGGAAATAAATTTGCGCGAGTCCTTCGCCGCGTTGTCCTAACGGCACATAAAATCCGCCCGTGACTTCGGCGATTTTGACCAGCGTGCTTTCGTCCAAACGCGATTTCACGACTTGTCCTTGAGCATCTTTAATAAATTGCACGCCGCCGGTTTCTTCCGGCACGGGAATGAGTTCTCCCTGCGCTGTGCCGACGCCTACGGCGAAAATTTTGAGTCCGACTTCGGTCGCTTTGCGCGCGGCAACGAGTCCTTGTCCTTCCAAATCTTCGCCGTCGGTGATGAGAACTAAAATTTTGTGATTGGATTTTTGCGACTCAAGCGCGGTCACCGCTTCTTCAATCGCCGAAGCCAAATTGGTGCCGCCTTTCGGAATAATATTTGTATCGAGTTCATTCAAAGTTTCCGCGAAGGCATCGTAATCCAGCGTGAGAGGACACTGCGTGAACGCCGTTCCCGAAAACGCCACAAGTCCCACGCGATCTCCCTGCAATTGCGAAACAAAATCCAGCACGGCTAATTTCGCGCGGCTGAGGCGATCCGGTTTCACGTCTTGCGCCAACATGCTCTTGGATGTGTCGATGGCGAAGAGCACATCGATGCCGCGTTGTTTCACTTCCTGCCAGCGAAATCCCCATTGCGGACGCGCCAAAGCAAAAAACAAACACAATAGCGCAACCATGATAAAAATACGTTTGACTGCTCTGCGGCGTAGCGAAACGCTTGCCGTTAATTTTTCCAACAAATGTTTCGCGGCAAAATTTTCCAAAATCTCACGGTTTCTTTTATCCCGCAATCGATAGAGCAAAAACGCAACGCCGCACGCTATTGCGCCCGCCAACAAATAAAATGAATATAAAAATTTCATGGCAATCGACGCAGATAAGTGACGCCCAATAAAATTTCTCCGCCCAAAATCAGCAATCCGGGAATAAGCGCCCATGCGAAAATTTCTTTGTAATTGTCAAAGCGTTTAGCGCGATAAGTCGTTTTTTCCATTTGATCGATTTCGCCGTAAATACGCTTTAAAGAATCCGTATCCGTCGCGCGAAAAAATTTTCCGCCGGTGGTATCGGCGATTTTTTTCAGAGTTTCTTCATCCATTTCCACGGGCATCATCACGAACCGCTTTTGCCCGAATGCATCGATGATCGGCATAGGAGCTTCCCCTTGCGCGCCTGCGCCGATGGTATAAATGCGTACGCCCATCGCGCGCGCGGAATCTGCGGCGATGAGCGGCGAAATTTTTCCGGCATTGTTCACGCCATCGGTGAGTAAAATGACGACTTTGGATTTTGACGGCTGATTTTTCAATCGATTCACCGCGGTGGCGATCGCCGAGCCGATCGCTGTGCGATCTTCCACGAGTCCGATTTGCACGCGATCCATATTTTGCTGAAGCCAGTCGTGGTCGAGGGTAAGCGGACTCACCAAATACGGACGCCCCGCAAATGCCACCACGCCGATCCGATCATTCGAACGTTCTTCGACAAATTGTGCGACGACAGTTTTGACGACATCCAAACGCGACGTTGGTTTCCCATACAATTTAAAATCCATCGCCTCCATGGAACCCGACACATCCATTGCCAACATCAAGTCAATTCCGTTCGATTCTTCTTCGGTGGTACTGCGTCCCCATTGCGGACGCGCAAGCGCAATGATGCATAAGCCAATCGCAAACAAGCGCAACGTCGCCAAAAATTTTCCCGCGTTTTGTTTTCGTTTTTTAGAAACTAAACTCACAATCTCCGTGCTGGAATATTCTACGGCGGGCGCGGCGCCGAATTTTCCCTTCCAAAAAGCCAATATCGGCAAAATACCCAACAACCACAAAAAACCCGGATGCGCGAAATGAATCATGCCTTTGCCTCCTCGACTTGCGATGTGGTTTGCATGACAAACGTTTTCGCGCTTTCCAACATTTTCATCATCGCTTCTTTCGTCAACGGATGTTTTCCAAATTTCGCCAAGTCGCAATGCATCAAAAAATCCTCCAGTGAATTTTTCCATTGCGCAAGCGGGCTGTCGTGTTTTTCCAACAAATCCCTTAAAAATTCCTCTGTGGTTTTTCGCGCGGCGAATACTTGGAAACGATTTTCAATATACACGCGAATAATTTCCGACACCGCAAACGAAAATTCCCGCGGCGAGTTTTTTTCAATCCACATCATTGCTTCCTCCAGAGATTGCAACGCAATGGCGTCCGCTTTCGGCAGAGAAGTTTTTTTGCGATTTTTTTTCCACCACGTAATCCACCAAATAATTCCGCCGATGATGAGAAGCGTTAAAATAATTCCCCCAATACATCCCCACGGAGAAGGAAACGGAATCGGACCCTGAATATCCCGAATGTCTTCCAATGGATTCATCGTTTGATTCTTTTGTGAAAAAATTTAACCAACTCCGGCAAGTACGGCGTCGCGGTGTTTAATTTCAATACATCTACGCCCGCGCCGCGCAAAGTTCTGTGTAATTCTTCGCGTTTTTGTTTGGCGAGTTGCGCGTATTGATGCCGCAATTTTTCATTGGATGTATTCACCTCAAAAACTTCGCCGGTTTCCGAATCCTGCAACGTAATGACGCCGACTTTGGGCAATTCGTATTCGTTGGGATCGGCAATATGCAACGCCACCAAATCGTGCCGCTTGCTGGTGAGTTTCAGCGATGCGCGAAATTCTTCAGGCAATTGGGATGCATGCAAATAAAAATCGGAAATCAAAAAGACAATCGCGCGTTTTTGCATCACTCGATTTAAAAAATTCAACGCTAAAGGAATGTGCGTGCCTTTGCGCTCCGGTTCAAAAAATAAAATTTCGCGAATGACGCGCAAAACATGGCTTCGACCTTTTTTGGGCGGGATATATTTCTCAATTTTGTCCGTAAACAAAATCAATCCCACCTTGTCCTGATTTTTGATTGCCGAAAATGCCAGCACGCTTGCTAATTCCGCCGCCATTTCGCGTTTGCTTTGATTTTGCGAGCCAAAATTTCCCGACGCGCTCACGTCCACCGCCAGTAAAATCGTTAACTCGCGCTCCTCGGTGAATTTTTTAACGAAGGCTTGTCCGTGCGTGGCGCGAGCGGTGACATTCCAATCAATCGTGCGCACATCGTCGCCGGGCACATATTCGCGCACCTCGTCGAAATTCATGCCGCGTCCTTTGAAAACGGAATGATATTCGCCCGCCAAAGTTTCAGTAACGAGGCGATTGGTGCGGATTTCGATTTGCCGCACCTTGCTTAAAATTGCGCGTACTTGAATTGTATTCATAAAATTTTTGACAGAATTAACAAAATTAACAGAATTTGCTCCGCGCCTTTTTGCCCGTGTTTCGCGCAAAGAGCGCAAAGCCGCAAAGAAAATTTTTATTCTGTTAATTCTTTCAAAAAATCACGGGACGGGAATGGTGTCTAAAATTTTCTGAATAATATTTTCGGAAGAAATCCCTTCCGCTTCCGCTTCGTAACTGACCAAAATTCTGTGCCGCAAAACATCATGCGCAATGGATTTGATGTCTTGAGGCGTCACATAACCGCGTCCCTGCAAAAAGGCGACGGCTTTTCCTGCGAGCGTCAGATAAATGGTCGCGCGCGGCGACGCGCCATAGCGGATATACGGTTCCAAATCCAAATGATAGGCTTTCGGATCGCGCGTTGCCGATACGATATCCACGATGTAATCCTTAATTTTTTCGTCGACATAAATAAGATTCACCGTTTCGCGCGCGCGCATAATTTCCGGGAGACTCACCACGGAATCCACATGAGGAATTCCCGCCGTCGTCGCCATCGCTTCCAAAATCGCTTTTTCTTCCATTTTATTTGGATACGTGATGATTACTTTTAACATGAACCGATCGACTTGCGCTTCGGGCAGAGGATAGGTTCCTTCTTGTTCCACCGGGTTTTGTGTCGCCAACACCAAAAAGGGATCCGGCAATTTAAATGTTTCTTCGCCGATGGTGACTTGGCGTTCCTGCATGGCTTCGAGCAACGCGCTTTGAACTTTTGCGGGAGCGCGATTAATTTCGTCCGCCAAAACCAAATTCGCAAAAATGGGACCTTGTTTGGTATGAAAACTTCCATCACGCGGATTATAAATCAACGTGCCCACAATATCCGCGGGCAACATATCGGGCGTGAATTGAATGCGCTGGAATTTTGCCTGAATAATCGCCGCGAGCGTTTTGAGCGAAAGCGTTTTTGCCAAACCCGGCACGCCTTCCAATAATAAATGCCCGTTGGCGATCAATCCAATGAGTAATCGATCCACCAAATTTTTTTGTCCTACAATCACGCGCCCCATTTGCTGTTGCAATACATGCACCCATCCAGAAGATGCGGCGACTGCCTGTTGAATTTCTTGAATATTTCCGCCAGATTTGGTTTGAGTTTGCATCGTTGTCATAAAACACCAACAATACTGAAAAAATGAAAAAATTCAATTCACGCTTTATTAAAATTTTCGCCGTTATTCTAGGGTTGTTTTGCGTTTATTTCATTTTTTTCACAAAAAAGCCTGCGGCGGCGCCTGTAATGGAACCGGTTCGATTTGCTTCCAGCATTCCGAAGACATATTTTTGGGACGGCGAAGAACTCGTCAAAATTCGCGCCCGCTTGAAGCAAAACGATCCTGCGCTTCAAACTTCCTATGAACGCCTCATGCGCGAAGCCGATCAGGCGCTCGCTGGCGGCTCGTATTCCGTAACGCACAAAAAAAATTCTCCGTATGATATTCATGATTTTTATTCTTTAGCGCCTTATTTTTGGCCGAATAAGTGGACAAAGAGTAAAAAGCCTTATTGGTTGCGCGATGGGCTTGTGAATCCCGAAGCGGAAGGCGACCCATATGACCGCACGCGATATTTCACATTACTTCGCTCGGTGCAAAAATTATCACTCGCTTATTATTTCACGAATAAGGACGTGTATGCCGAAAAAGTTTTTTCTTTGATTCGCGTTTGGTTTTTGGACGAAGCGACGCGCATGACGCCGCACTTTGAGCACGCGCAAGTCATCCCCGGCCTTACGAGCGGACTTTCGCTGGGAATTATTCGCGGCGCCGAGCTTGTGCAGATGCTCGATGCACTCGCGCTTTGCCAACCTCATCCGCAGTGGACGGAAAAAGACGATTCCGCGCTCCGCGATTGGTTTCGTCAATATTTTACGTGGGTGCGCGGAAGTTTTTTTGGAAAAGTGGAATACCGAATGAAAAATAATCATGGTACGTGGTACGACGCGCATACTTCCGCAGTTGCGCTTTTTCTTAACGATGAAAAAGCCTCTCGTGAAATTCTTTCGCAAAGCGCTGAGCGACGCATCGAGTCTCAAATTTCTTCCGACGGAAGCCAATTCCTTGAAATGTACCGTTCGCGTTCGTGGTATTATCCCATTTACAACCTACGCGGACTTTTTGCCATTGCGTTGCAAGCCGAGCGCGTGGGAATCGATCTCTGGCATTTTGAAGGATCAAAAAATCAAAGTCTCCGCGCCGCGCTGGATTATCTGATTCCTTTTGCGATTCAAAAACGCGAGTGGACGCGCGCGCAAATTCAGGAAGAGAACGATTGGGTTGCCGACATGATTCCGCTTCTCATCACCGCCGCAAAAAAATATAACGACCCGCATTATTTAGAAGTGATTCACCAAATGCCGCCGTTTCCAGAGGATCATTTAATGCGATTATTGTATTCCGCGCCATAATGCCGCGGTCATCGCGCATAAAATAAATCCAATGATGAGCGGCATTAAGATGGATACGGCAGTCCATTTCACGCTTCGCGTTTCTTTCCAAATCGTATAAATTGTCGTCGAGCACGGATTGTGGCTCAGGCAAAATATCATCAAACAAATCGCTGTGAGCGTTGTCCAACCGCTTGCTGTCAGCAATTGTTGTAATGCGGAATGTTTTGTTTCGAATAAAACACCAGCGCCTTGTTCGCCAATGCCCGACATTTTGTTCGTGAGCACGGTCAGCATTAAAATCGTTGGAATAATGATTTCATTGGCGGGAATGGCGACGATATACGCCAAAAGAATAATTCCATTCAGCCCCATTATCCATCCGAGAGGATTCAAAAAATGAATTCCCCACGCCGCCAACGTTCTTTCTCCAATAGAAATATTAGACACCAACCAAATGATCGCGCCCGCCGGCATCGCAAAAAGAATCGCGCGCCACAAAACAAAGATCGTGCGATCAATGATGGAAGTATAAAGCGTTTTGAGAATTCTCGGTGGGCGAAACGGCGGCAATTCCAAACTAAATGTGGACGGCTCGCCGCGCAAAAGAGTTTTTGCCAAAAGCCACGACGATCCGAAGGTCAGCGCTAATCCCAAAAAAACAATTCCTACCACGCAAGCTGTCGTCATCATATTTTCCATGCCGCGAGGAACCATGGCGCCGATAAAAATCGTCGCCAGCACAATTTGGGTGGGCCAGCGTCCATTGCACAAACAAAAATTATTTGTCAAAATCGCGATCAGTCTTTCCCTTGGAGAATCAATGATGCGCGCCGCGATCACTCCAGCCGCGTTGCAACCCATGCCCATCGCCATCGTAAGCGCTTGTTTTCCGTGCGCGCCGACTTTTTTGAAGAGCGGGTCCATATTAAACGCCACGCGCGGCAAATATCCGAAATCTTCAAGAATCGTGAACAACGGAAAAAAAATCGCCATAGGAAAAAGCATGACGCTGATGACCCACGCCGTCGTCAAATAAACTCCGTCGATCAATAATCCTCTCAACCATTCCCACACCGGCAACGATTGCGTCCATGCTTGGAGCGCGTGATGTCCTTGATCGACTAACAGCCGCGCCAACAAACTGCATGGCACGTTGGCGCCTTGAATGGTCAGCCACAAAACGACTCCCAAAATCAAAAACATCATGGGAAACGCCGTCCATTTATTCGTCAGAATAAAATCCAGTTTTTTTTCCCAACGTCGCTTTTGTTGCCCTTCTCCCAAACGCACATTCTTTTTGACAAGACGCTCCGTCTCGCGATAAACCGCTTGCGTAAATTGGTCATGAAAATGATCCGGCGTTTCCCAGCGCAATTTTTTTGCCGCTTCTAAGATTTCATTTTGCATCGCGTTGTGCATACATTTTTTCCAACTCGCCGGATGTGACAGCTTGCGCGATGCGCGGGTCGCCTTGCAATAATCGCAAGGCGATCCATGAAGCGTGCTTCATACGGGGAAAACTTTTTTTCAACAAACTCGAAAGTTCTTGAACCGCTTTTTGCAGAGGCGGAGAGAGATATTCCAGCCGCCGAGGTTGTGTTTTGGATTGTCCCTCCGCCATGTCGCGAATTTCGCGCAACAAAACATCCAATCCCTTTTTTTCGCGCGCCGCCATCGGGACGACGGGCACTCCCAAATCATTCGCCAATCCTTTGACGTTAATTTCCAATCCGTGCGCCTCCGCTTCGTCCATTAAATTCAAACACACAATCACACGATCAGTGATTTGCATGATTTGCAAAACCAAGCTCAAATTACGCTCTAAACGACATGCGTCCACCACCACCACCGTCACATTCGGATTATTGATCAAAATAAAATCCCGCGCGACTTCCTCCTCGGAGTTGGCGGACAAAAGCGAATATGTTCCCGGCAAATCCACAATTTTGAATCGTTTGCCTCCGTAATCCAAACGTCCCTCCGCCCGCGTAATCGTTTTGCCTGGCCAGTTTCCGGTGTGTTGTTTCAATCCCGTCAGCAAATTAAACACTGTGCTTTTACCGGTGTTCGGATTGCCTGCGAGCGCGATCGTATAATCCCATTTTCCTTTAAAAAAATCCACTTTTCCAAAATAAGGACAAGATTCGCACGTTTTCATTCCGCAGACTCCAATAAAACGTGATCGGATTGCTCTTTGCGCAAAGCAACCAACGTACCTTTGATGCGATACGCCATCGGATCGCCGAACGGTCCGCCTAATTCCGCTTCCACTTTTGCCCCCGGCACAAATCCCCAATCCAACAACCTCTGCCGTTCTTTGCCGCGACACGCCGTCGCTAATCCTGCAATTTTACCTTTCTCGCCCTGCAATAACAACGAAAGTCTCTTTACATCCAAATGAGCCGACTGTCCTTTCAGTAACGGCGTCACCAAAATATTTGCCGCCATTTGTTTGGAAATTTCGATGACGCGCCCTTCCGCTTGAATTTTCAATACGTGCATTCCTGATTCCAAAATTTTAATTTGCAAATCTGGCGCTATACCAACGGCGACAATGCTTGCGTAAATACTCTCCGGCTCATCTTCCACATGCACCACGCGCCCTTCCCAAGCAACCGGACACGCCAAAATACATACGCCGTCCAGAAGAATGATTTCGCCATGTTCTGAGGGAATCGGGTCTCCGTGCGGATCAAACTTCGGATGCCCTAATCGCTCCGCAAGCCGCTCCACTTCTTCTTTGGAAAGCCGATGTTCTGCAACCTCCGCTTCGCGATGCCATTTGATTTCCTCGACGCCCGTTTCTTGCGCCAAATACGCTTCATACACTCTATGCGCGCGAATAATTTGAAGCGCATACTGTCGTCCACTCGACGTCAACTCCGCGCCGTTTTTTCCCATGACCAGCCATTCTTGCTTTTCTAAATTTCCCATGAGATGCGTTGCTTCTTCTCTGGAAATCGAAACCGCTCCGGCAATTCCCTCCAGAGTCACGGCCTTACCTTCCTCCAAGCAATTATAAACATGCTTCAGCGCGTCTTCCCTTTGAATGCGATCTTTCACCGAAAATAATCTGCTTCCGCTTATCTCATAAGTCAAAATAAGAAATCAGATAAATTGCTTCGTAGAATAAAAAAATTGGGATAAAATATTTTACAATGAAGTCCGTGAAAAACATGCTAGAGCCGGTTGCGTGGGCAAAAGCATTTTTAAAATACTTGCGCGACGAAAAAGGAAATTCTGCGTACACCGTTCGCAATTACACGCATGCCATGCTGGAATTTTCCGCAAAATCTCAAGGCCAAACATGGCAAAAAATATCTCCCGAAGATTTTCGCCGATATCTCTACACGCTTTCCATGCAACAAAGCTTGCATGCGTCGTCGATTCGTCTGCGCTTCGCGGCGCTCCGCGCGTTTTATCGCTTTTTGAGCAAACGCGGATTACGCAAAGACAATCCTCTCTTGGATATCAAAATGCCATCGCGCGGAAAAAAACTTCCAAAGTTTTTCACGGAAGAACAAATCGCGCATTTTTTATCCGCGCCGATGGAAGAATGGAAAAGCCGCGCAAAAAAGAAAGGCCGCAAACTTTTTCGCTGGCAAGCCCTGCGCGACGTCGCGCTACTCGAAGTCCTCTACAGCACAGGCATTCGTTTAAGCGAAATGATCTCCATGCGCTGGGAAGATATTGATTTTTACACCGGAAATATCCGCGTTCTCGGCAAAGGCCGCAAAGAACGCATGGTGATCCTCGGCGATCCCGCCTCACGCGCTCTTGAAGTTTATCGCGACGAACTTCCTGTAAAATTTCAACGCCCAAGCGGATTTATTTTTCTCAATCCCCAAGGAAAACCGCTCACCGCCCGCGCCGTGCAATTATTATTCAAAAAATATTTGCGGTATGCGGGACTCGACGCTTCGCTCTCTCCTCACAAAATTCGCCACTCCTTTGCCACTCATTTATTAGACCGCGGCGCCGATTTGCGTTCTCTGCAAGAACTCCTCGGCCACGCTCATCTCGACACTACGCAAATTTACACCCGCGTTACCGCCGAACGCCTCCGCAAAACTTACCAATCCGCCCATCCGAGAGCATAATTTCAACAAACCTTCAGACAGGAATCAAATTTTTATTGGCGGGAAGCTCTTCAACAATCCAAGGAAGTCCGTAGATGTTGAGTTTTGCCATGAAAGGATCGGGATCGAATTCTTCAACGTTGAAAACGCCTTGGCCGCGCCATTTTTGGGTGACCATCATCATCGCGCCGATCATTGCAGGCACACCGGTGGTATAAGAAATGGCTTGCGATTTAGTTTCTTTGTAACACTCGGCATGATCGCAGACGTTATAAATATAAAGTTGTTTTTCTTTGCCGTTTTGAATGCCTTTGAAAAGGCATCCGATATTGGTTTTGCCTGTATAGGTTTTTCCCAAAGAAGCCGGATCAGGCAAAAGCGCTTTGAGGAATTTTAACGGCACGATTTTTTTTCCTTCGTAACTCACAGGATCAATGCGCGTCATGCCGACATTTTGCAATACTTGCAAATGGGTGATGTAGGATTGCCCAAAAGTCATCCAAAATCGAATGCGTTTGAGTCCGCGAATATTTTTCGCGAGCGATTCCAATTCTTCGTGATAAAGCAGATAACTTTCTTTCGGACCGATTTGCGGATAATCGAATGGAAAATGAATTTCGAGCGGGTCAGTGGTGATCCACTTGCCGTTTTCCCAATATTTCCCGCGCTGAGTAATTTCGCGAATATTGGTTTCCGGGTTAAAATTAGTCGCAAACGCGTGGCCGTGGCTACCGGCGTTGCAGTCGAGAATATCAATCGTGTGAATTTCGTCGAAATGATGTTTTTGCGCCCATGCGCAAAAAATATTCGAAACACCCGGATCAAATCCGCAACCCAAAAGCGCCATCACGCCGGCCTTTTTATATTTGCTTTGATACGCCCATTGCCATTTGTAGCAAAATTCCGCTTTGTCGCGCGGCTCATAATTCGCCGTATCCAGATAATCCACCTTCATTTTCAGGCAGGCATCCATAATCGGCAAATCCTGGTACGGTTGCGCAACATTGATGACGATATGCGGCTTAAATTTCTTAATGAGAGCGACCGTTTGGCCAACTCTATCCGCGTCCAATTGCGCGACGCGAATAGGGCGTTTGATTTCGCTTTGAATTTCTTTGCATTTTTTCAACGTGCGGCTGGCCAGCATAATTTCCGAGAAAACATCTTTTGCTTGCGCGCACTTGTGAGCAACCACGCGACCCACTCCGCCAGCTCCAATAATTAACACTCGACTCATGGTTTCTTTTTAGAGATTAAAACCTGACCGTCAAGATTCAGAGAAGCGAGAAAAGTTGCTTTTGATATGACGCACAAATGTGATAAGGTGGACGTTTCAAAAATGGCAAATGATTTTCAAAAAGCGCTGGAGTTGCTGAAGTCGGCAAAAAGTATTGGTCTAATCAGTCATGTCAGGCCGGATGGAGATGCTTATGGAGCGATGTTGGGGTTGGGATTGTCTCTCAAAAAAATGAAAAAAACTGTAAGAATGTTCAGTCCTGATGGTATGAACGAGCTTTATCGATTTTTACCGGGAGCACAGGACATTGAAAAATCCCAAAAAGATCAACCTGCCGATTGCGATGTATGGGTGGCTTTGGATACTTCGACCAAAGAACGTTTGGGCGAAGTATTTTTAAGTTGGAGTTTCGAAGTGGATATGAATTTGGATCATCACGTGAGCAGTACTCGTTTTGGCAAAATCAATATCATCCGTCCTGATTTGCCATCGACGGCTTCCCTCGTGCAGGAATTGATCGAGGCCATGCACATGCCCATGGATGCAGAGATTGCGACATGTCTTTTTGTGGGTGTGAGCACCGATACCGGCTCGTTTCGATACCGAGGCACGACGGCGGAAATATTTCGCGCTACGGCTCGTCTGATTGAAGCAGGCGCAGACCCTGCCGCCTTAGCGCAAAGATGTTATCAATCCGTATCGCTCCCTCAATTCGAATTGCATCGTTTGGCGATGGAGACGTTTACTTTGGAATGCGATCAGCGGTTGGCGCATTTGACGTTGCGCCCTGAAATGTTTCAAAAAAGTAGCGCGCTTCCGCCCGATATGGAAGGTTTGGTGGAAAAATTACAAGAAATTGCCACGGTGCAAGCTTCGGCGGTTTTTGAATTCGGAAAAGATTATCTCAAAGTCAGCCTTCGCTCCAAAGGTTTGATCGATGTCAACCAAATCGCCACTGAATTCGGCGGCGGCGGACATCCTCTCGCCGCAGGTATTCGCATCAAAAACGCCGGTGAAAAAGATCGAAATAAAATTTTGGACAGATTGAAAGAAGCGATCAAAAAAGCGTAACGAAAATTTTTGCGTTCGCGTTATTTATAGACAAAACACCCCTTTATGAATAGATCGAGCCATTCATAACAAAGAAATCTGAAAGTATGCTTTGCCTATCTGCAGGAACAGCAACAGCTTTTCTTTTTCTTCTTGGTGGCTTTCTTTTTCTTTGCGGCCATAAAATTCCTTTCAACGAAAAATGTAACAGCTTTTTATTTTCGCACCAGATTTTTTTAATCTTGAGCAATTTTTTTAAAGCGGAGATGCTGTTTGTATGGCGCAGATGAACGATTTAAAACGCTATCAAGCGCTGGTGGAGTTAGCTCGCTCGCTTGGGCGCGTCATGGAACTCAATACTCTGCTCGATGAAATTTTGCGTCGTTCTCAGGAAGTGCTGGGGATTGAAGCGTGTTCGATTTTGCTTCCGGATCGCGAAACCGGCGATTTAATTATTCACTCCGCGCGCGGCGATAAGGCGCCGTTGCTTTTTGCTTTGCGCGTGCCCAAAGGCGAAGGCGTGGCGGGCGTGGCGTTTGAATCAGGGAAAACAGTGACGATCAAAGACGCGCAAAACGATCCGCGTCACTACGCCAAAATCGACGAAAAAACCGGCTTTGTCACTCGCTCGATCATCACCGTTCCGCTTCTCAACGGCGCGGAAAAACTCGGCGTGCTTCAAGTCATCAATCCCATCGGACGCGATTTTTTTGACGAGCGCGATGAAACAATTTGCGAAGCGTTCAGTGGATTGATTATTAGCGCACTGTTGCGCATTGAGGCGCAAAAACGCGAATTGGAGCAAGTGCGAGTCAAACAAGAAATGGAATTGGCGAACGAAATCCAACAATCGTTTTTGCCGGCGCGAATTCTTTCTTTTAAAACATGTAAAATTCGAATGGAATATCTTCCCGCGCGCAAAGTCGGCGGCGATTTTTGTTTTGTGTATCCTTGTCCGGATAAAAAACGTTTTCTTCTCGGACTCGGCGATGTCAGCGGCAAGGGCGTGCCAGCCGCGCTCACCATGGCGCGCGTCACGGCTACTATCAAAGCGATGTTCGGTTGTCTTACAGATGATTTGGGTTCTTGGGTGACCGAACTCAATAAACAAATTTCCACCGATCTCAACGGCGGACGATTTATCGGACTTACTTTTCTTTTGGCCGACGCAGAAGCAAGAGTTATTCACGTCTGCGCGGCGGGGCAGTACCCGCCGTTTCACATGGACACGCGTCAATGGCATCAACCCGATGTTTTACTACAGATGCCTTTCGGCATTTTGCCGAATTTTCGATACACGTCCCAAATTTTTCCTCTCGAACGCGGGCATTGTTGGATGTTGTTTTCGGACGGTGTGACGGAATCGCGCAATCCCGATGGCGATGAATTTACCAAGGAGCGTTTTTTGAGATCGCTTCAAACCGGCATGTCCGCTTCGGCGATATTTTCTCGCGCTGTGCATTCGTGGCAAACGTTTATGAATCATGCTCCGCAACACGACGATGCTTCGCTTTTATTTTTGGATTGGCGGGGCATGCCGCCAATGGCGGAACTCGAGCAAACATGCGACCCTTCTGTGTTAGGTATGGCTAGAGAATTCGTCGAATCATGGGCGCAGTTCGCGGGTTTTGACGATCTCACGACGGGGCAAATCGTTCTCGCTTGCGACGAAGCTGTCACCAATATTTATCGTCATGCCTATGATGGACATCCTGGTCCCATTGCTCTTCGATCAGAAATCGAAGAGGATGTGTTGTATATTTCTCTTCAAGACGAAGGCAAGCCTGTAGATGCTTCTCAAATTCGCGGTCGTCCATTGGAAAAAATCCAACCCGGAGGACTCGGATCGTTTTTGATCGCGCAGATTTTTGATTCCGTTGAATACATCCCGCAGAAAAAAGGTACGCTTTTAAAACTCGAAAAGAAAATTCCGGAATTTTAATTTCGAAAGTTTTTTTAGAGCATTTAAATAATGTCATAGCCGTTTTCTTGGCTTTCTCACCAGATTTTGCAAGCGGCGAGGTCATGGTTGCGCAGTTACGTCCTTCGACTACGCTTAGGGGGTGTCGTCACTTTCCTCTCGTGACGACACCCCCTAGGACGAGTCTGTGCAAACGGATACCGAATTTTACAACTTGACCCCAAGGCTCTGTGCGTGTTTTACCTCTGATAGTGAGAAATTGAGATTAGAGAATATACAAATGAACGCCGCTGGAAGTTTTTGTTGGCGTCCATTCCGGAAAAGTATGGCGATTGGAAATCACGCGAGCGCCTCGGGGAAGTTCTTTTTTTAATTTTTTATTCAAATCGCGCATGATATGTTTGCCTTGATATAAAAACACAACATTGCATTCGCCCAGGTTTGCATCCCAAAACGATTGTTTAACAAATTGAATTTTTTCCATGTGCGGAGATCGTTTTCTTTTTTCCACGGCCACGTTTAACCAAAACGGATCAATCTCATATCCCGTCGCTTTTTTTGCGCCCGCTTCCGCCGCCGCCAAAATCAATCTCCCATCGCCGCTTCCCAAATCCGCCACGCAATCGCCTTCCCGCACCTGCGCCAATTCCAACATCTCCTTCACTTTCCTCCGCGAACTCGGCCAAAACGGCGCCCCCTTCTTCCTCATCTGCCACACAATCCATAGCATCCACGCCAAAAGAAAAAAACCTGCTGCGTAGATTAAAAAAATTGCCGTTGAAATCATGCTAATGACCTGATTGATAAATTCGTTGAATAATACTAAATCCAAAAAATAAGTTTACACATGCGCTTATTGCGACTTGCCTCACAAAATTCTTCTTTCCACTTGTCATTCCCGCCTTGAGCGGGAATCCAGTGGAATAAAGGGAGGGTTTATTTGTAAATTTATTTTCTAGAAATAGTATAAGTCGTTCGTTAAAAACCTCCCCTGCGCCCAAGATCACCACGTCGCCTTTTGCGAAACGCAAAAAGGCTCCTCGTGATGACGCTGTGAGGGAGCATTTTTTTGAGAAAATAAATATCTTTTTTTGCATGGATTTTTTTTCGAACTTATCAATCAGAATACTGAGAGTTTTCGCAATACTTCTTCTTTTGAAAGATTTTGAACTTCGGCGACTGCGCGAACATCATGCCGCGCTCAGTATTTCATCTCTGACCAGATGTAAACGAACTTTTTGCGGCATCTTGGAATCGAAATAAAATCCCTTAATCGCCTCGATGACATTTTTCTTCAACTCCTCCCACGAATCGCCTTGAGTAAAAATATCTTCACTTAAACATTCCGCCACATATCCGCCATCGGATTCTTGCGTTACTTCAAAAATTAACTCGTTCATATAATCTACTTATCACAAATCTACAAATTTTCCAATTGTTGTTTCAGTTTAGCGATTTGTTTGGCGGCTTCCTCGGCAAGGGTGTGCCATTCTTGCACTTTTTCTTTGGGTGCTTTGGAGCACATGGCTTCGTTGCTCAATTTTTTGTTTTCGCGTTCGAGCGTTGAAGTCGCTTTTTCGAGTTCTTTTTCGAGGCGTTGTTTTTCTTTTTCCGGATCGATCAATCCTTCGAGCGGAAGGAATAATTCTCCCAACGGCGTGAAAGCAAGCGGCGTTTTCGGCGGTTTTTCATCCACTAAAATCAGCGCTTCCGCGTTGATCAATTTCGTCAATGCCGTTTGCTCGCTGGCGGAAAGCTTGGTGGTAGCGTGAAGTTTCATCGTCGGTTTTTGATTCGACGGAATATGATACTCCGCTTTGAGTCTGCGCCCTGTATCGGCGGTTTCATAAATTTTTGCCGCGCGCTCCGCTTGTTCCAAATCCAATTTCAAATTCGACGGTTGGGGCCAAGGTTCGAATTGAATCGTTTCTTTACCAAAATCCAATTTCAACCACAATTCCTCGGTGATAAATGGCGCGTACGGATGCAACATGCGCAAAATTCTCGAAAGCACAAAATCAAACGTCGCCAATGTGCCCGCGTGCGTCGCATTTTTTTCTTCAGTAAAATCCGCTTTTGCCGCCTCGATGAAGCGCGAGCAAAAATCATCCCACACGAATGAATAAATATCCGCCGCGACGGCGTTGAATTCGTAATTTTCGAATCCGCGATTCACGCGCTCAATAAGTTCATCAAGTTTTTTCAAAATATGATGACAGAATGGCGTCAACTCATGTCTCATGGGATCGATCGAAGCATCAATTTTTCCCTGCATCTGTCGGAAGCGGCACGAATTCCACAGCTTGTTGCAAAAATTTCTGCCTTCTTCGATTTGTTTTTCGTCGAAACGAATATCCGCTCCTTGCGGCGCGATGCGCATGAGTCCAAACCGCAATCCATCCGCGCCGTATTTGAAAATTAAATCCAGAGGATCGGGCGAATTGCCCAGAGATTTCGACATCTTGCGTCCCTGCTTATCGCGAATGAGTCCGGTGAAATAAACATCGCGAAACGGAATATTGTCTTCGTCTTTTTCGGTTTTTCCTGGCTTGAATTCAAGTGAAGCGATGATCATGCGCGCGACCCACAGAAAAATAATATCCGGTCCTGTCACCAACACGCTCGTGGGATAAAATTTCTTGAGTGTCGCCGCGTCCATCGTCGCGTATGCCCAAAGCCACGACGAACACCACGTGTCGAGCACATCTTCGTCTTGCGTCCAACCTTTTCCGGGCGAATCCACCTGACATTTCATTTCCTTTTCCCGCCACCACACCGGAATGCGATGTCCCCACCAAAGTTGCCGCGAGATGCACCAATCCTGAATATTATCCAGCCAATGCTGATAAACTTTTTCCCATCGATCGGGAAAAAAACGAATCAACCTCTCGCGCACCACGCGAAGCGCGTCTTGCGTTTTTGGATATTTCAAAAACCATTGTTCGGAAAGCCGTGGCTCAATTGGCACATCCGCGCGTTCACTGAAACCAACATTATTTTCATACGGTTCTTCTTTGATGAGAAGATTACGCTCGCGCAACATCTCCACCGATTTTGTGCGCGCGTCAAAACGATCCAATTCGTGCAATTCCGGCACGCTCGGACAATTCACTTTTGCCGCCGGCGTAAAAATATCAATCGCGGACAACCCGTGTCTCTGCCCGATTTCAAAATCCATCTTATCGTGTGCCGGCGTCACTTTGAGTACGCCGGTTCCGAACTTCGGGTCAATCGCCTCATCCGCCACAATTGGAATTTTTTCTTTCGGAAACGGCCGCCAACAATGCTTGCCGATATATTTTTGATAACGTTCATCCTGCGGATGCACCGCCACGCCCGTGTCGCCCATGAGTGTTTCGGGGCGCGTCGTCGCGATTTCCAAAAATGTCCCGGGCTCCTCGACAATCTCGTACTTCATGTAATATAGAAATCCTTTTTGCGGCTTGGGAATCACTTCCTCGTCGGAAATCGCCGTCAGAGAGACCGGACACCAATTCACCAGCCGTTTGCCTCTATATATATAGCCGCGTTTGAACAGCTCCACGAATGTCTCCACCACCGCGCGCGAGTAGCCCTCGTCCATTGTGAACCGCTCGCGCTCCCAATCGCACGAACAGCCAAGTTTTTTGAGTTGCTGAATAATGATGCCGCCGTGTTTTTCTTTCCACGCCCATACTTCTTTCAAAAACGCCTCACGTCCCAAATCATGCCGCGATTTTTTGTGCTCTTTTTTAATTTTTTTCTCCACCACTGTCTGCGTGGCAATGCCCGCATGATCCGTGCCCGGCAACCACATCACTTCTTTGCCGTCGAGCCGCGCCTTCCGCGCCAGGATATCTTGAATTGTGTTATTGAGCACATGCCCCATCGTGAGCATGCCGGTCACGTTCGGAGGAGGAATCACAATCGAGTACGACGCCTTCGCGCTCTTCACGTCTCCATGAAAATCCTTCCGCTCCAACCATCGCTGATAGATTTTGTCCTCCACCTGCGACGGCTCGTATGCTTTTGCCAATTCCGACATAAGCCTTAAATCCTACCTTAAACACTCTTTTCATGCAAAACGTCTTTTTTGAACATCTCTATTGCCGATATCCATGACAATGAAGTAAAATCCATGCTCTATGAAAACCTTGGAAGCCATCCAAACCCGTCGCAGTGTGCGCAAGTACACAGACAAACCCATCGCAGAAAATATGATGCATTCGCTTCTGGCGGCCGCCATGAGCGCACCGTCGGCGGGCAATCAACAACCGTGGCATTTTATTGTGATTACCGATAAAAAATTAATGCAGGAAGTCGCCGCCGTGCACCCGCATGCGGGGATGATTACTCAAGCCGCCGCGGCGATGATGATTTGCGGCGACGAAACACTTGAAAAATACAAAGGCTTTTGGCCTCAAGATTGCTCCGCCGCTACGCAAAATATTTTGCTCGCCGCGCATGCGCAAGGACTCGGCGCTGTGTGGGCGGGTATCTATCCGGATATCGACCGTATGCAGGCCATCCGCAATATCTTTAAAATTCCCAAGCACATCGCTCCGTTTTCGCTGATTCCTTTAGGATACCCAGCCGAAAATAAGCCCGGTGAAAATCGTTTTAAACAAGATCGCGTTCATACGAATCGTTGGTAATTTATTTTTATGAAAGTGGGTTGTCTTCAGCTCAACGCCACAGTGGGTGCGTTGGATTCCAACGCGAATAAGGCATGGAAAGGCTACCAACGAGCCCTTCAACAAGGAGCGGAACTCGTCGTCGCTCCTGAATTATTTTTATCCGGTTATCCGCCGAGAGATTTACTCAATCGGCAGGATTTCATCAATCAAAACCAACGCGCGTTGCGGACGCTCGCAAAAAAAATCGACCGCATCCCTCTGATCATCGGCGCGATCACGACCAATCCCAAGCGTCCGGGCAAACCGCTGTATAATTCCGCCGCCGTTTTGATGCATGGGAAAATCAAATATCTTTTTCACAAAAGTCTTTTGCCGACTTACGATGTTTTTGACGAAGACCGTTATTTCGAGCCCTCGCAAGAAGCCAATATATGGACCTATGCCGGTAAAAAAATCGGCGTCACCATTTGCGAAGATATTTGGAACGACGAGGATTTTTGGCCGGATCGGCGCTATCGCCGCGATCCTATTCGCGCGTTGAAAAAAAAGAAAATTGATTTGCTCATTAATATTGCGGCTTCGCCGTGGCATTTCGGTAAAGAAAAAATACGCGAACGCATGCTTGCGCGGGTCGCGCGGGATGAAAAAATTCCATTGCTTCAAGTCAATCTTGTCGGCGGCAATGATGAGCTGATTTTTGACGGACAAAGCTCCGCTTTGGACGCAAAGGGCAAATTTTTATTTCACGGTCATGCGTTTGATGAGCATGTTGCCGTTATCGATTTCGATCATCCTCATCCTTTGAGTTCGTTACATCCGGAGCCGCCGTCTCAATTATTTTATGCACTTGCGCTTGGCGTGCGCGATTATGTAACCAAATGTGGATTTGAAAAAGTGGTATTAGGTCTTAGCGGCGGCGTGGATTCCGCTGTGACAGCCGCAATCGCCGTAGAAGCGCTCGGGCCGGACCGCGTGTTGGGCGTTGCGATGCCTTCGCAATATTCCAGTCCGGAAAGTTTGGTCGATGCTGAAAAATTGGCAAAGGTTTTAGAAATTGATTTTCAAACTATTCCTATCCAAGAAAGTTTTGAACAACTTCTTCGTAGCTTGAAACCTGTTTTCGGCTCTGCGTCTCCGGATATTACTGAAGAAAATCTTCAAGCGCGCATTCGCGGGCTTTTATTGATGGCGATTTCTAACAAAACCGGACGCTTGCTTCTCACCACGGGCAATAAATCCGAGATGGCCGTGGGATATTGCACGCTTTACGGCGACATGTGCGGCGCGCTCGCTGTGATGGGCGATGTTTTAAAAACACAGGTGTATCAGATCGCAAAATGGTTGAATCGAAAAACAGAAATCATTCCATGGAATACCATTCGTCGCGCGCCGAGCGCGGAATTGCGCCCTCATCAGACGGACCAAGATTCTTTGCCGCCGTACGATGTTTTGGACGATATAATCGAAGCGTACGTCGTAGCGGAAAAAAATCCAAAGCAAATGCGCTCGCCGAAATTAAGTCAAACCATGCTCCGCGATATCATGAAAAAAATCGATTTGAGCGAATATAAACGGCGTCAAGCCGCGCCCGCACTCAAAGTTTCGCCTAAAGCTTTTGGTATGGGACGGCGCCGTCCCATTGCGCAACAATTCACTCGCGTCATCACATGAAAAAATCTATTCGCTGGCTTATTGCGGGAAGTGCTATCGTTATTATCTTTGCCTTTGTCGCGGCGTGGACTCCTAAAGTTGTCGAGCATAGCCGTCCGCCTGCGGTCGCAGGGCTTTTTTATCCTTCTCATCCCAACGATCTTTCTTCAGTGATCCAAAAATATCTTTCGGCGGCGTCGAAAGAAAAATTAGGAACGATTCGAGGGTTGGTGTGTCCGCACGCAGGGTATGAATTTTCGGGAATAGTCGCCGCAAAAGCTTACAAACAACTTGCGGGAAGCGATATTCAGACAGTCATTGTGCTCGCGCCTTCGCATTATGCCGCGTTCAAAGGTGCATACATTTCCAATATTGAAAGTTACACAACTCCTTTAGGCACGGTGAAACTTTCGCCCAAAGCAAAAACACTCGCTACGCGCGAACCCTTCACCCGTGCGCTCAATGGCCATGTTCAACGTCCCGATTGGTGGGCGCAATCCCCCGCGCGCACCGTCGAAAAAGAAACTCCCGACACGTGGGAACATGCGCTGGAAGTTCAAATTCCTTTTATTCAAACCCTCTTGCCTCAAGCGGAAATTATTCCGATCGTTTTTGGACAAGTCGATCCGCAGGCCGTGGCCGATAGTCTTGCGCCGATTTTGGACAATCGCACCGTGGTGATCGCTAGCTCGGATTTAAGCCATTATCACCCGTACGAACTTGCGCAAAAACTCGATCGACGATGCGTGCAGGCGATTCTCGATCTCAATGCCGACGCGCTTCGCATGGAAGAAGCATGCGGTCAAGCGCCGATACTTACCTTGATGGCGCTCGCTTCGCCCAAAGGATGGAAAACTAAATTACTCGATTATCAAAACAGCGGCGATACTTCCGGCGACAAATCGCGGGGCGTAGTGGGGTACGCGGCCATTGCACTTTACGAGGAAGAAAACGCATCTACTACTACTTCTCAAAATCAATATTCGCCTGATGAAAGAAAATTCCTTCTCGAACTCGCGCGTAAAACGCTCGTCGAAGTCGTCGCCCATAATCGCCTGCCGGAAATCGATGCGAAAACTATTCCGGAAAAACTCAAAGAAGTTCGAGGATGTTTTGTGACGTTAACCATCGACGGACAATTGCGCGGTTGCATCGGCCATATCACTCCTCAAGAATCGCTCTATCGCGCCGTCATGGACAACGCTCAAAACGCCGCCGTTCATGATCATCGTTTTCCCAAAGTGCAACCCGCTGAACTTAATCAAATCAAAATTGAAATCAGCGTGCTGACACCTCAGCAAAAATTGGAATTTTCTTCGCCGGAAGATTTGCTTTCCAAATTGCGCCCGCATATCGACGGCGTGGTGCTTCATTTTAATTGGAATCGCCAATCCACTTATCTTCCCCAAGTCTGGGAACATTTCCCGCAGAAAGAAGATTTTCTGAATAATCTCTCTGAAAAAGCCGGTCTTCCCGCTTCGACTTGGAAAACACAAAAAGACCTCAAAGTCTTCACCTATCAAGTGGAAGCTTTTCTAGAGTAACACCAGAAATCCGAATTAATAATCTTTTTTTAGTAAACGGGTGCGGGCGCGTTCTAATTTTTCCCTCTCACTGCTCGTGAGACTCTGCATGCCTTCGCGGGAGATTTTTTCGAGGATATGATCGACGGATTCGTTAAAATCTTCCTCCGCTTTGGCTAGACGATGCTTTTTTTTCTGCAATTTATTTTCGGCGCGCGCGGTTTTCCAATTGGCGAAACGCTCCAACATCGATGTTCCTTTCATCCACGGCAAGGCAATCCACACCAGCCCCAGCGAACTGCATAATTGAAAAAGATACGCCCATTGCCTTTGGCTGACATACGCCAGCATCGCGATGCCAAAGAAAATAATTCCGAGCCATTTTGCGCTAAAACCAAAAAAGAAATTTGCCTGCGGATAGAGAATCACAAACGCCAAAAACATCGTGAAGTGCACCGTATTGGAGCCTGCTAATATATATGTCCCAAGCCACGGCGAGAACGCAAACATCAATAGCGGCGGAATACACACCAGCGCTCCATAAAGAATGCCGTAATGCCATTTGCCGACGGTTTTTTCCACTTCGCGCCCAAACCAAAAGAACATCACCATTTCCACGGCAAACCAAATATGTTCGCGCGCGATGTCGTGATAAAACGGATAAAGAAATAAACTTCCAAAATATCCGCGATGAAAATCCATCGGCGAATAAAGCAAAAATTGCAACCACGCTTGATGCCCGGTCGCCGTAAAAAAAACGCAAAGCAAGGTGGAAACAACGTGGAGCGCGATTAAAATCATCGTCAAATCCCAAGCGAAACCCGTCAGCGAAGACGGCGACTCGGAATCATAAGATGATTGCTTCCAGAAGGTCATTCTTTAAGAAGTTAATAAAAAACCATTTTGGCGCAAGCACATACGCGCAGACGCATATACCTTGAGCGCGAGCGCCTTCTTGTTGTATAATTACAGGTTCTATCGATTATATTTATGTTGAACGACAAATCTATTCTCATCACAGGCGGCACAGGTTCTTTTGGCAAGGCTTGCACACGCGTTATTTTAAATAAATTCAAACCGAAAAAACTGATCGTGTTTTCGCGCGACGAACTCAAGCAGTTCGAAATGCAACAGGAAATTTCCTCTCCGGCGATGCGTTACTTCGTCGGCGACGTGCGTGATCTGGATCGCCTCACGCAAGCCATGCGCGGCGTGGATTATGTGATTCACACCGCCGCGTTGAAACAAGTTCCCGCCGCGGAATACAATCCCACCGAATGCATCAAAACCAATATTCTCGGCGGACAAAATGTGATTCAAGCGGCAATTACCAATGAAGTTGAAAAAGTCATCGCGCTTTCGACCGACAAAGCGGCGAATCCCATCAATCTTTACGGCGCCACAAAATTGGTTTCGGATAAACTTTTTGTCGCGGGAAATAATATCGCCGGCGGACATCGCACGCGGTTTGCCGTCGTGCGTTACGGAAACGTTGCGGGATCGAGAGGGTCGGTCGTGCCATTTTTCAAAAAACTTATCGAAACCGGCGCGAAGGAATTACCCATCACCGATCCGCGCATGACGCGTTTTTGGATCACGTTGGATGAAGGAATCGATTTTGTTTTGAAAAATTTTCAGCGCATGCAGGGCGGAGAAATTTTTGTTCCGAAAATCCCTTCGATTCGCATCACCGATTTGGCAAAAGCAATGGCGCCTAATTTACCCACAAAAATCGTCGGCATTCGCCCGGGAGAAAAATTGCATGAAATCATGTGCCCCGCAGATGATTCGCATCTGACGCTGGAATTTGAAAAACATTACGTGATTTGTCCTTCGATTATTTTTTGGGCGAAAGAAGTGAATTATTGCAAAAATCCTCTCGGCGAGACGAGTCGTCCCGTCGAACAAGGATTTGAATATAATTCCGGAACCAATCCTCGTTTTCTCACCGTGGATGAATTGAAAAAATTGCACAAAGCATGAAAATTCCTTACGCGCGACAGCATATCGACGAGCAAGACGTTGACGCTGTCATTCAAGCATTGCGATCGGATTGGTTGACGCAAGGCCCCGCCTTGCCGCGCTTCGAAGAAAAAGTTTCCAATTACTGCGGAGCGAAATGTGCGTGCGCCGTTGCCAATGGCACTGCCGCTTTGCACTTGGCGTGCCTCGCGCTCGGACTCAAAGCCGGTGATATTTTGTGGACGACGCCCATCAGTTTTGTCGCGTCGGCAAATTGCGCGCTTTACTGCGGCGCAAGCGTGGATTTTGTCGATATCGATCCGCGCACTTATAATATGAGCGTTGCGCGTTTGGAGAAAAAATTAGAAAAAGCGAAAAAAGAAAAAAAACTTCCTAAGATTGTGATTCCCGTGCACTTGACCGGACAATCCTGCGAAATGAAACCGATTTTTGAATTGTCGAAAAAATACGGATTCAAAATTATCGAGGACGCTTCGCATGCGATGGGCGGTTCTTATTTGAAACAAAAAGTCGGATCGTGCGCGTATTCGGATTGCGTGGTGTTTAGTTTTCATGCCATCAAAATTATCACAACGGGCGAAGGCGGCATGGTCGTGACCAACGACAAAAATTTGCACGCAAAAGTCGCGCGCTTGCGCACGCACGGCATCACGCGCGCGCCGGAGGAGATGATTTTAAAAAATCCCGCGCCGTGGTATTACGAGCAACAAGAGTTGGGATTTAATTATCGCATGACCGATATCCAAGCCGCGCTTGGATACAGTCAAATGAACCGCGTGGATGAATTTGTCCGCCGCCGCCGAGAAATTGCGGCTCGTTACAATCAATTATTAAGTGATTTGCCGCTCGTATTGCCGTTTCAATATCCCGATACGCAATCGAGCTATCATCTTTATGTCATTCGATTACAAACGGAGAAAATCCAAAAAACGCATCGGCAAATTTTCGAAGCGTTGAGAGAAAAAGGCATCGGCGTCAATTTGCATTACATGCCGATTTACCTTCAACCGCATTATCAACAACTCGGATTTCAAAAAAATCTTTGTTCCGAAGCGGAAAAATATTATTCTGCAAGCATGAGCTTGCCGATGTATTACGGATTGAGCAATGAACAGCAAGATTTTGTCGTTCAAACTTTGAAAAACGAAATTTTATGATTCCATCCATCAAAATCGCCGGACGCTCGATCGGAGAAGAATCAGCTCCGTTTATCATCGCGGAAATGTCGGGCAATCATAATCAATCGCTCGACCGCGCGCTGGATATTGTCCGCGCCGCGGCAAAATGCGGCGCGCATGCGCTGAAGTTGCAAACTTACACCGCCGAAACGATGACGCTGGATTTGAATGAAAATGAATTTCGCATCACGGATACAAAAAGTTTGTGGCATGGAAAATCGCTTTTTGAATTATACAAGGAAGCTTCCACGCCGTGGGAATGGCATCAGCCGATTTTTGATCTTTGCAAAAAACTGGGATTGGTTGCTTTCAGTTCTCCGTTCGACGCCACCGCAGTGGATTTTCTGGAATCGCTCGATGTGCCGTGCCACAAAATCGCATCGTTTGAAAATATCGATATTCCACTCATTCGCAAAGTCGCTTCCACAAAAAAACCAATCATTGTTTCCACCGGCATGGCGACGATTGCCGAATTGGATGAAACCGTGCGAGCGATCCGCGATTGCGGAAATGAAAATATTATTTTGCTCAAATGCACGAGCTCCTATCCTGCGCCCGAAGAATTTTCTAATTTGCGCACCATTCCTCACATGCGCGAATTATTTCAATGTCACGTGGGATTATCCGATCATACGCCGGGCATCGGTGCGGCGGTGGCAAGCGTCGCCCTCGGCGCTTCGGTAATTGAAAAACATTTCACCCTTGCCCGAAAAGACGGAGGCACGGACGCGGCATTCTCATTAGAACCGGAAGAACTGTCCGCCCTCGTTCGTGAAACCGAGCGCGCGTGGCGCGCATTGGGAAAAATTCATTACGGATGCACGGAACAAGAAAAAAAATCGCTTCAATTCCGGCGTTCGATTTACGTGACGCAAAACATAAAAGCGGGCGAAATCTTTTCGGAAAAAAACATTCGATGTATTCGTCCCGGATTAGGATTGCCGCCGAAATATTTTTCCCTGCTCTTGGGTAAAAAAGCAAAACTTGATATTAAAAAAGGAACTCCGCTCTCATGGAAGGAGGTTTTGTAGGAGCTGTTTTTTCTAAATCAATGCTGTGAAGTTTTTAATCTTTAAACTCAATCATATCGGCGACGCGCTCTTGATGACGCCTGCGTTGCGATTATTGCGAAAAAAATTCCCCGAAGCGCGCATTGATGTGGCCGTGCGGCGCGGCGGCGAACTTGTGTTGGCGGAAAATCCGGATATTGACAATTTATTGATTCTCGCGGCGCCTCGAGGAGAAAAAAATCCTGCATCATTTTTAGAAAATTTTAAAAAGCTTTGCGCGCAACGCTACGATTACGCCTTTGATCTTTCCGGTTCCGACCGCGCGCGTTTTTGGATGTTGCTTTCGCTCGCGCGCAAGCGATGCGCTATTGATGCTTATGGAGAACTTTCATGGAAGCGTTCATTTTATCATTTCACTTCCTCTTTTTTGTGGGGAAAAGAACATCAAGCGCTCAAAGACATTCACGCCATCGCGGATGTTCTCGGCATCGCGCCGGAAATTCACCCTCTGGTGATGAATGTTGAAATTTCTCAAGATATTCTTTCGGGCAAACTTCCATTTTTAAATTTCTCAAAACCTTTTGCCATCATTCATCCGACAAGCCGGTGGACATTCAAGCAATGGACACCTGAACGATGGGCGCACGTCGCCGATGCTTTAGCGGAAAATTTTAAATTGGACGTGATTTTTTCCTGCGGGCCGGATGCGAAAGAGATTCAGCACGCGCAAAATATTTTAAATTTGTCGAAAAAAACTCATTGCTCCACGGAAGGAAAATTATCTCTTAGAGAATTAGGCGCGCTCATCAAGCAATCGCGCATTTTTTTGGGCGTCGACACAGTGGCGATGCATATCGCCGCCGCCGTTCAAACGCCGAGTGTGGCGCTCTTTGGTCCTTCGTCGGAATGGAGTTGGCGGCCGTGGGAATGCCGGCACGAGCTTGCATTGGGAGATTGTTCGTGCAAGCAAACGCGAAAATTTATTTGCGATAAAACTCGACCTTACCCCTGCATGGAATCGATTACCGTGGAAAATGTTCTTGAGAAAACGCGATTGTTATTATGAATGACTGCATCGTTTTTCTTCAACGTCGAACCGGTAAATCCGGCGCGCCGACGGCATTGTGGAGGTTATTGCGTCATCCGGAAATCGCAAAATTGAATCCCGTTCTTGTGGTTTCGCAACAAGGCTGGCTGACGCACGCCTGCGAGGCTTTAAATATTCCTTATATAATAGAGCCTTTTCCAAGCTCGCGTTCTCTTTCAAATTTATTCTGGGGGAATCGAAGATTCATAAAAAAAATTTCTACTCAATTAGCGCAACGTAATTTTCGTCCGCGTCTTGTGGTCGGCAATGATCACTTGGAAGGGATTTTGACGAATGAAACGGGGAAACAATTCAACACTCGCACGGTTCTTTTTCTTCGATCATCGGGAACAACTCGAAAAAATTATTACAAATACCAATGCCATCGCGCCGCGCAATGTTATGCCGTCGGAGAACGACTCAGCCAAAAAATTTCGTCGTGGGATTCCCATGCAAATGTGAAAACGCTTTACGACGGTTTTTACGAAAGCGATTTTTCTCCGCCGAAACCGATTGCGCCGGAGTTTCCTCGAAAAATTCTTGTCGCCGGCAACGCTTCGCCCGGCAAAGGATGGTCGGATTTGATTCAAGCGATTGAAGAGTTTGAAAAGAATCCAGAATTCCCTGCTCTCGAATGGGATTTTACGGCGGAAATTTCTCAATGCGCCTGGATGCATCCCGAAAAATTGAAGCGTTGCAAATTTAATTTTATCGAGCGCACAAAAGATTTTAGCGAGCTTGTACACGCTTATGATTTGGTGATTCATCCTTCGCGCGCGGAGACATTTGGATTAGCAATGATGGAAACGCTCGCGGCGGGTATTCCCTTGTTCTGCAGTCGCACAGGCGTGATTGAACAAATTCAAAAAAACGACGCCTTTCTTTTCGAGCCCGGGAACGTGTCCGATCTTGCGCGCAAATTGGAATTTCTCTGGACACAGTGGACAAAAATCGACTTCAACCTCGAACAATGCCAACGCCTCATCCGCGAACACTTTATGATGGAAAAAATCGCGCCCGGTTTGGCGCGCGATTTTTTAAATCTAATGTAACCGATTATGAAGACTGCTCCAAAACGTTACCCGAATAAAATCTTGCAAGCTCCCATGCGCGGAGTGTGTCAAAAATTGCAAGACATGGATATTGATATGACTCATTTCCGCGCGCTGGAATTTTTTGCGCGCGAGGGCGATTGGCAAACTGTCAGCTATGCGGGCAAAGTGGCGTCGCTGGATGCATGGGAAATCAATCCGGAATGCGAAGTCGCTCTGAAACGCAATTTACCCAACGCAAAAATCCGCATTGGCGATTCGTACGAATTCGCAAAACTGCCCGAATTCGCCCATCAATTTGATTTTATTGTTTTCGACAATCCGCAACTCACGTTTGGAAAGAAAAATGAATACTGCGAACATTTCGAAGCCTTGGAAATGATTCCTTTTCTACTCAAAAACCGAGGCATCGTTGTGTTTAATGTCAACACGTCTCCATACGATTACGAAAAACATCCCGAATGGCAACGCCGACGCAAAACTTTTTATAAAACCGACGCAACCGAAAAACTCTCGCTCGATTTTCTCGAAAAATTTTACGCGCAATATTTTCGCGCAAAAAATTTTCGTCCGGAATTTATTTTTTTTGAACCCCGGCATGAAGGCATGGTCTATTATTGCATCGCAGAGCTCATCCAACAAAAGTTAATCCGCAAAAAAGAGGGTTCTGCTATACTTGGAGCATAAAACATGCATTTATTTGTCAAGACACTCGCGGTAACAATGACCTATTAATATAAAGATGAGTACGAGTGGAGTTTTTACGCAAAAAAGTTTAATAAATAAACCTGTAAAAATTTGCAAACTTGCTTCTCTGCGCGTCTCTTGTCAAAATACGAAACTCTTTTTTTGACTATGCTTTTTGGCTCTATCAGAAAACAGGTTGCTGATCCGACGTTCAATCTTCCGGCTCGGCGACGAGTGATTTGGGAGCATGCGGAGGACCTTGCCGTTTTTTTACGCGTGAGTATTATTTACAATGTCCTTTTTCTTTTGGCGCTTTCTTTTGTTATCGTCGTGTTGTTGGTGATTATCAATCGGCCGCCCTTTGTCATCAATCAAGACCAAGGCTATGTTTATTATCGTGATACGGAATCAGATAAGCTTCGATCTTCGCTTGTGTACACATTTCTCAAAGTCACAACTGAAAGTCTGTATAATTACAGTCCGGGAGATTATCGCATTCGGGGTATTGAGCATTTAGCGATTCCGCGTGTGATTGAAATTTTCACCAAAGCGGCTAAAGAGCAAGCTGATGAGCGTCAAAAAACGAATCGACGTCGTATGTGGGTGATTCGAGATATGCGTCGATGGAAAGATGAAAAATTTCCTCAATTTATTCCCATTATTCTTTTGGGAGAAATGGTGCTTCAAGATGAGCGGGTGGGAAGCGATGGCATTCGAGTTATTACTTCAAGCAGTAAAAGTACTTACGTGATGACTTATTTAAAAATGGTGACGCCGACTCCGGATAATCCTTGGGGGCTTTTAATGGTGGGTGTGTCCGATTTGAAGGAGCAACAGCAACCTCAGTTAATTTGGGAGGGTAGCTCGCCAATTTCAAATACAGACGATCTTGCACAAATCCAAACATCCGCTAAACAACAATCATCGGGGCAAGAGTCTTCAAAATCGCCGGAAAAGAAATCCAACCCCTAAAGAATTATGATCAAGCATTTTCGATATACGATTGCGATCACCGGTATGATGATGATTTTTGCCGGAGCGGCTTGTTTACGCGCGCAATATGGTCCGCCTCCTATGGACGAAGAAGAACCTGTCATGGTGGCTCCAGCTGTGATTGAAGAGCCTCCGCCGGATGTTCGAATTAATGGCAAGCCAGCCAGCGAACTAACCGAAGAAGAGATGATTGATTTTTTACAACAAAAAATCAAAACGATTCATCACGAGGATGGGAAAGTTGAGATATTGCATATTGCGCCGGGATATCCTTTGACGGTGATTTTTGAAGAGACGATTACGCAAATCATCGTGGGTGACCCCGGCGTAGCGCAAGTGAGATTGATGGGCGGCGCTTCGGATAATACAGGGAAAATTCTTTTTATCAAAGCGGCGACGCGCATTGAGCCCAATCAGCCAGATGTTCCTAACACGATTCTTCAAGTGTTGTTTGCGGGCAATAAACTGCGCGTATATCATATCTTTATCGAACCCGATCTTGTCAAAGCCGACACAACGATTCGCGTGGTTTCTTTTGGAGGACATCCTAATCAAAATACTTTTGGTCTTGATGGCCGAGGGCATTTGGACGTGCGTCTGATTACACAAGTGATCCATAATTTTGACGCACTCCAACGCGAACATGGCATCGATGCTTCATTAGTCAAACGCGTGGAAGTGTTTCGTCGTAGCAAGATCACTAATTTTACGACGTTTTATATTTATCGTTTTTCAAGCAGTCCGATTGCGGTTTCATTTGCTTATCAAAATCCCTATCCTTACCCGATTCGATATGATGAGTCGCGGCTCCGGCTTTCTTTGGGGAATGTCCAATATATTCCGGATTATGTTTCTTTTCACAAAACGACGCTCCAACCCGGGGAAACAACGACAGGATTTGCGGTGGTGGCGCGTCCTGCTTTTGCCGTGGGTCCTAACACTCCATTTGAACTTGTTTGGAAATGAAGCTTTCAAAAGTACAAACCATTATTTTGGTCGTCATCGCTGTCGCTATTCTTGGTGGATTTGGATGGGTCTCTTTTCAAGACAGTAGTCGTAAAAAATCCAAGCTTCCCGACCCCGGCGCGGAAATTCGAAAAAAATACAAAGACACAAAAACAAAAGAAGAAGTGAATCCAAAGGATCAAGCTAAGGTTGGAGAAAAAAAGGCTTCGGAAAAAAAGAATAATTTTGTTACGGATAAGGATGAGACAGGCGAAGTGGGTACGGCTTTACCTATAGGAGGGACATTAACAGAGGAAAAGCCGCCAGAGGCGCCTATGCCGACTATTCGAACAGAAAAAGAAGGCCCCGGTAGGACCATTGTTGGGCCAGAACAAAAAACAGATGTTTCCGGAGCGCCCGCCATTCCAACCAATCTTTTTCAAGCGCGACCTCCGGAAGATCCTCAAACCTCGACTCGACCGACGATTCCTCCCAAGATAAAAACGCGCCCGGGGCGTTATTTATTTAATAATTATACAGAGGATGCGATTCGAGGTAATAGTATTGTTTATCAAAGTCAGGCTCCGAATTATTCTCTCGATTCTTTTGCTCCGATGGGAGAATGGATTGACATTGCGCTGATGCATAACGCCGCCACGATTGATACCGAGATTCCTGTGACGGCGGCGGTTTGGACGCCTTTTTATTTTCAGGGGCATCTTCTTTTGAATACAGGTGAAAAACTGATTGGGCGAGGCACAAAAGGACGTCAAGATCGTATGAAGGTGGTTTTTGACAGAGTGATTTTCAAAACAGGGAAATCCATGTCGATTCAAGCGATTGCGGTGGATGTAGATGGATCGGTGGGTGTCAAAGGCTATATGGTCGGCGACTTGCTTTTGCAACAACTGGGCATTATTGCTTCAGATGCCGTAAGTTCGTTTATGGAGGGTTTAATGGATAAAGAAGAATATATGTCTGAAAACGGAACGAAGGCAACATCTCAAAAAGGGAGCCTTCAAAACGCGCTTACGCAGGCCACCAAAAAAGCAACCACCAAGGTGCAAGAAATTGTTCAAGGGGAGATCGAAGAAAACAAACCCTATGTGCTCGTGCCGGCCGGAACACGCGCGAGGGCCTATTTGCTATCGCCTGTGGATGTATCCGTTGCCGATTATGGGAAATGAAAAGCGAAAGCTTTTGGATATAATGCAGGTTAATTTATTTGTCAAACCGCTAGCTTTTATAAAAAATTTGTCCTATTATTATTATCCAGACTATGAAGCATCGTATCATCGTACTTCTAGCAATGCCTTTTTTGCTGGCCGGATGCGGAAGCACTCAGCCAGTGCGAGTAGACCCTACAGTGGTCTCGACGAGCTATGATTACACCAAGCCTGCGGACATCGCCGCGCAATCGCGGCCTGTTTGGGTCTTGCCGATTATCAATAAAGGATGGATTCCGGCGCGAGTGGACCCTCGATCAGGCGATTGGGTTTCCGGGCATTATCAGGCGACGATTGTCCAAGACGGTTATTGGGCGACGCAAGAAGAAGCGGAGCTTTCCGGACGTCCTTATATTTTAGCCGGAGATAGCACGCCGATTATTCCTGCTCCTGTGGGCGATGGGCCGACGGCGAAAGGCGGCGGCGGCGCAGAACTTCAAATGGCGACGATGCAAAAGCGAATCGATCATCTCGAAACCAAAAATAATAATCAGCCTAATGCCGATCCGGATCAACTTGCGGCTCTTTCCGCTCAAGTTCAATCTCTTTCCCAGAATGTACCCGCCACATACGGTTCGGTGTCTTCCGGCGAACAAAACGTCGCGGGTTATGCTCCGAACGTTTTTGTTTCCGGCACGCAAGTTCCTATGCAAGACAGAAGCGCCGTTCCTTCCGCCACCGGAAGAGGCGCGCCGGCATTTCAAGGAAAGGCGCCGTCCGTTATTTTGCCGCCGATGCCCGCCGGCACCGTGTATGAAATTCCAAGCAATCCTCAGCTTCCTCAAAAAATGGTGGTGCATTATCTCGAAGATAATCAGGTGGAGATTGATTATATGGGACGGCGCACGAAAGTGGATCTCGAAAGGTCAGGCTCTTCCAAAGTCGAAACCCAGCGCACGATTAATTTGGACGACGATCCCGATAAGGGATAAAGCCTCTTTTTTTACGAAGAGCGATTGCCTGATAATCCTTTTTTCAGAGTTTGAAACGTCTGTTTATCCCAACCCCACATGCCGCCTTCGACGTTTTCAAAATGAATATAAATGCGCTTCGACGGAATGCCGATGTCTTGTTCCAGCGCGGCGCAAATCGCTCCCGATAATTTTGTCGTTTGCGAAGCATCGATGCCAATGGCTTTGAATTCCACAAACGCCGCAGGTTTTTCATCGCCCGCAAAGAACATCGCGGATGAAGAATGGATCGCAATCATCACCGTCGATTCCGGTTTGGCGGCTTCCGTTTGCACAATCTTGGAAAGTAATCTTAGTAATTTTGGTTTTCGATCCTCTGAAATTTCGTAATTGGTATGTAGGCGTAAAAGCGGCATAAAGCTCCTTTTCGTATATATTTTATTTTCCTTTTATATTAGGCAAGAGAATAAATCCGGTTTTTAAATCGCCGATGACCTCGCTCCGATTTTCTCCATATTTCCAGCGCCATAGCCCAATCAACGCGCAAAAAAAGGCGTCGAGATGATCTTCCGTTTCTTTATCCCACGAAGTTTTCAAAAAAGTTTTCGTTTGCGAACCAATTTCCAATTCCGGGAAATGTTTTTTAGAAAATTGCGTCAAGCATCGTTGAAGGCGTTGAAATTCTTTTCTTCGATCCGCCACGCTTCCTTTTTTATACTTAATAATTCTCGGCAATTCGAACAATCGCACCATAGCGGGATGCGGATAGACTTCGCAAGCCGTGTGTTGTTTCGCAGAAATATTCCAACCTGCTTGAAAGCCGATTTTCTCTAATCGCTTTAACACACGCGCCGGTCTCGGACATTTTTCCAAATACGCCGGATGGCACGCCGCATGTTCTTGATGAAACATTCGATGCGTTAAACGATCCACCGGGCGCGTGCCTCTTACATTCGGACACACGATCGGCGCATCAATCGTTAAAAAAACGCCTTTTTCTTTTTTTGAAAAATTTTCCACGCATCGCACCAATGCGTCGTCGCCTTGTGGATAATCATATCCCAAAACGCGGCTTTGTTTTATTTTTGCTTCAATCGCGCAAACGCCGTCGCGCTTTTTCTCCCCCCACGCCAAATCAATCCCGATGAGAATCACTGCGGATTTATTTTGAGGCTTCCAGAACCGCGCGCTCGGTGAATTTGGAATCGTCCAATCCCTCGTTGATTTTTCTACCTTTGGTGCCCATGAGCGTTTTGTGTTTGTTTTGATGATGCGTCATCAGCACGCTGGACGCGCGTTTCATATCGCCTTTGGCGGCGACGATGTCAAAAGGTTCGGCGGTTTTGAGCAACTTGCCGCCTTTGTCGTAATAATCGGTCTTGCGCGTGGTGTAATCGTCTTTGCAGACCCAAATTTCGCGTTTGCTGTAACCGGAGGATTTTTTAGTTTCGTCGTTGGCGGGCGTCGTATCGATCATCCAACATTTCGCGCCTTTGAAATCTTCTTCTCTGGCGACGTTAAAATTATAGTCGTCCAATTTTTCGCCGCCGAGGTCTTCGTAGGCGAAATCCGTGCCCATGAAATATTGCCGGCGATTATTTCCCGCGATGCGTTTGAGTTTTTCGCCTTGCGCGGGCATATAAAGCCATTGATCATCCTCGCCGCCTTTTTTCTCCCATGTGAGAAGCGTGACGCCGCGCACATTGGCGGGCGATTCAAACCGCGCGAGATACTTGAATGTCCCATCCGATCCTTTTTTGCTCATCCGAATCATGTCGCGATTTTCTTTTTGCCCTGATTTGTCGTCGATCAATACCATTTTGATCACCTCTTCCTCCGAAGATGATTCGTGGCGCTTTTTTTGTTCGTCCATGATTTGACGTCCCGTTTCAGCCCAAAGATTTGCTGTTAATAGAAGACAAAGAGAGATGAGGATGGTTTTTTTCATAATCAAATTTTTAGATTAAGGGTTAATACATGAAAGTCAATTTGGTGCCGAACATATCATTGTCAGCCCAATGACCGAAAAGCGTTTTTGCCGGGCCCGCAAACCATTCGTAGTACATTTCGAAATTGATGTTTGCCGACGAACGGTATTCGAAGCCGATTTTGTTGCCGTAATTGAGGTCTTGGATATTGATGATCGTGGCGTAGTAGAAACGGCGTTTGTCGTCCAGATCGACATTCAGATAATTAAAGAAACTGTTGCGACCCGGACGCGCTTCGTTGGTGCGCACAGGGAAGAGATCGTTGTTTTGTTTTTCGAGCGTGACGTCGTAAGCGTACTCGATAATCCATTTGACGGCATCGACGCATTCGAGTTCAAAAATATTATTAAGATCGTATTGACCGCCCACGCAGAAATTCGCATAAGCATCCTCTTCGCCGTTTTCTGGAATCGAGAAAAGAATTTCGCCGTTCCATGCGATTTTTCCGGTGGTGGTGGAGAAGGAGGCGGAGGGCATGTAACCGCGAGGTTGCGTCACCATCAACGAAGTCGCCGTATTTTGATAAAGCGCTTTGAGAGGGAAATAACCGTAGTAAAAATTCCCTTGAATATCCCAGCTACCCAAAACAAGTTTCTCGCGCACGAGGAAATTGGGCATATCCGCGTGATCGGTGACCGTCTCTTCCGGCAAGGCAAAGCCGGCGGGAATTGAAGTCGCAGGCAATTGATAACCCATCGTATCAATGTTGCCGCCGCGCCCCATCACCCAACGAGAATGCACGTCGGGAATTTTGATGTCCTGATAAAAAGGAATGTAGCGAAGTTCGGTGGTGGAGTTGTCGTTGTAATAAATCACGCCGAGTTGATAAACGCCGAGCGATTGCGGATCGTCGGGAAAATGCGCGTCGTACGACGCAATGCGATTGTTCGGCGAATACAGCGTATTCATGCCGATGTCGATTTTTTGTCTGCCGAGAATGATGTCGAAATCTTCGATTTTTTGCTGGAGATAAAGTTGATTAAAATCAATCGGACGAATTTCTTGTTGCGAGTACAGATCAAACGGATTTTCCGCGTGATAATTATCCGTCTCCGTTCCGAAGTTCGCGCGAAAATCCACTTTCAGCGTCGTGTCGGGAAACATTTTGACGCTCGTATCGGCAAAAAGCATGCTGTAAACACCCATGTCGGTTTGACTATAAGGTAGAATTGTGCCGCGTTGACTTTCAGTGAAAGCGTAACCGACGATCGCGAGCTTGTATTTGGCTTTTTTAATCGCCGTCACCCACGGATTTTCTTTCGAATCTTCTTTCGGAAGTTCCAACTGCGCGGCATTCGCCGTCATCGGCGCGGCAGTATCCGCCTCAAGCAAACTCGCCAACGCCGGATCAAGTCCGGATGGAACTGAGGAATTTGCTTCCGGATTTTCAGCTTTTTTCTCCTCTCCTTGCGCCAAGGCAAATGTCCCCCATCCTCCGAAGAGTGCAATCATCAAAATTTTTGCAAACGTTTTCATGGGTTAGAAAGCGGGCGCTGAGGCTAAAGGTTGAGTTGTAGAAGCATCCACCGCAGAGCCTGTAAGCGAACCATACGAACCGCCGCTACCACCACCGCCGCTATAGTTGGCGTTCGTCGTATAAATCGTCAAATGTCCTCCGTTGGCTGTGACGGTCACCGTATTATTAATTTGAACGGTATATCCGCGGATCATTTTCGCGCCTGCGCCGTCAAGAGTGGTGTTTGCCGTAAATGTCACACCACCAGAACTCGATCCGCCGTAAATTTTCATGAGTTGAGAGGCCGTCATGTGGGTTTTGCCGATATTTATTTGTCCTTGAGCGCCCAGAGCGCCCACTTTCAAAATATCCGCCGTCAGAGATGTGGTATAAGCGCCGCTATTCATCGTGATATTGCCCGTTGAACCGTAATTGATCACCTCAATCGTACTGTTGGTGCCTTGAGCTTCGAGAGTGGGATCGCCGCTCACAGGATCGAATTCAATCTGTCCGCTTTGCGCTTCAACTAAAATATGTCCGGCGGCGGAAGCGCTCGCCAACGCTTGCAATTGAGACGAATTATTAATGCTGATGACCGTTTGATTAGCCGTTGCCGAGGTATATCCGCTTTCCAAATGAATATCTCCATTCTGATTATCCGCAGTCCTGCCGACGGTAAACGTAGAATCGGTAATATGAATACCGCCGCCGACGCTTGGGTTGCCTTCCGAATACATGTCCACATTATTGGTGGCTCCGCTTGAACGAAGCCCGTTGATCAAAAACGAACTGCCGTCAATGACCACTTGATGTTCTCCATCGATGTGCAGACCTTGAACATGATAAAAATAAACATCATTCATTGTCGTAGCGCCGCCGTTCGGTTCTGTGCCGCGAGCGTGAAACATCAGGCTTTTGTGATGGGCGTCATAATTCAGCACACCGGCGCCGTATTGCACAAGAATATCGCCGTTGACGGTCATAAAGCCCAGATGCAAGCCGAAATTATTTGTTAGTCCGGCGATCGTAATATCTCCCTCGGAAACAAAACCGAGCGCATAAATATTGCTCGCATTAGCATAAGCGCCGGAAAGAGCCGTAATTTGAAGATTACTGAATTTAAAAGCGCCCAACGGTGTCACGCGCGGATCGGGATCGTTGATATTGTTGTTGAAGCCGGAATTCGTATCAAAGGACGAAGTCGATCCAAAAAAGTAATTTGAGAACGTGGGATCGCCCGAAGCGCCTTCGTAATAACCGCCTGTATAAGTAGTACCTGTGACCGTCATTGTTGGCGTGCTAAAATCAAATGAAGTCGTTCCATCGATGGTCAAAGGATTGGGAGAGGTGATGGTATTCAACGTCGTCGTACGAGAGGTGTTGTTAATCGGATTTTCGGGATTGGTTTGGGTGGAAGTCTGGGTCGTGTCTTGTTGATCGGTTGTGTTATCGCCAAAATCAATCAGCGCGTCTGTGCCGGAACCGGCAATAGTAATAGGTGTATCCGAAAGCACGCCGTCTGTTTTGAGTTGATCTTGTTCAGCCATGGCGCCGTCGAGATTTTCCATATCAAGACCTCCGTCGCCGCTCTCTGTGCCTCCTTCTGCGCCACCCGTTCCGCCCGCGCCGCCGTCGCCTCCTCCTTCCTCTTGATCCATATCTTGAATCAGTCCAGAAGTTTTGAAAACTTTGCGGATGTCCACATCCACTGGCTCAGGTAATCGCCGCGCATTCGGATCCAGAATCAACATCTTGCCAGCAGTGAGAAGCATCGATTCGCCGAGGCGGTTATTTAAGAAAACGCGCGCGGTGCCTTCGAGAATAATAAATTTGGAATAACTTTTGTTATTCGTCTCCACCAATCCGGTTGTTCCCGTAATCGCCGCCGTGACCGCCGCCGTGGTGATTTTCATCTCGCCTTTGCCTTTGGGAACTTGGAAAAGCATCGTGCCGCGTCCCAACACGACTTCGCGTGCGCCTTCTTTGAAAGTAAACAGCGAATTCGCGCCGACGCGCGCCAGCGTTTGGTCGTTGAAAAGCAATTCCGCGCGGGAATTTGCGCCCGTGCGCACGCCGTTGTCGCCCGTGAGAATCTCATCGATCGTCGCGGCGCGAGGCGCTTCTGCCTTGTCTTTTACATTGAGCACTTCCACTTGTTCTTGAATTTTAGTGATTTTGGCTTCGACAAAATCTTCCGCCCGCGCAATGCCGAGCAGAGCGAACGCCACGAGAATGTATGATAAATTTTTCATGGCTAAAACTTGTAGTTTACTCCCAATGAACCGCCGGTGTTGAGCGCGTCGTAATCGCCCACCGCAGGACGGTTTGAATTATTAAATGTCCACGATGTCGTGCCGTGGACGCTGAGCCAATCGGTAAATTTATAAGAAAGACCCAGCGAAATAATTTGATTCAAATCCTGCCGTCCGCCTTGATCGTTGTAATCCGAAAGCGCGAGACGATAAAATGTCTGCGCGTCAAACGAGCGCGTGATCGATGCTTGATAACCGGCAAAAAGCGCGTATTCGTCGCGCTGAGGATTCGGAATATTATCGTCCTGCCAATCAGTAAAACCAAATTCCGCCGAAACTCCCGCAAACGCCGCGTGCGCTTTGCTGAATTCGTATGCCTTTTGCAATCCGATCATCACGCCGCTGTTTTTATAAAATTCCGTGCCCGATTCGCCGTCGACGAGATCATTCGCGCGCGTGAGGCGCGTGTAAGTGTATCGCGCAAACGCCGCCGTGTCCCAAAATTCTTGAATCAAATACATCAAGCCGCACGAGGCGTTTTGTCCGTCGAAATCGAGCACTTGATTATTATCATAACGAAAAAATTGTTGCTTCACGGTCACGTCGCCGGAAAAACGTTCAGTAAATTTTGGATTGTAGCTCAAGCCGGCTTCGGCATTCACAAAACGATCGTTGATGGGATTGTTTTTGATGAGAAAAGCATTGCTGGTGTAATACGCGGCGGCGTGCCCGAACACGGTAAATTCTTTCGGCGCTTCCTTGCGATTCAAAATCGCTTGCACGCCAATGTCGTTGTCGCCTGGCGTCGCCGGCGATTCCCCTTGGACTTGCGGCGCGACTTCAACGCCTTCCTCGCCGCGGCGTAATGTGGGATCAATATCAAAACGCCGGGATTGCTCGATGCGCGCGCTCGGCAATGCATTTTGGGCAAAAAGCATATCCGGCGTTAAGACAAAAAACGCCGCGCATATATAAAAGAAATTTTTGCAAAAAGAAAACAAAGCAACCCCTTACTATTAACCTAATTTATAGTGGTTATGATTCATTGACGTCAAACCTATTCTGACGTAAAAAAGGAAACCATGAGACAATATGCGCTTTTATTGACTTGCTTTTTATGTGCTTGTCTTTCTTTGAGTTGGGCAGAAGAAAACGAAGATATTTTGGCTCAATTAGTGGAAGAAGGAAAGCGCAATACGGTTTCTATCTCTAGCGAACTAAGCGCTCCCGCCGGAGCGGCAAAAAACTGGTGGTTGCGCGGCGTCAATTACTTGGGCGCGTGCAAGATCCGCGGCGCGACCGCGCATTTGGCAACGCTGACCTTTACCGAAGCGGCTTCGCCAAACGCAAAAACTCCGGCTTCTCCCGCTATCAAACAAGTCGTCGGATTTTTTGATGAAAATTTCAAACTGCGAGGATGGTGGATTTGGGCATTCAATACCGAACATCTGAAACTCTCGGAAAATCGATTGATGGATCAAGAAAACACCATCGTCGATTTCGCGCAAAAAGAAGATATTTTTATTTTTAAAAAACATAAATTCCGCATTCCTGTTTGGAAATGACAGAAGATTTTTAGACAGAATGAACAGAATTAAAATCAGTGTTCTCCGTGTTTGCCGTTGTTAAAAAGGGGAACAGGGGCGGAGTGATTCTGTAAATTCTGTCTAAAAATTTTATCAAAAGGACATGGTTGAGTGAGTTCTTCTTCAAAAGATATTGGGTGTATCCGTATCACCGGAGCGCGGCAACATAATTTAAAAAACATCTCGCTTTCGTTGCCGAGGAACAAGCTGATTGTGATCACGGGGCCGTCCGGTTCGGGAAAATCGTCGCTGGCGTTCGATACGTTATTCGCGGAAGGACAAAGGCGGTACGTTCAGAGTTTGTCGTCGTACGCGCGGCAATTTTTGGATCAGATGGAAAAGCCGGAGGTGGATTTCATCGAGGGATTGTCGCCGGCGGTGGCGATTGAACAGCATATTTCTGGAAGCAGTCCGCGCTCAACGATTGCGACGACGACGGAGATTTACGATTACTTGCGATTGCTGTACGCGAGTTGCGGGATTCGCCACGATCCGAAAACCGGCAAACCGCTCAAGCGGCTCACGACGCAGGAAATCGCGCAGAAAATTTTGACTCAACCGCAAGGCACGCCGTTTTTGTTGTTGGCGCCGGTTGCAAAAAAACAAAAAGGCGATCTGCGCGATGTTTTTGAGCGATTGAGAAAAGACGGATATATCCGCGTGCGCGTGGACGGCGAAGTGCGGATGTTGGACGAAATCACAAAATTGCCAAAAGACCAGACGCACAATGTGGAAGCGGTGATTGATCGATTGAAGGCGAGCGAAGAATCGCGCACGCGGCTGATGGATTCGTTGGAGTTGGCGCTGAAAGTGGGCAAAGGCGTCGTGATTGCGCATTTTCCAGAAAGCAAAAACACGGATTGGATTTTGAGCAATCAGGATTTTGATCCGGAGACGGGTTATCATTTTCCGGAACTCACGTCGCGGCATTTTTCTTTTAATAATCCATTCGGCGCATGTCCGGATTGTCACGGGCTGGGCACGCAAATGAAATTGGACGCGGATTTGATTATTCCTGACGCAACGCGCTCGTTGCAAGAGGGCGCGATTGCGCCGTGGGTGCGCGGCGTGAAAAAATTGGCCGGGCATTATCAAGGAATTTTGCGCGACTTGGCGCGGCATGCGGGTGTTGCGATGGATGCGCCGTGGAGCGAATTACCGAAGCATTTTAAAAATTTGGTTTTGTATGGATCGGGAAAAGAAACGATTGAATTCACCATCGTAAGACGAGGAGAAATCGCGCGGCAAAAAAAGATTTTCGAAGGCGTGATAGCAAGCGTGCAGAATCATTACAATCACACGAAAAGTCAATTAGCGCGGATGCGTTTACGGCAATTCATGGGCAAACAACTCTGCGAAACATGCCAAGGCGCGCGTTTGCGTCCGGAGATTTTGGCGGTGACGTTAGAAGAAAAAATCAACATCCATGATTTTGGTTGGATGACGGTGTCGAACGCGGCAAAATTTTTGAACGCATTGCGTTTGTCGGCGGAGCAGGAAAAAATCGCGAGTGAAATTTTGAAAGAAATCAAAACGCGGCTGAAATTTTTGGAAGACGTGGGATTGGGTTATTTGACGTTGAATCGCGAAACCAGCACGCTTTCCGGCGGCGAGGCGCAACGCATTCGTCTCGCGACGCAAATCGGATCGGGGCTGACGGGCGTGTTGTATATCTTGGACGAGCCGAGCATCGGATTGCATCCGCGCGATCAAGACCGGTTATTAAAAACGCTTTTTCATCTGCGTTCTCTCGGCAACACCGTGATTGTGGTAGAGCACGACGAAGAAACGATTCGCTCGGCGGATCATATTGTGGATTTGGGACCTGCGGCGGGCGCGCGCGGCGGTTATGTGGTTGCCGAAGGTTCTCCTGAAGAAGTGGCGCAAAATCCAAAATCGCCGACGGGACTTTATCTTTCCGGAAAAATGAAAATTTCCGCGCCGAAAGCGCGTGTGAAACCAAATCAAGGTTGGTTGACGGTGATGGGCGCGCGCGAAAATAATTTAAAAAATATCAATGTCGCGATTCCGTTGGGATTGATGACGTGCGTGACCGGCGTGAGCGGTTCGGGCAAAAGCACGTTGGTGAACGACATTTTGAGCCGCGCGTTGTTTAGGCATTTTTATCAGAGCAAAGATAAACCCGGCAAACACGCGCGCATCGCGGGATTGGATGAATTGGACAAGGTGGTGGAAGTGGATCAATCGCCCATCGGGCGCACGCCGCGTTCCAACGCCGTGACCTACACCGGCGCGTTCACGCACATCCGCGATTTGTTTGCGCAATTGCCGGCGTCGCGTGTGCGCGGTTACGCGGCGGGGCGGTTTAGTTTTAACACCAAGGGCGGACGTTGCGAACACTGCGAGGGTGACGGATTTTTGAAAATCGAAATGAATTTTTTGCCGGATGTGTACGTGCCGTGTTCGGTGTGCGAAGGCAAACGCTTCAACCGCGAAACGCTCGAAGTGACTTACAAAGGTTACAACATCGCGGATATTTTGAAACTCACCGTGAACGAATGTTTGACGTTGTTTCAGCACATTCCCGGATTAAATGCAAAATTGGAGGCGCTCGCAAAGGTGGGTCTGGGTTATTTGCCGATCGGTCAAGCGGCGACCTCGCTTTCCGGCGGCGAAGCGCAACGCATTAAATTGGCGACGGAGTTGGCGAAAAAAGCGACGGGACGAACGCTTTTTATTTTGGATGAACCGACCACAGGCTTGCACGCGGTGGATATCGAGCCCTTGTTGAGCGTACTCTTAGAATTGCGCGATTCGGGTAATACCATTTTGGTCATCGAGCATAATTTGGATGTCGTCAAGTGCGCGGATTGGGTGATTGATTTAGGACCGGAAGGCGGAGAAGAAGGCGGCGGGATCGTTGTTGCAGGCACGCCGGAAGAAGTCGCCGCGCACGAAAAAAGTTTCACGGGGAAATTTTTGAAAAAAATGTTATAAATTCTGTTCATTCTGTCTAAAAAAACTTTTATGAAAAATTCAGAAGCGCGCATGGAGGAAGCGATTTTGCGATACGAACGAAGGGGGTCGATCGGCTTGGCGTTTTCGGGCGGTGTGGATTCGTTGTTGCTGGCGGAATTTCTGCATCGATTGAAAATTTCTTTTGTCGCGTTGCATTTTGATCATCGTTGGCGCGGTCAAAAAAGCGCCCAAGACGCGGAATGGGTAAAAAATTGGTGCGAAAAGAGAAATATTCCCGTTGAAATCGGCAGAGCAAGACAAGCCGGCGCCACCAGTGAAAACACGGCGCGCGAAGCGCGATGGAAATTTTTCGAAAAAGCAACGCAACAATATATGTTGAAAGAAATTTGGATGGCGCATCACGCGGATGATTTGGTGGAGACATTTTTGATGCAAATGTTGCGCGGCGCAGGATTGGAGGGATTAGCGAGTTTGAGGTCGGAACGTATGATGGGGGAAATTAAAATTGTGCGCCCATGGCTGGAGTTTTTTAAAGAAGAAATTATACGGCAAGCCAAAGCGTGGAAATTAAAGTGGCGCGAAGACGCATCGAACAAAAACACAAAATATTTTCGCAACCGCGTGCGCGGCGAATTGATTCCCTTTTTATCCAAAATTTCAGGAAGAGAGGTTAAATTTTTACTTCGGCGAACGGCGATCTTACTTGCGGAAGAGAATCGTTTTTTAGAATCGTTCATTCCTTCGCCTCTTTTGGAGAAATTGCCGGTGAAATTATTGAAATCGCTCCCCGATACGCTTCAGCGTCGATGCGTGAAACAATGGTTGAAGGAAAGAAGCGTCCAAGATGTTTCGTTCGAGAATGTGGAAGCTGTGCGCGGTTTGTTGCAAAAAGAAAAACCGGCAAAAATCAATCTGAGCCAAGGAAAATTTTGTCGTCGCAAAGAAGGCTTTCTTTTTATTGCGTAGTACCCTGACAAATAAATTCTGAGACATTTGCTGTGAAAGATTTTTGGAAATTTCAAGACACGCGCGAGGAGGATATTGAAAGTAAATATCTGACGAGTGCGCAACGAAGAAATTTCCAAAAAGATTCACAGCCCGAATGGGTTGCGGCGGCGCGAGCGACTGACTTCGTTGCTCCTCAGTCGAAGAT
>JBMONL010000062.1:0-50410 GCA_049324635.1 Verrucomicrobiota bacterium | reverse complement strand
TCCACCAAAAAGTTTCCCCTGTTTTAAAAAAACACACCCCTTCCACTTGTTGAAATACGCAAAATATATGCGATCAGCTATTTAGAAAAATCCCTCATCAAAAACAGGGGAAGGTTCTGTATAAAACCGATTGAAAATCGGCGTAATCTTCGTCATCCATCAATTTGACAATGGCGTTCGTGAAAACCTTGGATTCGATATAAATCACGCTTGAATGTACGCCAATGGCGTATAAAAATCAATAAGAGAAACCAACAAAAATGGGACGACGCTTTTCAAATCGCAGAAGAGAGGAATAGCCGACGGAGCGGGCGAGGTTGAATGCGGCGTCGAAATCTTGACCGACTTCGGAAGGATCATGCGCGTCGGAGTTGATGAGAATAGGAATGTCGCGTTTGAATGCGCCTTCTAAAAATGCTCTGCTGGGGTAAATTTCATTGGCGTCTTTGCGAAGTCCTGCGGTATTGAGTTCGATGGCGAGTTTGTGATCGGCAATCGCATCGAGCGCTTCTTGATAATAAGGACTCAAATCGCCCTTGGGCAAGAATCCGAATTTTTTCACCAAATCCGGATGTCCGAGAAAATCAAATATTCCTGAACACGCCGCTTGCGTGAGCGCCTTGAAATAAAGTTCCCAAACTTCCTCGTGGGGATGAGTCTTCCAGAGTTCGATTTTTTTCGGATTATCCACGTCCCAACCCGGTAAAATATAATGCACCGAACCGATGAGATAATCAAAATCGGCTTGTGCGGCGAGCGAGCGAATATGATTTTCGTAACCGGGAATAAAATCACACTCCATGCCAAGTCTGATGGGAAAATTCGGGAATTCTCCCCTCACCTCCGCGATCATTTGAAGATATTTCGGAAAATCATCCATGCTCATGCGCCAATCATCCATCTGTATCGGCATCGGATTGTGATCCGCAAACCCAATCTCGCTCAATCCACGCGCAATCGCCGCTTGCACATATTCCCTCGGCTCGCCCACGGCGTGCAAGCAAAGCGGCGTATGAACGTGATAATCAAAAAGCATATTAGCAATATCGTGGCTTGAATTTTTCTAAAGCCAAAATCGCTTTATCCAGACTAGGAGAATTTTTTCTAGCTTCTTTGCTACTCCAAGATTGATAGATAAAAGCAGAAAGTTGCCCATTGTAATTGGGTCCTGTTTTTGAAGATAATTGTGGAACGATATCTTTTCGAATGGATGTTTTTTTTGATGTTTTAGCAAGTTCTATAAGACATCGTTTGGCGTCCGGAATAGTATCCGGAGCATTTGGAATACGCGAACAAGGCAATCCTAAAAAATGCGCAAAAGCCGATCGATGAGCCATGACCCATGCTTCCACTTCTCTTATCGCTACTCGAAAAATAAGATTGGGATGACGAGGAGAAGACAACCAATCTTGCATTAACGATGGCGCACATTGATTCTGATCTAAATCTGTTAACACCAAAAAAGGTGTTCCTTTTGCCGCCTGATTAAAGCCTTCTATCTTTTTTTTCAAGTACCCCATTCCATTCCCTTTAAAACAAGCTCCTACACAAAAATGCTTGGAGGATTGCTTCAAAATAACCTTTAAGACGCTCTCGCTCAAGTCGTCCTCTACAGCAAGATAAAGAGGGATCGGTTCTTTCGTCATTTCAATGGTAAAGAAAGTTGAAGCTGATCCATTTTGGCTGGAGCTGTAAAAGGTAAAATAGCATCCGCAAGACTCAATCCGGCTTGCATAAGATTTTTAATTTCTCGAAAAGCACAAGCCGATTGCACTTCGGTTCCTTCTTGACCTTGGGGTCGTAATAAAACCACCTCTTCAGCGGCAATTCCTTGATTTGAAAGTAAATCAACACTATGCGTACTAACTAAAATCTGCCTCCCGTTTAGCTTTTGGAAATGCCACATCAGAGGAGCTAATTGCCGCACAATACTCGCATGTAACGATAATTCCGGCTCCTCTAACAAAAGTAATGCGTCTGTTTGCAATAATAACCACAAAAGCCCTAGTATTCTTAATGTTCCATCCGAAAATTGGTCTTCACGTTGCTTGCCGCCATGCGCCCTCCAATGCTTGTAAACTGCCGCTAAATGAGGCATCCCTCTTTCGTCCCGTTCAAATGTTAACTTCTTTAATTCAGGAACCACAATATTTAAAATTTTTTCTATTTTTTTTAACTTTGATCGCTGATTTCTCTCAGGCGTTCTCGCTACAGTTTCCAGAAATTTTCGTCCAAAAGGGTCTTCTCCATTTTCTTGAGCAGAAGACAGAGCGGGAAATTTTAAAAGTTGCGGCACGAGATGAAGATATTGAATCTTACTTAAATGAAGAACGATTTCACGAAATTCATAATTAGCATTCGTTTGTTGCAAAAATGTTTGTGTAAGCCGTTCCGGATCTTTCTTATCATCAGCATTAGGCCGATTCACTATTTGAACATCATTTTTAAAAACTGCCTCGTAAGCAAGTTTGGGTCTATGTAATTTTCTTTGCTCTTGATCGATTCCTATTTCATAGCGCCAAGTATCCCCAGCATCTCCTGTAAAACGCGCTTTGATTTCTATTCGTGGATTCTTTCTGGCGGCGAGACAGCGAATTTTTGAGATTCCACCTCGATCTCCCACCGCTTCTTGTAATCCACCATTTTTAGGTTTCGCCAAATCGCGCAAAAATCGGAAAACATCTAAAAAATTTGATTTACCAGAAGCATTGGGGCCTACCAAAAATACTCTATTTTGAAGCGCTAAATCTGCTTTTAAAAAATTTTTCCAATTCCGGATCGAAATATGAGAAATAATCATAATCCACCTTCTCTTTCAGATTGTTCGGGCGGTTTTGTAGTGAAGGCAATATTCCAGACTTTAGCGGCTTTGCAGATATCGATGACGCGAATGACGTCTTGGTAAGATGTGCGGGCGTCGGCACGCAAAATGACGGCTTGATCGGGAAAATCGCGCGTGACTTGCGCAAGAATGTCCGTGAGTTCTGTGGCTTGAAGCTGACGACGATTGAGAATGATGGCGCCATCGCGCTCCACGTTGATGAGAATCTCGCCGGGCATTCTTTTTGAAATTTCACCTTGTTCGGCAACCGGCAAACTGACGCTCAGTTCCGCCTCATAGCGCGAAATATTCCACGTCAGTAAAAAAAAGGTCAGCAGAAACAAAATCACGTCGATGAAAGGCGCGAGCTGGAGCGCCATACTGTCATTCTGGATGCGACGACTTAAATTCATGCTAATTTCCACTCAAGCGAACGTAAGTTTTAACTAAAAGTTCAGTCAGCACATTTTCAAAATAAGTGACGAGATTTTGGACGCGCACGCGAAAGTACGCATAAAAAAACATTGCGATGAGTCCCACTCCGAGTCCGAGCGCGGTGGAGATGAGAGCTTGGGAGACACCACCGGCGAGAAGCATCGTGCGCATCGGCGTAGCGTCGCTGGCAATATTTCCGAAAGAACGCAAAATACCGACCACTGTGCCGAGCAAGCCCACCATCGGCGCCATCACGCCGAGATCCATGAGCAATTGCGTGGGTTGATTCATGCGAGCGGACTGCGCGTTGCCTTCGGCGTCGGCGATTTTTTGGACGGCATCCAGATCGATCGAGGGATTATCGCGCGCGAATGCAATGACTTTGGCAATCACCTTGGCGCTGGCTTGTGAAGTGCGCTCGCAGAGATTAAGGAGCGAAACAAGGTCTTTCGAACCGAGAAGAAGTTCGGCTTTCTCAACAAAATCCTTGCTGGCGATTGATTTTTTTCGAAGCCAAAAGAGATTAAAAATCACCAATCCGACGATGAGAAACGAAAGAATCGCCATCGGATAAAGCACCCAATCGGCGGAACGAATCAGTTGCCAAAGTGTGAATCGATTTTCAACATCGGCGGCGGATTGCGCGAACGATGCGGAGAGTGAGGCTAAAAAAATTAAAAAACAGAGCAATCGCGGTTTCATGCCGCCCAATATGCGACAGAAATCGCCTTTGGGCAAATGGATTTTATCAAATGCGCTCGATAAGTTTGACTGGCAAAATACGTTTTGTGATCCTATTCTTAGAATCATGTTGTTCCAAAATGCCTATCGTATTGCATCGGAGTTTCAAAAAGACGCCGATGCTGTGATTTATTGCGGAGAAAGTTTGGACTTTTGCCGCACGCTTCCCGCTCATTTCTGTAAACTGATTATATCTTCTCCGCCCTACAACATCGGAAAAGCGTACGAAAAACGAACGTCCATAGACGCATACTTGGATAACATGGAACCTATTTTGATCGAGCTTGCGCGAATTTTAGCGGATAACGGAAGTTTATGCTGGCAAGTGGGAAATTACGTTGAAGACGGCGAAGTGTTTCCTTTGGATATCTATTTTTATGAACGCTTCAAAAAACTCGGATTGAAATTAAGAAATCGCATCGTGTGGCATTTTGAACATGGACTGCATGCTTCGAAGCGATTTTCCGGTCGCTATGAGACATTGCTCTGGTTCACAAAGTCTGACGACTACACTTTTAATCTCGATCCGATTCGAGTGCCTTCAAAATATCCCGGCAAAACGCATTTCAAAGGCCCTAAAAAAGGCCTTCCTAGCGGCAATCCTCTTGGTAAAAATCCGTCGGACTTTTGGAGATTGATGCAACAAGAATGGGAGACCGGCTTATGGGAATTTCCTAACGTCAAAGCCAATCATCCGGAAAAAACTTCGCATCCATGCCAATTCCCCATTGAACTTGTGGAACGTTGCGTTTTATCGATGACTGAAAAAAATGATTGGGTCTTAGACCCGTTTATGGGCGCAGGCTCAACTTTATTGGGAGCCTTAAAACACGAACGCAAAGCAATGGGAGTCGATCGTTTGGAAGAATATACTCTACTTTGTAAAACGCGGATCGATTTATTATCTCAAGGCGTGTTGCCGATGCGTCCTTTAGGCAAACCGGTGCACCAACCCTCGGGAAGAGAAAAAGTTTCTCAAATGCCTCTCGAATGGGCTACGAACGGACACGCTTCATGAAAATCGTGGGTCATTTTTCTTTCGCTAATGGCAAAGAAACAGTTCAACGCAAATATCCTGATCTTTTGCTTGAAATTCAGAGTGTTGTTGAACAGATCGATGCCTCAAAATGTAAAACTAAAATCAGCAAAGAAAAAACCATGCGAGGCAGAAAGCTTTTTAGTCCTAAAGCTCTCAATAAAGCATTTAAAAAACAATTTAGCTCAAAAGGATGGGATAGTTGTAAAATTTCCTGCGCTTATTCCGCTAATTTTTATCTTCCTGATTATCAAAATGCTCTGCCAACAAAGGGGGCGTTTCGTGAAATGGATTTCATTAAACGAAGACTCGGCGTGGAAGTGCAATTTGGCAAATACGCTTTTATGGTCTATAATGTTTGCGCGAAGATGACGATTTTTAAAAACCATGATTATATTGATGCAGGCATTGAAATCGTCCCTGTAAAAAGATTGGCAGAGCAAATGTCCACAGGAGTTTCATATTATGAGCAATTTGTATGGGACTTGCAAAACCGAGGTCAATCCAACATTGACATTCCTGTTTTTATCCTAGGTATCGACGAGTAATTTTATGATATCTGCTCTCAACAGATTATTTTTATTATTTGGGAGTTGGACCATCGGAGCTTGCCGATCGATGGGGCAAGTGAGTTTGCTGAGCGGAGATATTTTTCGTTCGTTGAAACGGTATCGCGTGCGATGGGGATTACTGGCTGAACAGATTTTTTTTGTCGGAACAAGATCGCAGTTTGTGGTGTTGATTACCGGAGCGTTTACGGGAGCGGTGTTTGCGGCGCAAGTGCATTTTCAGTTTGTGCGACTGGGCATGGAATCCGCCGTAGGCCCGACGGTAGCCGTGGCGATGTGCCGCGAATTGGGACCTGTGTTGTGTTCTCTGCTTTTGGCGGGACGAGTCGGCGCGGCGATGGCGGCGGAAATTTCTTCAATGAAAAATACAGAACAAATCGACGCCTTGCGCTCGTTGGGTGTTTATCCGGTGGAATATCTCATCGTGCCGAGATTTTTGGCAATGTTGATTTCGTCGCCGATTTTGGTGGGACAAGCGCTGGCGATAGGCATTGCCGTGGGATATGTGGTCGCTGTTCCACTGTTAGGCTCGGACGGCGCATACTATTGGGATAATACTCTGAAATTCACAAAAATGGGCGACGTGATGATTGGTTTGTCGAAAGGATCGCTCTTTGGAATGATTATCGCGCTGGTATCATGTCACAAAGGAATGCATCCGGAACTTGGAACCGCAGGCGTAGGCAAAACCACAACAGAAGCCGTGGTGAATTCTTCGCTGACAATTTTAGTGGCGAATTTCTTTTTCACGATTGTGCTCAATCACTTGTTTTTGGGAGATTAGCAATGCTTTCGATCCGAAATTTAAAAAAATCGCTGAGAGACAAACCTGTTTTGCAAGGTGTGAATTTGGAGTTGCAAGAGGGAGAGCGCGTCGTGGTCATTGGCCGAAGCGGAGGAGGAAAAAGCGTATTACTCAAGCATATCATGGGATTGATGAAACCGGACGAAGGAAAAGTCATTTATCGCGGAACGGATTTGACAGCGCTGGATGAAGAAGCATTGAATCCATACCGGCGCACGATGGGCATGTTGTTCCAAGGGGGCGCACTATTCGATTCGCTGTCGGTGGCCGACAACTTGGCTTTTCCTTTGAGAGAAGAAGGCAAAAAATCGGAGAAGGAAATTCAAAAACACGTGGCGGATGCGTTGGAGATGGTGGATTTGCCGGGACAGGAAAAAACCATGCCTGCGGAATTGAGCGGCGGCATGAAAAAACGCGTCGCATTAGCGCGCGCGATTATCAATAAACCCAAACTCATGCTCTATGATGAGCCAACGACAGGACTCGACCCAATTGTCGCCGACAGTATCAATCACTTGATTTTAAAACTTTCTGAAAAGTTGAATGTGGCGTCGATTGTCGTCACGCACGATATGACCAGCGCGTATATGATCGCCGACCGCATCGCCTATTTGCACGACGGAAAAATTTATTTCCAAGGAACGCCGGAAGAGGTTAAAAATTGTAAGGACCAGACGGTGCAAAAATTTATTCAAGGTATCTCAGAACCACAAGATGTGTTAATTTATTAATTTTATGAAAGAAAAACATCTGGAACAGAAAGTGGGAGCATTTGTGCTCGCAGGATTGATTGTCATTGCTATTTTAATTTTGGCGTTTGGACGATTCGGGCAACTCTTCGAACGAACCTATGACATCGTCGCCGAATTTCCGAACGCGAGCGGGATTATTAAAAATTCGCAGGTGTTATACCGTGGAGCCAAAGTCGGCATCGTACCGGATGTGCCGAAAATAGCCAATCAAGGCGAATCGGTGGAAATCACCTTGAGAATTAATGGAGATGTGCTCATTCCGCGCAACGCGGAATTTCGCATCGGCGTGTATGGACTTTTAGGCGATCGCTTTGTGGATATTATTCCGCCGTCTCAAGAAAAAAAATTAACCAAAGAGGAAGCGCTGAAATCAAGCTTTCTATCTAACGGCGATCGCGTCAAAGGCTCGGAAAATCCAAGCGTGGGCGATTTATTGGCCACGGCTCAACAAAAATTGGAAAATTTCGATTCGATTGTGCGCGACTTGCAATCGAAGATACTAACCGAATCGTTTATCAGCGATTTTCACGAAGGCATTCGCAACGCGAAAAATATGTTGGAACGCGGCGACCGATTATTACAGGAAGCAGAGAGCGGCTATGGCCCCATTTTCACGTTACTCAACGACAAAGAAATGGCGACGAATTTGAAACAATTGATTTACAATCTGCGCACCAGCGGGATTTTATTTTACCACGATTATACCGAAGAAAAAGAATCGGAGAACAAGAAAAAAGAACCTTCACCTTCTTTTCGTTCACGACGATGAAAGATTGCGACGCTATTTTGCTGGCCGCCGGAAAAAGCAAGCGGCTTGGATTCGATAAAATTATGACGCCGCTTGCCGGAAAAACGGCGTTGGAATATTCATTGAACGCGCTGATAGAAGCTCCATCCATTCAGCGCATTATTTTAACGACGCGCAAAGACTTAATCGATCCAATCCAAAAACTAACTCAAAACAAAAAGAAACCAGTAGATATAATCGAAGGCGGAATCGAACGCCAAGATTCTGTTTTTAACGGATTACAACAAGCGACGTCAAAATATGTCCTGATTCACGATGCGGCGCGACCTCTTCTAACTTCGTCGATGATTGAAAAATTGTTAGAACAAGCCCGCAAAACAAGCTCCGCCGTCTGCGCTCAACGAGCAACGGATACGGTCAAACGCGCCACCGAGGAAGGCATTGTGCGAGAAACATTAAATCGCTCCGAAATTTGGCTGATGAAAACGCCACAGGTGTTTGAACGCGCGATGATTGCCGAAGCGTATGCATACATTCAAAAAAATAAAATTCAAATTACAGATGATGCCGCAGCTGTAGAACAGATGGGAAAGCCTGTCCATTTAGTGGATGTGGAAAGTTTTAATTTAAAAATCACACGCGAAACCGATTGGAAGTTGATTGATTTGTGGCTGAAGCAAGAAAGTTTGGCCGAAGCGCGCAAAGCGGTTCACGCGGTATGCAATCAAATCAATCCCATGATCGGCTACCTGCCCCTTTTGGAAAAATATGGCGGCGATCACGCTCAATTTAAAGATTACCTGAATAAAATGAAACTCTCTGCGGCACAATTGCAAGCCTTGCTTCCTCATTTGCAGATGATAGCAAAACAAATCAGCCCTGATTCTCCAGAGTGATCCAAGAAGGATGCACATTTTCATTGGCAAGAGCGAAAAGATTTTGCTAACCTTTCCGATTCAAATATGGCAGGAGAGGTTTTAGAAATTGAAGGCACTGTGAGAGCGGTGATGAAGGGAACGACATTCCGTGTCCAACTGGATAACGGGCATGATGTCTTGGCTCATATTTCCGGAAAAATGAGAAAAAATTTCATTCGTTTAAGCGTAGGCGACCGAGTGCGAATGGAAATGTCGCCTTACGATTTGAGCAAGGGACGCATTACGTATCGTTGTTCAGCGCAGAATAACGCCGCGAACGCAAATGGAGAAGGTTCTCAGCATAAGAAAAAATAACGTTTTTTCTCTCTATGAGTATCATTTCGGCGCTTTTGGGTAGAATACCGGTTGTGTCAGCAAAAAAAGCATGAGATTTTTTTTCTCTTCCTTCTTTTTGGAATGGCCTTGGATTCGGCTATGGCGCAATTGACGCCGGAACAGCACAAACAATTGGTAGATACGGCGCGCTGGATTAGTCGTTATAGAATTCGTTACAGCCAAGATTGGACACCGCCGGGCGAAAATCGAGAATGGACGATGGATTGCTCCAACACCGCGCGTTATTTATATAAAAAAGTGTTAGGAACAGATATCCCTCGCACGGCTTCGGATCAATATTATGAGTTATCGCGGAAACACAAAATCACGCCTGCGCCGTTGATGGAAGACGGATCGGTGGATACGGAAAAATTACTTGGCATGTTGAGGTCTGGAGATTTGTTATTTTGGGAATGGACATACAATATCAAGCGACGTCCGCCGATTTCGCACGTGATGATTTATCTAGGCAAAACCAAAAATGGAACTCCAAAAATGGTGGGTTCTTCCTCGGCGTCATGGGGAGAAAAGACGCGAAGCGGAGGCGTGGATGTTTATGTCTTTGATCCGAATGCCTCGATGGGTGGCGTGAAGAATTTTTGGGGACATTACGTGCGCAGAGGACGTTTTGTAGGATTCGGTAGAATAATTGAGGTAGATCGAACCGAACAAGCAGAAAAAAAAATTCTGAAGCCCCTCCCCCCACCAACTGCATGATTAACGGAGCACGACTTGCTGGTAACTAGCGCTGTATGGCACGTTATTGACCGTGCGACTAGGAACATAAACGTTGCGAACAACCTCTCCACGTCCGCCGTAACCCTCTGCGCCTTCGGGAGGAATTCCATAAACGGCCTCACGTCTCCACATTTCATTGAGAAGCTCTTCGCGCCCTTGTTGAATACCGACCGAGATGCCTTTTTCATAAGCATCCATTTGTTTTTTATCGTACGTTTTATGTAAAGCATATGTAAGACCAACCCCCGCCGCGGCCCCCAAGCCTCCTATCATTTTATTCCCGCCGCTAAGAGAATCCCCAATAAAGTATCCGCCGGCGCCTGCGGCGCCCATACTGCCGTAACGAAAAAGATTATCCCCAAACATTGCTGTGCGACTGCGATTGCTGGCATACGGCGGTGTGGAACATGAAAGCAAAAAGAGCGAACCTGTTAAAATGGCAAAAAGCGCTTTGATTTTCATAAATATTCCCTTTTCATTTACCTTTTAATTTTCGCTCCAACATCGAACGGAATTCGGTGGTTTTCCAACCACTGATTTGCTCATTAGAAAGTTGCTCGAATAATACGCGATCGTCAAGAATGATACGAATGACCTGACGTCTCGCTTGAGTCATTTGTCGGTCCCAAACGACATCCCCTACTTTACGTGAAGCGAGCGCTTCAAGAACGACTTTAATAATTTTGGGCTCGCGAGCGATAATATTAGAAACGGCATCCGACCAATAAGGTTGCAGATCAGGTTGTCGCGAAATGAAATTTGCCACAATATAAGCTTGGCCTAAGAATTTAACACTGTTCATCATACGGAAACGCCACGCGGCCTTGATGGTAGGATTTGCCAATGCTTTACTCAAAAAGGGAATGGTATCAAAAACTTGGAGATTCATTTGCGCAAACATCGCTTCGCGCAATTCTTGATCGGGAGTGTCTTTAGTTTTTTTAAGATGAAGCGCGGCTTGATCGCTCACCAATTTCCACATTTTATCGTCCGAAAGAGTTTTTTGAAGAGCTAAAACAAGCAAACGGCAAATTTCATCCGCCACCGCGCCTCCGGTAACGTATTTAATAATACTATCAGGCAGGGGCGACTCTTGAGAAAACATAATCGTCCAAACAGGGTCTACAGAATCCGCCGCGGCAGTGTTACGAAATCCGATTTCTTCCAAAAGGAATTGAGGAATACGACTTTTTAAAACATGAAATTTTAGCGCAGGCAAAAGCGTCGCGACTGAGGGACCTGTCGCGGCTGTTAACATACTATAAATCCGCCAAAAAGCATCAGGGTCTTTGATCAGAACTTCCTCCATCGCATCGCGAAGCCGATAAGGCACTTTTGTGCTTTCGAGTTCCATGCGAAGCCGAATCGCTTCCCATCCTTGAGGAGTATTAAAAAATTCAATAAACCATCCTTTAAAATCCGAGACATCGTTATTTCCAACGACATCATTACCGGCAATAGCCGCGCCTATGGATTCGATCCATGCATCGAAATTTTTCTTATTTTTAATGCGGTTTTTTTCTTTTAAAAAACCGATAAAACGTTCGCGCAAAAATTTATCGCCCGTGCGAACAGTTTGAATCCATCCCAACAAAGCCTTGGGTTCCGCTTCGACAGCTGTACGCAACATTTCTCGCAAAAGAATGGAAGAACTTTCACTTCGACGATTTAACATTAATGTCCAAGCATAATCGCCTGCTTCAGGAAGAACGATGCGCCCCATCGTGGAGCTGTAATGCAAAAGAGCCGCGCGCTCAACGGTGCCATTTTTGATTTTTTCACGAAATTCAGATTCGCCTCCTTTATAATAGGAAAAAGCTCCGTTGTTCTGAAGAATGACCTGAACATCATCACCGAAAGGAAGCATATCACGCGTAAGAGCGCGGGCGGCCGCTTCATCATTGGCCAATCCGGCTCCCATACCCACCCGCGTTACGAATACCACAGCTTCACCAGGACGCGTTAAATGCCAAAAAAAATGATTGGCCCATCGATAACCGGTATCGTCTTTTCGTCGAATTTTTCTAGCGAGTTCGGCTCCCGCTAAACGCAGAGTAGAAGCAAAAACGTTATCAGGTTTTTTAAGATCGCGAAGTTCCGAACGAGATTTAGCAAGATTATCCCGGGTCCATACAAATAAAGAACCGGGAATACGCGCGCCTTCGAGGTACCCTCCCAAGAATGCCACGCCTTCTTTTTCAATAGCCTGAGCCAATACTTCACGCATTTGCTCATAAAGCGGCGCCGCATTCGAGAGACGATGAATATATTCCTCTCTTAAAAGAGGATCATCGCCTATACGCTCAACTACGCGACGCCAAACTTCAAAATTCCAACTACCTTCAGGCACTTGACTTTTGGCAAAAAATCGCGCAAGCGCGCCATAGCCGTTCATAATTTTTGTCATGCCAAACGCTAAATCCCAACGAGCGTTGATCGACCCCTTTTGAATATCTTCGATTGATTTCCTTGCAATGACATCGCTGACAGCGCGTGAACGCACCAGAGTATCCGCCATCAAGGGAATGGTAATGGGAGATTTGCCCACGAATACGTCGCTCATTCCTTGCAAAATACGCGTCCATTCTTCCGGTGTTCGCATATTGTAATCTGTTAAAATGCGCAATGTGGATTCTTTGGTCGTGAGATTATTCATGGTTTTGCGAATAATTTCGTGCGCGCCTTCGGTCGCCCAATCTTCAAGATATTTGTTCGACTGATAATCGGAAAAATTGAACGTCTTGAAAACACGCACAAGCGTATCTCGCAAATAAACATCCCCTCGGGCCAAGTCTTTTTGAATTAAAGCAAAAGCAGAGCCGTCTTTGATCATATTAACGACGACCTTGTCGAGCACTTGAGAACGATTAATGCGTTGCTGCTGATCGCGAGCATCGGCGGCATCGATGAGATATTTACTGAGACGGTCATAGCCCACGGCTTTGGCAAGATCCTCATTGGCGTCCAATTCCACAAGAGTGGCAGGATCAATAATTTTTTGAGACCAAACCGAAGACGTGACAAAGAATAAAAACAATAACAAAAAGCCGTACTTCATGAGATTATTCTTCTTTTTTGACGTAAAAGCCTCCCGGATATTTTTTAGCCAACAATGTTAAGGCGCGTGAAAGGTCTCCGTCAAATTGATCGACGGCGCGCTGACGTTCGACCGCTTCTTGCGCGTCCGTTGTAAAAAGCCAATATTCTTCGGGCATCGGTTGAACACGAATGCGTCCGGAATTGGCGCGACGGCCTTTACCGCGAATCATGAGACTTTCTCGATACATTTCCAATTCGCCATTGGTATGAATCATCGCCTTGCGTTGAAGCGAAGTGAGAATATCCGCCTGTCCTTCGGTCAAATCAAGCAATTGAATCGCCAATCGTTCATTATCGGGATTTCCTTGGTCCATGAGAAACCACGTTTGCACGTTTTGAATGACGGCGCTGGAAACAATTTCGTTGCGAGCGACGTCCGCCAAAGATTGAGAAACTCCAAGCACCGCGGCACCTTCTTTACGAAAAGTTTTGAATGCTTCGATCAAAAATGTCGCAATGCGCGGATTGGCGATAAATTGCCACGCTTCCTCAAAGAGAAGAATTTTTCTTTTGCCGCGCTCCGTGAGGATTTTTTCGTAAACGAAATTGACGATCATGGGCACTAGAGCCTTGGCAAGCACGGGGACTTTTGAAATTCCCTTCATATCAAAACACACTACATTCGTTTTAAGGTCAAATTCGCTCGGACCGTCAAACCACATCCCGAAAACGCCGCCTTGCAAGAAAGGCTTCATGCGATCAACGAGAACGTGTCCTTCTCGGCCAAAATTGTTGAGACGTTCCATCACATGACCAAGGCGCACCACCGGTTCGCGCTTGGAAATGCAATGTGCGAAAGCCTGAACGACGGCTTCATCGAGCAGGTTGCGCATGGACTGGCTAATTTCGCCATTTGGATCGCTCGGTTGAGTCAACATCGCCTCCAAATTCAATAAAATGCGCGAACGAATCGACTCATCCGGCTCGACTAATTCACCGCCTCGTGTGAAGACTTGAAGCGGGTTGAAACACGTAGGATTTTCTTGGTCAAAAACCACCATCTGACCGTTCAACTGGTTAATCAGAGGCCCATAACTACCGCCAACGTCCAGAATAATCAAAAAAGGATCCTCAATCATGTGCTGAGTGATCAGACCGTTCACCAAAAAGCTCTTACCGGAACCCGTGGCTCCGGAGACGAACGTCATCGGAGCATCCACATCGGCTTTACTAAAAAGATCCAACGGAAGTAACCCGTGAGAAGCATTTCTAAACAAAGACACCGGCGGATCACTACCGGTGAAACCTTTATGAATCGGCGACAAATCCGCCGCCATGCGGTCTTTCATTTTCATCCATCGACGCATGGGCTCCACATTCCCCGGCATACTGATAATGAAGATGGGTTCTGTCGATTCAACTTCGCTATAACCAATCGCCTTATTCATATCGGCGATGCGCGCAGTGACAATTTCCTTTCGCCGCTTCAATTCTTTTCGATCATTGTGCCAAAGATGAACGGTCAACATTCCTTGCACCAGCGCAATGCGATTGGCGCGCAAGTCCGCAATGAGTTCATTCTGTTCTTTAATTTCCTCGGAAGCTTCAACATTTTCTTCCGCCGCAAGAGTGGCCGGCGTTTGCGATTTGACAATCATATCGAGTGGATTTACGGATTGTCGTCGCTTGCCGACGCTGACCAAACGTTTTTGCTTTAAAGAATCAATTTCTTTTTGTTTATCCAAACGACGAAGCGAAAGCGTCACGCGCACGTCGTTGAAAGGAAGCCCCGTGGTAATGGCTTCCACAATGCGCGGCTGAGACTCCTGAGGTTTTCCCCAAAGAGAAACCATGCCGTGATAATAATCCCCCCATTTGATACAATCATCGAGAACTCGCACGGTGCTTTGCATCCATGCATTAGAAAACGGCGTATAATCAGGATCGTAATTCAAAGGAATTCCCATATCGACCGAACGATCAGGATTAAAAAGGCGATAAAAATATTGCGCGATTTCTTTTCCATTCATGATTCGCGTGCGAATACCGACATTTTCAGCGATGTCGATTGCGGTATTCATGGCCAAACGCAAAGTATTGACGCTTTCGGTGAATTCCCCTTGCGCCAAAACACGTTGCTGAGGTTTGAGTTCAGCCCCTGTTTTGTTGATTTGAAGCTGTTGCATCACCATAGAGCCCTCGGCCTTCACTTCTGAACGAGGCGCACAGGTGATCACCATAATAGTTGTTGCGCAAACAAGTTTTCGATTTTTTGATTCCATTAAAAGCCGTTGGCTTCGAAGATTTCGTAACGCTTGCGAAACAGCCCAAGGACTCTTATAAGAAGCATGCTCCAAAAGTATTTCATCGTAAGAACCGTTCGTCGTGTACATAAACTGAACCTGACTGATATAGTCGGGCATTTTATCCACGATCTGTGTAAGAGCATTTTGCACTTGGACAAGATGATTGACAGTCGCCACATCCGCCGCAGGAGCATCCAACTCCAAAAAAATACTGGTGCATCCGTAACGATCGATTAAATAGTTATCAATTAAATCTTCGTAAGAACATTCATCTTCAATGTCATAATAGATACTCTCGCCCTTGGCAAAGGCATGGCGAAAAGGTTGGAGTAGAACACCAAGCATAATAGGATTATTCGACAGCTTTCAAAAAAAAGAAAGCAGAATTAAATCTGCGTTTTAAAATCGTTTTGATCTTTAAAGATAGGACGCTTAGGACGCGGCTGATGTTCAAACGTTTTGGGACGCATAGAAAATAGGATTGTATCCAAAAGAAACCCATCCGGCTTGCCGCGCATCCAAAGTCTCATAATTAAAAAAACTATCACCGAAGCCAGCACTCCGAAAGGAAAGCCGTGATCGCTAAATGTATTCACGATCATCATGGTGCCCACAAAAGCGACAATCACGATAAAAAATCCCATGCCGTCCAATCCGAGAAAAGTACCTTTCGATTCTGTCACAATGGAAGAAGTGGTGATAGGAAGTTTTTCCGCTTGTTTTTCTCCAGAAGCCATAATGAAAATCACTTTTTAGGAAACAGTTCGAGAAATAAACCTGCGACGGCTTGCGCCCCCAGAGCCATCATCGATCCGACAAAAAACGCGGTAATAGCGCCCGGCTCAGATTGGCCAAAAGCAACCGAGAGGCCTAAATAAAGGCCGTAAAAAATTAGAAAAAAAACAACAAAAGTACGAACCGCATCCAATCCAACATCAAAAATGCCGTCTTCATCATTCGTCAAAGCTTCTTTGATTTTATCCACTCCATCCGATGCCAACCAAGGTTGAAAAAGAGAGGAGGAAAATGAAGCAGGTTGATTCGAATTTGCATCCGCAAAATGAATCAACCCGCATAAAAGAATCCCTGATATCCACAGAGATTTTTTCAAAAACATACTAAGAGCTATCAATTAAGTTAATCCTGACATGACAAGCTCGATGACGTAGGCGCCACCAAACACAATCACAGCACCCACAAAGACGGTCACGGCCATTGTCGTTTTACCCGTAACGAAAAGAATACCGGCCACCACTGTGGCGATAATCAACAAAAAGCCGGCAAAGTTACGGATTTTTTTGTAAAGATTGTTGAACTTTTGCTCTGCGCCGGAATATTCACCGCTGATGGATTGTTGCGCTGTGGCGGTGGCTCCAATCAATGGGATATTCACGGGAAGCATTGGAGAAGTTAAAAGGATCGTTACGAGCAAAGCTTTCATCCAGCTTCCTTGGACAAAATCTTGCGCCTGTTGGAGAAGTTGAGTTAGTTTTTTCATACTGCGACGTATCATGGTGATTCTTACGGATTTGTCAAATCAATAGATGTAGAAGTTTTTACTGCCGTTGGACTTTGAGGTCTCAAATAAAAAATCACATCGCTATTACCCTGAACAAAAAGACGGATTTCTTCATCGCGAAAACGTTGATTGAGTTCCGTGCGCGCGGCCGATAATCCAGCGCCCAAAAAATTCTCCACATAAATACCTCCGTGTCCTACCCATGCTCTCCAGAGCGCTTGGCCTCTTTGAAGAGGCACTAATGTGATTTTTTTGTCTTCCGTTTCTTTCATCGTCACATAAATCGGCGATGCATTCGCCATCCAACCTCCGGGACGTTGATGAAACACTACGGCTTGGGCGATCGTAATCGGCACGCTACCGAGAGGTTGCTCGGCTGAAGCGGCGTCCGGAGGCAAAATACGAGGAAAATTGACTTGCGCGCGAAGATACACCATTGGATTTCCAAGCGGGTCGCGTTGCCAACGCAAAATCGATCCGCGCGAAACGCCGATGGGTTGAGGTAGAGTAGTCACGCGCAATAACCCCATATCCGGAGCCAACCAATGAGAAATCCACGACTTCGAACTAAATAACGCTTCAAATTTAAAATACTGCATGAACATCTGCGCGGCATCGAATACCGGAGCGCCCCCAATTTCTTTATTGGAATCAGGTTTCACTTCAATAGACTCCTCAGACGTGTCCGCAGTATGAGAACGCGTCGCCTGAGGAGTATAAGCCGGCGCAGGTTTGGGAGGAGTAACCGGCTTAGGCGTTGGCGCAGTAGCCGGTTTGGGAACAGGGGGCACATCTCCACCGGAATCAAAATCCGGTATATCAGGAATATCTTGAGCTTGAATCGATGCAATCCCTAATCCCCAAAACACAATACCCAACAATAGAATTAATATTTTTTTCATTTCCGTCTTAAAAAGTCCGCCATCGAGCTGGTGATATAGCCCTTCACTTCAAGTTCCGCGATTCTTGTTTCCCAAGAAACGGAAGCGCCTCGAACATCCATCGATCGAATATCAATGCCGCCCCATACGCCCTTGCGCAAGGCGCTGGTCACCCATGTTTCGTCATTGCAAAGCACTTCATACACCAAAGAAGGGAGCGCGTAGCCGCTGGCGTCGAGTTTATTGCAAGGCACGAGCGCTTGACAAATCACTCCACGCAAAAGATACGCCAATCGATTTTGCACACTGGCTTGCTCTTCGGGCGAAAATGCGTCTCGAATCGCATCCAGCACGCGAGGCACACGATCCGCAAACGTCGTCGCCAACACCAAATGACCGGAACCTGCCGCTTCCACCGCGCCGCGAATCGCTTCTTTGGTTCTTAATTCGCCAATAACAATAATATCCGGCTTTTCGCGTTTTGCTTCAAAAATACCGCGCTCAAAAGACTCCACATGCACGGGCACATGTTTTTGGCTCACCAAACAATGCGGCGGATTGAAAATATATTCCACAGGGTCCTCGAGACTCACAATGTGGGACCCCGGATTGCGCTGGCCAAATTCATTGACCAAGGCGGCCAACGTTGTGGATTTTCCAGAACCCGTAGGGCCTCCAATAATAATAAGACCTGTTTTATTGCCAATCAACGCATCCGGCAAATTCGCTTTGAATCCGAGATCGGCGATGCTTTGCACATTGGCGCGCAACACGCGAATATCGATCGCCATGCCTTGATAATTTCTACTTTCGTGTCCGCGAAAACGATGCACGATATTGGCTAGATCGGCGGAAAACGCAAAATCCAATTCACGCCCCGCAATATTTAAATCTTGTTCGTCATTGACAGCTTGAGTTTCTTGCACAAACACTTCGAGGTCCACTTGAGAAACCGGTTCGTGAATATTGGGATGCGGCATCCATCGGCGATTCACATTAATCCAAGGGATCGATCCCACTTGAAGACGCATATCGGTAATAAAAGGCGTCAATTCCGGATAATCTAAAAACTTTGCGATAGCAGTCATGGGTTGGCCTGTAGTTGAGCTCATAGATGCATCTTGATATTTTCCCGACGATTGAAAAGTTTTTTTTTACCATTGTCCGCGCGGAGCGAGAATCACCGTGGATTCCGCGGGCTCAGAAGTGCGCAACGAAATTTCCGGTTCCGTTGAAGGTTTGGATTGCACAGCTAAAGGAGAAAGACGCCCATTGGCAGGCGACGCATACATCGTCGATGTAGGAGACGTCGAAGATTGAGCCGGAAGGCGTGTGGCGGGCACATTGATGGGCTCTCGAGGCGTGGTCACAACGGAAGGCACAATAATCGTATTGTTTTGATCCAAAGTTATGCTCGCGCGCTGTTGCTGTGGCCGAGTTTGAGCGATCGCGGACGAAGCCGGTTCTTGCGAAGGCGTTTGTTGTTCGCGAATTTTTTCTTTCCATTCATTGGCCATACGTTGAAGCGTTTGAATATCCGACATTAAACTTTGACGTTTCTCTTCAAGTTGCGAAGTTTCTTCGCGCAAACGCAAAAGATACGGATCGTCGGTTTTACTGCGAACCACAATCGCATCGTTCGTCGGACGAATATCAAACCAATTCATCGAAGCCAACTGCGTGGCGAGTTCTTCCGATGTAATGCCGACCGGCTCGATACTCACGCGGATTTGTCCGCCGGCTTTTTTGGCGGCTTGTTGAAGAATTGCGAGCTCTCTTAAATAAAGACGAAGGCGACGCGTATCGCCGGTTTCTTCTCTTTCCGAATAACTGGCAAGCACTTGTTCTTTTTGAATCAAAGCAGATTGAGGACGAACCGCCGATTGAGAAGCATAAGAATTTGCGTACGTCTGTTGAGTGACCGCAGAACGAGCAGAGGTTGTATTACTAGTGACGCGAGCTCCTGTTAGATCGATCAAGGGGATATCTTGAGCACAAAGCCCGGCAATCATGATGAATAAAGAAGCGACGACCGGTATAGTTGTTTTCATAATGACCTTCTCATTAATGGAGCGTATTGAGTGGCGTATTGCGCATGGCGTTGAATCAGCACGCGAATTTCCGGGTCTGTTACTTTTTCCGCCAAGCCGCAAGACAAAGCGGCGGCGGCAATGCAGAACCGATGCAAATTATCGCGAGAGAGCCCGATGGTCGCCACAGTCGCTTGCATCAAATCAAAACGGCAAGCATTGACCGATTCATCCAAAAGCGCGCAGTGACGTCGCCCCATCGGCGTGAGAGAAACCGAAGGAGCATGAACGATGAGACCTTGTTTACGCGCAAGCCAAAGACCCTTGGCGATTTGTTCGCTGTAAAGAAAATTGGCGCGGATCGACCATGTCATGCGCGGATAACAGGTCGGCTTCATTTGCGACTGCACCATGTAAGCAAGGCTGTGCAAAATTTCTTCGTTGAGTTCGAGCTTGCCGCAGGCTTCCAAAAGAAGCAGGACAAACGCCGTCGACCCCAATCGTTGCGTCGAAGTTTTTTTTTCAATTTGTTGGACGTTCATTTTGAGGAGAAAGTTTGATTTGAATTTTTCCATTTTTAGGCACAGGAATACGGGAGGCCGCCCCGTTCCATTTCACAAAAGCTTCGTTTCCGTAAAAAATCACCTCCACAGGCGCCGAACTCAAGTTGCGCCACATTTCCAATTCCGCGCGTTCGTCGGGAGAAAGCGGACCGGAACCTGAAGGCACTCCAGCGGCAGAGGGAGAAAGCGAGGCTTCGCCGTTATATTGCCGGGGAGTACGCGCGCCGCGTTCATAAGGATACCGCGAGCCTTGCCAATAAGCATCGTTTTCATTCGGCCAATAACGATACGGCCAATAAGCGCCCTGAGCTGTTTGATAAGGTTCGTAACGATACGGCCAGTAAACGCCCTGCCAATATTGCCCCTGATAAGAAGGCGGCGACGTACGAGGACCTTGCGGGACATTTTGATTGACCACACCCGCGCCGTCAGGATAACGGCGAGGCAAATAGATCGGCGGGACTTCTTCCCCTGTGGAATAAGTGGGTTGCTGAGGATAATAAGACCCCATATCCATGCGCAGAGGAACAGTCTCTTTTGTAGATGCAGTGTCCATGGTCTGCCCGTCGCTCAAACGAGTGAGCGAACGCTGTTGCGCTTGGTAAGTCATTCTTTCGTCTTGCGCCCAAAGAGCGGTCGTAAGCCAAAGCAAAATAAGGAGAGACTGCCTCACGTATGTTCAATTGGACAAAAATGAGTTTTGAGCAAGTTCAGGAAGGCATCTTTTTTTTGGTTTTTACAATTAAACACGTAAAAAGATACATTTTCTGCAAAAATATTTAAAAAATTACTTGCCAGTAAAAATAGAGTTATCTGTAATAACCTTTCCCTTTTTACATTATTTTTTATATGCCCGCACAATTTCTTGCAGAAACCCGGTCCTACAAAGCGCTCTTTGAGGAACAATTGCCGTTGATCTTTGCGGCCAAGAGAGGAGACCCTGAAGCGTTGGAGCAACTCGAACGCATGAGTCGTCATTTGCGTCGTTCAAAAGCGCAAAAGTTTTTGCCCAATCGCCACGATTTACACGAAGACGCCATGCAAGCGGCATGGACCGGCGTGCTCAATTCTTTGAGAAAATGGGACCCTTCTTGGAAGCGATTATTTTTGGCTTACGCGCATTGGGATATTTCGGAAGCCATCAGACAATTTAAATACGAGATGGAACTTACCGTGTCGCGGCCGACTCACATGTATCGCAAATTGGCGAAATTGACTAAATTTGGGACTTCGGACGTGGATGAATTATCCCGATTAACGGGACTTTCTTCAGAATCGGTCAAAGGCATTATGGCGATTAAGCAAGGCGATTTGCCTTTGCATCAATTCAAAACCGACAGCGATGAAGAGATCGACGATTCGTATTCATTAGCGCCGAATAATGACATGCCTCCATGTCCTTTAAAGGAAATGGACAAAGCGGATTTCAAACGGCTTTTGGATCAAGCGATGTCCGTGCTCGACGAAAAAGAAGCTCACGTCATTTTATTATATTATCATACGGATTCCACGTTTGGACAAATCGCGGAAACCATGAATTTAACGCGCCAACGCGTGGAACAAATCAACATCAATGCGCTTCTGAAACTTCAGAAATTCTTCATTAAAAAAGACCCTGCATTGGCGATTTCGATTAAAAAAGGGAAAATTTCCACGCCGAAAGAGTGCATGTATCCCAAAAAACGCGGAAAACGGTCATGTTTAAAAGAAGCGGTAATCGCTTAGCGAGCTATTGAAAAAACGTTTGGGCGTGTTAACACTACCTAATTAATAGCTCAAGGTGATCCCTAAATGCAAACGCGAGGCAAAGCGATTGTTATTTCCGGAATTGATGAGTTGAAAACCGTAATCGGCAACGGCGGATAGATAGGGGTTGATAGTATAACGAACTCCGGGACCCACGGAAGAAAGTTCGGTATCGATATTTTCACCGGGAAGCAAGCGATTATTTTTCGCCACGCCGTAATCCCAAAATCCGAGAAAATACAACTGATCGTTTACGTCTTTGGAATCAAAAAAATCCGCAAAACTCACCGGCGGCGAACGAAATTCATGCCGCATAATCCAACCTTCATCGGCATTGACTTCGCGCTCTTCGTAGCCGCGAATGGAATCGCGCCCGCCGAAGCCGAGTTGCTCACTGGAGAGCAAATTACCGTCGCTCCATTGCCATGTAAACGAATGAAACGTAGAAAAATCCCACGGCAAAGTGAAACTCCGTATGGCCTCCGCTTGAGCATACGTATATTGCGCTTCTGTTAACGCGCGCGCGGCCTGATATTTAGGGTCCTTGGAATTGTCCGTCCATCCACCCGGACTATGAAATATGCTTCCAACAAGGGAAGTATAACCATGCGGGTCTTGAAAAGTCATTGTATATTTGCCGGTAAATTGATTGATATCCGTCGATGTATTTGTAATCGGCACGCCGCCAAATTCCAAGTTGCTGTCGCTTTGTTTAAAATCAAAACCCACTTCTGCTTCATGATTCATTAGAATATCGTCGCCGATTTCTACCTTTCTGAACGGCATGATATAGCGTGCGCCCACATTCCAGCTTTTTCCTTTCAAAGCTAAGGGTGCTAAAACATCGGCCTCCGTATCCGTACGACTGCCAAAAACGCCGATCAAATGGCGCCACGGCAAAGGAATGGTGTAAGTTGCCGCGTGGGAAAGCGACATTTCAAAATCGCTACTTGTCGTGAATTGATAACTAAATAAATGATTGGGCACACCAAATGCATTGCCCCAATTTAATCCGGCGTACCAACGTTCGTCGCCCGTTAAATCATTTCCTGTATTTTCATAACCGGCGTAAGGCCGCACGGGGAAGCGATCTTTCACGCGAAAATCAACATCGGTGAGACCTGTGGCCTTTCCGGGAGCAAAAACCGCATCGATGCGCTGAAAAGGGTTACGATTGAGCCAAGTAATATCGTCGCTCAGTTTTTCTTGGGAAATGACATCTCCCTTTTTGAGATGAATTTCACCTAAAACATTCTCGGCAGACGTCCATTGATTTCCCGAAACGGTTAAATTCCCCGCTTTCCCTTTTAATATGAGAATTTGAATGACCCCATAACTAATGTTTTGATCCGGAAGCAAAACCGATACAATGGAAGAATCGTATTCACGATAAAAATTGGCCACTTTGGAAACGAGCCGGCGACTCGTCGCTATGGTGAATGGACGATAAAAAAATTCCTGCATTAGTTTTTGAAATTTTTTAGATTTTAACTCTGGAAAATTATCCGCATAAATGCCACGCATGTCTTTAAGTCCTTTGCGACTGACCTGAGATGGATCGCTCAAAAAAACTATGGCATCCAACTGTTTAAGAATGATTTCGTTTGGATTTTCACAGGGAACCGAAGGAGATTCTGTGCTAGGTTTGATTACAGAAGATTCAGTTTTTGTCTCCATGGATTTAGGAGCGATGCGTTCAAAGTCTTGAGCCCAAGCGCTTGCACTCATCGTAAAAGCCAGTAAAAAACTACACACACAATAACGAAACATAAAGAGCATCAACGCTTTCTTTTCGTACAGTTATGCAAAAACTTGATTGAAAAGCGAGAAATTTTTACAAAAAAGTTGATCGTGTTTCAATTTTTGATTTCATTCATCGATAAGCGCTTGTTTTAGATTTTAAACATTGCATGATCATTTGGATGCTCAAGAAATACACATCTCTGTTCTTGTGTTGCCTTTTGACGGGGTGTGCCGGTGGAAATGATTTTTCGAATGAAAATTCTGCACAACAACCCGTATCAGGACCTTATGCGATTGATGTGCATTGGGGCGAACCGCCGATTCCTTACATGATTTTGGGACAAGTGCGGGGCGTTGCATCTGTCAACACCTCGGATGAAGCCATGATTTTTGCGCTTCAGAGAGAAGCGGAAAAACTGCATGCGCACGCGATTGTATTGCCTCAGGAAGCTATTCGTATTGTACGCAGTTCTCAGGGCGATCAAAAAATGGCTATGGCGACTGCAGTGTATTACGTGCGCAAAGCAGAATCTTCTTCGGATGTCCCCTCGCCCGATGGCGCTTTGCCCAACGAAGAAGATATTCTCATGCGCCAACAAGAGCTTTTAAAAGAAATGGAATCTCCAGCGCGAATTCCCCCGACGGCACCATACAAAAACTAAGCTATAACAATAATGCTCCGATCAAGCCTACTAAGGTCAGATAGATGAGCATGGGGGCGGCGGTTTTGCGTCCGGTGGGGGACGACCAATCGGGCATATTGACGGCTTCGCATGTGCCGGAGAGGAAGTGGATGGAGATGATATTGCACGCCGATGCGCCGACGATATGGAGCGCGAGGAAAAGGGATCCGGCGTTGTTGAAATGTTGACCGAACGTGTGTTGGAACGAGGCGAAAATCGCGTTGCCAAAAATGTTGTTGCTGGAATAAAACGCGCCTGCGGCGCCTAGAAACGGCGAAAGAAATGCGCCCCAGCGCTCGGCGCCGGGAAGTTGCGCCGCGTAGGAGGCGATGGCATCCGGCATGCTGGAAAAATGCGCGTTGTTGACTCCGGTATTGAAATAAATGCCCGCCATCATCATCACAAACGGCGCGAATTGAAGCGTCATAAACGTGATGGGAAGCGTCCAACTCGTGAATGCTTTTGAGATGCGTTCTTGCGGCAAACGGTAGAGAAAAAAACACATCGCGGAAACCAGAAGAAAATAAATTCCGGGAAGATAAAGAAATTGCGATTGGATGGTCACCGAGGAACCAAAAACATTTTTCCACGTCCACGATTGCGCGCGCAAGTATTCCGAAATGGGCGAACCTCTCCACCGCGTGAGCGTCAGGAGCAAAAACAAAACCACAAAAGGCAACCATGCCTTCCAACGCGGAATTTTGGCGATAGGGTCTGGGTGAAATTTCCCGCCGAACCAATGTTTGGGCCATGCGCGACGCGTTGGAAAATCCCAGACTTCGCGCGGGACGAAAAACTGCAGCTTCGCCGCCGATGAAACGATGACAAGCCCGACAATCGCGCCGAAAATAGGGGGGAATTCAGGGCCAAGATAAACTGCCGTCAATGTGAAAGGAACCGTAAAGGCGATTCCTGCTAAAAGAGAAAACGGCAGAATATCCAGCGCTTCTTTCCATGATTGTTTTTTTCCAAAAAACCTGCACATCAATACACACATCATCGACGGCATAAATGTTCCGGCGATACCGTGCAAAATGCCGACCAAGGTGGAAGTGTGCCGCAAATATTCGTCCAAACTCCAACCCATTTCGGAAAGCTGGCGCAGAATCATCGGGTCTTGCAATCCCCCCGCCACGCCGAGCGTAATCGGCGTGCCCAATGAACTAAAAGCGCTGGCCGTCATCGGCCCCATCACCGCCATGAGCACGGCGCATGCGGGCGGGAATCCGATACCGACCATGAGAAGCGCGCACGCTGCGCCGGTTGCGGAAAATCCGAAAAGACCCTCCACGCCAGAGCCGAATAGCCATGCGATGAGAATCATTTGGATACGTCGATCCGGTGAAATCACCGCAAATTCGGAGCCGAAGACCGTGAAAACGCCGCTTTGGCGAAGGGTTTGCACGAGCAAAATCGCCGAAAAAAGCAGAAAAATAATCTCCGCGCAAAAAAACAGCCCCTGAAAAGCACCTGCTACCACTTGCAATGCCGACACTTGCCAAATGGTCACAGCCACCACAGCCGTGACCATGCATCCGAAAGGGATAGGAAATGGCCCGATGTGCGGAAACGGAATAAACGTCGCGTAGAGCCGAAAAAGCGCAAACGCGATCGGGAAAAAAGCGAAAAAAGCCAGCCAGCCGAGTTCCATAAGAACCAAAAAAAATTAAAGATTTTAGAAGAATTGTCGATGTCTATCACAGACGCCGATTGAGGCGTCTGCATTATTTTCAAGAGCAAAAATTAAATATGAAAGAAAAGAACAAAAAAGTTTCTTCGGAAAAAGAATTTTTTCAAATATTGGCGACTGAGATGGAGGCGATTCAAGAAAATGCGTTGGCTCAATTTTTGGATTGCGGTCAAAAACGAGATTTAAAAAGCATCTTTAAGCAAAATTTTTACGATGGATTTGAAGAAATGATTGATTACTTGGCGCGAGCGAGCGGATGGGAGAAAAAAATCCTAAGCTTGAGCATTAAAAAAGGTTTTCAAAGCGGTTGGCATGGAAAATGGGCGAAAGTTTTTTTAAATGCGTTCGTTGAGAGGCAATCGCCGTCGGTCCAACGCATCGCACAAACCGTGGAAACGTTAACAGAATCTCACTTAAGAAAAATATCTCAAATTGCCGCGCAATCTCATCCCCCTACTTTGCTTCAGGGACAATATCAAACAGCGATGTGACCGATTCGTAGTGGTGGACGCGCTTGATGGCTTCGCCTAAAAGATCGGCGATGCAGAGGACGGTGAGAGGAAATCCTTCGATGTGGCGCACGGGCGTGGTATTGGTGGTGATCAATTCTTTGATGCAGGATTCGCGGAGGCGTTTTTCGGCGACGTCATTCAACACGGCGTGGCTGACACAAGCGTAAATATCCTTCGCTCCGGATTCTTTCAAAATTTTCGCGGCGGAAGTAATCGTGCCTGCGGTTTCGGTGAGATCATCCACCAACAAAATATTTTTGCCCTTCACTTCGCCGACGACGTAGAGCGCCTCGGTCTCCATGGCGTTGTGACGACGTTTCGCCACCACCGCCATGCCCGCGCCGAAGGCTTGCGCGTAGGCGGACGCGAGTTTCAGCGCGCCAACGTCCGGCGTCACCACCACGAGGTCTTTAATTTTTTTCGACAAAATATATTTGTAAAAAACAGGCAACGCATACAGGTGATCCACCGGAATATCAAAAAATCCCTGAATCTGCTGAGCATGCAAATCCACCGTGAGAATTCGATTCGCGCCCGCCGCCACGAGAAGATTCGCGATCAATTTCGCCGTGATCGGCACACGAGGTTGATCCTTGCGATCCTGCCGCGCGTAACCGTAAAACGGAATCACCGCAGTAATACGCGAAGCGCTGGCGCGGCGCGCCGCGTCGATCATGATCAGCAACTCCATCAAATGATGATTGGTGGGCGGACATGTCGGCTGAATAATAAATAAATCGCTCCCGCGAATGTTCTGTTCAATCCGTATAAACGTCTCACCGTCCGGAAACGCCGTCACCAGCGCCTTGCCCAAAGGAATCCCAATGTAATTCGCAATCCGCTCCGCCAATTCCCGATGAGCCGAGCATGTAAAAAGTTGTATGTCTCCAAATGTCGCTATCATAAATTATCCATCTATTTAAAAGGGGGCAAAATACTGACCATTTTTTCTTTCCTTAGCAAAGAAAAAACATAGCAAAACCTTCAAACTTTTGCTTTGTTTGATTTAGGGGCTCTGCCCCTAAAACCCCGCTCAAGGACTACTGTCCTTGAGAATCCTACTTGTGTGCGTTTGTTTGCGCGCGAAGCGCGCAACAAACAAACGCACACATGAAGGGATTCTTAAGGGCGATAGCCCTTAAGTGGGTTGTTAGGGCAAAGCCCTAACAATCAACAAAATAAAATCATGATTTTACGATATTCGAGAGAGCGGATGAGGGGGGTATGGGAGGAGAGCGCGAAGTTTGGGCATTGGTTGGAGATTGAGGTCTTGGCGTGCGAAGGGATGGCTCGGCTGGGACAGATTCCGAAGAAGGATGCTAGAAAAATTCGCAAGAAGGCGAAATTTAATATTGAGCAGATTTTGAAAAATGAGGAGCGCACACATCATGATGTGTTGGCGTTTTTGGAAAATGTTGCGGGTTATGTGGGGAAGGCTGGGCGATGGATTCATCAGGGGCTGACGTCGTCGGATTTGTTGGACACAACGCTGGCGTTGCAACTGCGCGACTCGGCGGATATTTTATTGGAAGATTTGCAAATTTTACAAAAAACCATCGCGGCGAAAGCTAAAAAATACAAAGACACACCGATGATGGGGCGTTCGCACGGCGTGCATGCAGAGCCGATCACGTACGGATTGAAACTTGCGTTGATGTACGAGGAATTTGTGCGCTCGGAAAAAAGATTGCGCGAAGCGCGCGAGCAAATCGCCGTAGGCAAACTTTCCGGCGCGGTGGGCACGCACGCGCATCTCGACCCGCGCATCGAGGCGTATGTTTGCAAAAAACTCGGACTCAAGCCCGCCAATATCGCCACGCAAATTATCCAGCGAGATCGCCACGCGCATTTTATGAATACGCTCGCGCTGATTGCTTCGAGTATCGAGCGTTGGGCGACTGAATTCCGCCACTTGCAACGCACTGAAGTGCTCGAAGTCGAAGAATTTTTCGCCGCGGGACAAAAAGGCAGTAGCGCCATGCCGCACAAAAGAAATCCGATTATCGGCGAGAGGCTTTGCGGGCTGGCGCGCGTGGTGAGGGCGAATGCGCTTGCCGCGATGGAAAATGTCGCCCTCTGGCACGAACGCGATATTTCGCATTCTTCGGTGGAGCGAGTGATTTGTCCGGATTCGACGATTCTGCTCGATTACATGCTCTATAAATTAGAGGAACTCGTGCGCAAACAAATCGTTTATCCCGAAAACATGCTCAAGAATCTGAATCTGAGCAAAGGTCTGCATTTTTCGCAAAGCGTTCTTCTAGCATTGACGAACACCGGACTTCCGCGCCGCAAGGCTTATGAACTTGTGCAAAAAAACGCGATGGCATGCTGGCGCGGCGAAGGAACTTTGCTCGATTACCTCGCGCGCGACACCGCGATTACCATAAAAATTCCCCTCACCCAACTCAAAAAGATCTGCTCCCTCACCCACCACTTCAAACATATCGATTCTACTTTTAAAAAATGTTTTTCAATGGTTTGTTAACTCGCTGTCTTTTGAGTTTTGTGTGTGAAATCCAAAAAGAGATTGTAGCCGGCGATGAACGCCGGAAAGAGATTGGAAATAATGCCCACGGAATCGTTTTTGCCAAAAACAAAATAAGACAATAACAATACGCTTCCGGCGATGCTCATGTACCAAAAAAGCCTCGGCATGACCGGTTTCTTGGATATTTTTGAAGCGATGACTTGAACAAACCAACGTCCGGCAAAAAGAATGGAACCGAGATAACCGACCAACTTCCACGGAGTAATGATCCAATCTTGAAAGAAGGGCAAAGGAATCGTAATAAGTGTATTCATAGCCGAATTTTTGCAGAATTCGAAAATTTTACAAAATGTTTATTTATGCATAAAAAAATTTCGCATGTTTTTCATTGCGATCTTTTGCGATGGTATCATCGTTATCGGCGCGATTTGCCGTGGAGACGATGCATCACGCCCTATCGCGTGGCAGTGGCGGAATTGATGTGCCAGCAAACGCAAATTACAACAGTTCTGCCCTACTACGAACGCTGGATGCAACGCTGGCATGATTGGAAAAGCTTGGCACAAGCGAGGGGAGCCGATGTTTTAAAAATGTGGGAAGGCTTGGGGTATTATCGTCGGGCGCGATCCCTGCATGCTATGGCGCAGGAAGTGATGGAAAAATATAACGGCGAACTTCCCGATGACATTCACAAATTGCAAAAACTTCCCGGCATCGGCGCTTATACCGCCGGCGCGATTGCCAGCATTGCTTTTGGAAAAAGAGTTCCCCTCGTGGACGGCAACGTCGAGCGCGTGTTTTCACGTGCCATAGGGGTCAGTCCAGCACGCGCACGAAATCGTGCGCGTGCTGGACTGACCCCTATGTGGGCGCTGGCGCAACAATTATTGCCCAAGAAAAATTGCGGCGATTTTAATCAGGCGCTCATGGAATGCGGTTCGCAAATTTGCACTCCGCGCAATCCTCAATGCAGTATCTGCCCTCTAAAAAAAATTTGCCGCGCTCTGTTAAGCGGAAAAAATCCTGAATTCATTTCTCTCAAGTCGCGCCCAAAAACGATCGCGGAGCGCGAAACGCTCGCGTGGATTCAAAAAAATAAAAAACTTTGGCTCGAGTCGCCAAAAAATTCTCGCCGTTGGAAAGGTTTTTACCGCCTGCCGCATTGGGATGCGCAAAAAATGTCGCGCGGGAAAAAACTTTTCGATCTCACCTATACTATTACCCGCTACCGCGTGCGCGCAGATGTCATTCAAGCTCGCGCAAAAAATTCTCTGCAACATGGCAAATGGTTTTCATTCCAAGAAATCGAAAAAATATTTCTCCCAGCACCTCACCGAAAAATTACTCGGCATATCAGAATGACACAATCAGAGTAATTTCCCCTGACGAATTTCATCGGCGGCGATGAGCGGTTGGATTTGTTTTTGACGCTGTTCGAGCGCGAGTTTATCCGCTTTGGAAGTCAGTTGCGCCGGATAATTGCCCGTGAAGCACGCGAGGCAAAAATGATTCATGCCGAGCGGCACGCACGCGCGCACCATGCCGTCCACATCCAGATAACCAATCGAATCTGCGCCGAGAAATTTTTCAATTTCTTTTTTGGTAGCTTGGTTGGCGATGAGGTCTTTCGGATCGGGAAAATCAATGCCGTAATGACAGGCAAATTTGTGTGGCGGGCAACTGATACGAACATGAACTTCTTTGGCGCCGGCTTGACGCAAACTCACCACCCGCGCGCGCGCCGTGGTGCCGCGCACGATGGAATCATCGATCACCACCACGCGTTTTCCCGCGACCACGCTTTTGATGAGATTGAGTTTGATGCGCACGTTGAAATCTCGAATCACCTGCGTCGGTTGCAAAAATGTTCTGCCGATGTAGTGATTTCTCACGAACCCCATGGCAAATGGAATGCCGGATTCTTCCGCAAATCCAAGCGCCGCGTAATTCCCCGAATCCGGCACAGGAATCACAATATCCGCTTTCACCGGATGCAATTTCGCCAACTCGCGTCCCATGCGCACGCGCGCATGGCTGACGTTGAGATTCGCAATCGTGCTGTCGGGTCGTGAAAAATAAACGTACTCAAAAATACAAAACGCTTTTTGTTCCAATTCAGTGAACGGCTTGAGAGAATGAATTCCCGATTCATTGAGAATCACGATTTCCCCCGGCTCAACGTCGCGCACAAATTCGGCGTTGATCAAATCAAACGCGCACGTTTCGCTTGCCAATACATACGCATCGCCGATTTTTCCAATCGAAAGCGGACGAAATCCAAAAGGATCGCGCACGCCGATGATTTCCTGCTCGCCCATGATCACAAGAGAATACGCGCCCTGAATTTTTTTCAGCGCCGCGATGAGCCGATTTTCGCGGCTTGCTTCATTGGGTTGCGCCATGAGATGCAAAATAATTTCGCTGTCGGAGGTGGTTTGAAAAATCGATCCGTGAGCCTCCAATTCACTGCGCAAACGCGCGGCGTTGATGAGATTGCCGTTGTGCCCCACAGCGATTTGCCCGAACGCGCAATTCACAATCAACGGTTGCGCATTTTTCAGTGTGCTGGAACCGGTGGTCGAATAACGCACATGCCCAATCGCGCGCGTGCCGTCCAGTTCTTTGATATTTTGATCGTTAAAAACATGCCGCACTAATCCCATGCCTTTGTGAAATTTAAAATCCGAGCCAGATTCTTTTGCTGTGACAATTCCCGTGCTCTCCTGCCCGCGATGTTGCAACGCGTACAATCCATAATACGTCAAGTCCGCCGCTTGCGGATGACCGTAAATGGCGAAAACGCCGCATTCATGCTTGGGATAATAATGAGATTCCACAACTTTTATAAGAGCGGCTTACTCTAAACAGATTTTTCCATTCTGTAAATTCTATCGAGAGTTTTTTTGCATTTTCCTGATCAACAGACTGTTAAAAAAACTAAAAAAATCCCTTGACGTTTCAAACAGAACGACACACTTCAAAGAAATAACAAATAGATAGGTGAAATTATGATAAAAGAAATTATTGAAGCGCTTCAATCTAAAAAGCCGATGACGATGAAAACAGCTCAAATTGTTGCCGGATATTTTAATGCTGTTGACGCGCAACCCAATCCTCAATTAACAGATTGTTTCATGTCTGAATGGGTACCCATGCTTTCTAAAAAAATAATCCAAGAAATGGAAGCAGGGACACTCACTAAAGAAAAACTTTCCTTATTTAGGTTTGAAAAGAGAGATTTCTCAAAACTTACCGCAAGCAATCATCAATCTCTTCTCATAATAGCCGCCAAACATGGACGCACCGATATGGTAAAAGCGCTCATCGATTTCGGAGCAGATATTGAACAACGGGAGACTTTTTCAGGAACAACCGCCATCATACAGGCGGCAGGACAAGGACACACAAACACAGTACAAGCCCTCATCCAAAGCGGAGCCAAAGTTAATGTGAAAGATTTTGATGGGTACACGCCATTGATTAAGGCTTCGAACTTCGGACAGACAAAGATGGTTCGACATCTGATTAACGCCAAAGCCGATGTCAATGCTCAAAATCGGTGCAAAGTCAATTCCCTGATGATAGCCGCAGAACGAGGTCATGCTGACATAGTGAAGGCTTTAATCAAAGCTGGAGCTAATGTTAATATGAGAGACAAAGATGGCAATACTGCTTTAGCGAAAACAACACACATCGATATAATTCGAGATTTAATTACAGCCGGAGCAGACGTCAATAAAGCGGACTTACGAGGCTGTACACCTTTAATCAAAGCGGTTGGTGGTCGTTACATCGATATTGTTAAAATTCTAGTCCAAGCTGGAGCCGATATTCATGCAAGAAATGATCGAGGCATCGATGCGATGGCAACGGCTATGTTAATTAAGCACAAGGGCATATTAGAGTTTCTAGAAAATCATCTTGAAAAAGAAAAAGCTGAACCTCGGCTTGACTTAGCTAGAAAATATTTAGCGCATGAAAAATTAACGAATAAAGAATCTTCTATCGCAATAACTTTGGAAAATATCCGCCATCAAAAGCGAGCGGCTGTAGAGAAGCGCAATGACGTATTACACTCTCCCAATACCTCTGAAACTGAAAAACACCTTGCGAGAGCCGAGTTTTTGGAGACAGTTCGGCAAACCTGCTTGCTTCGAAAAATAGCTTTCGATATGAAGCCTCAAACCTATCGAGCGTTTAAGGCTGTCAGCTGGGGACTCGACAATCCCATTCTTGTCAACCGATTGACAGCTGACATGGGAAAATGAAAAATTAAAGGGTTAGGTCGCCACGTTCTCAAAAACGTGAACGTGGCGATTCTTATTAATTATTTCATCCATTTTTCCAAAGTGCTTGCGTAGGCTTCTTTGAGTTCGGAAACTTGCCACGAAAGCGTGGTTTTGTCGGCAAAAGAAATACTCAACTTCTGCTCGGATGTGTTCCCAATATGTTCCACTTCAACGTCTTGCTCTTGGAGGAATTCTATAACTTTTTTCGCTTGGTTCGCGGAAACAGTAATAACAGCGCGGCTTTGCGACTCATTAAAAAGAAGAATATCTTTGCGGACGGAGGATTTCAACTCGATGTTCGCGCCCGTGTTTTTTCCAAAACAACATTCTGCGAGCGCCACGCCGAGCCCGCCGTCGCTCACATCATGCGCGCTGTGCACTACGCCTTCGTAAATCAGCGCGCGCACCGCATTTTGAAATTTCCGCTCTTTTTCCAAATCCATCCTCGGAGGCAATCCCTTTTTGATCCCGTGAATTTCTTCCAGATAAAGACTCGCGCCCATTTCATCGCCATAACCGCCCACCAGCAAAATCACATCGCCCTCTTTTTGAAAATAATGCCTCGTGATATATTTTTCGTCGTCGATTTGTCCTACCAATCCCACCACCGGCGTCGGATCCACCGCGCCTTTGGGCGATTGATTATACAGACTCACATTTCCACCGGTGACGGGCAGATTAAACGCGTTGCACGCATCGGTCAGCCCCTCCACGCATCGGCGCAATTGCCAAAAAATTTCCGGATTATACGGATTGCCGAAATTTAAATTGTCGGTAATCGCCAACGGGCGCGCGCCGGTCATGGTCACATTGCGCGCGGCTTCGGCGACGGCAATTTTTGCTCCCTCGAACGGATCCAGCGCGCAATAACGCCCGATGCAATCCACCGTCATCGCCAAAAATTTATCCTTCTTTTTTTCAAACGGCACGCGCACGACCGCCGCGTCGCCGCCCGGCAAAATCGCCGTTCCGGTGCGCACCATGTGATCGTATTGACGAAAAATCCATTTCTTCGAGGCAATCGTCGGCGCCGCGAGCATCTTCGGCAAAATTTCCTCCAAATTTTTCGGCTCAGGAATTTCTTTTCCAAAATCCAATTTTTGTTTTTCTTTCAAATCGGCGGGTTCTTTCGCCTCGCGCGAGTAGAGCGGCGCTTCATCCGCAAGCGGCCTCGCCGGAATATTCGCGACCACTTGACCATTCTCTTTTACCACCAGACGCCCCGTATCGGTGACAAAGCCGATTTCCGCGGCATCGATGTCCCACTTCTCAAAAATTTTCTTCACGGTTTCTTCGTGTCCGCGATTGACGATAATCAACATGCGCTCCTGCGATTCGGAGAGCATGATCTCGTAAGGCGTCATGCCCGTTTCGCGTTGCGGAACTTTGGAAAGTTCAATCTCAATCCCTGTGCCCGCGCGGCTGGCGGTTTCGCACGTGGAACACGTCAATCCCGCCGCACCCATGTCTTGAATGCCGACAACCGCTTCCGGATGCTGAAAAAGTTCCAAGCACGCTTCGAGTAAAAGTTTTTCCAAAAACGGATCGCCGACTTGCACCGCCGGACGGTCTTCTTTGGATTCTTCGGTCAAATCGCGCGAAGCGAACGCCGCGCCCGCGAGTCCGTCGCGTCCGGTTTTTGCGCCGACGTAAAATACCGGATTGCCCGTGCCCTTCGCCGCGCCGCGCCGGATGTCTTCGTGCTTCAATACCCCAAGACAAAAAACATTCACGAGCGGATTGCCGTCGTACGAGGAATCAAACACCACTTCGCCGCCGACCGTCGGCACGCCGATGCAATTTCCATAATGCGCAATGCCGCTGACCACACCCGCCAGAAGCCGCCGATTCGTTTTTGCCTGCTCGGTTTCTTCGTCGATTTTTCCGAAGCGCAACGAATTGAGCAACGCCACAGGCCGTGCGCCCATCGTAAAAATATCGCGCAAAATTCCGCCGACGCCCGTCGCCGCGCCTTGGAACGGTTCGATCGCGCTCGGATGATTGTGCGATTCGATTTTGAACGCCACCGCACACCCGTCGCCAATATCAATCACTCCCGCGTTTTCCTCTCCGGCTTTCACCAAAATATTTTTCCCTGTCGTCGGGAATTTCCTGAGTTCCAGACGCGAATTTTTGTACGAACAATGCTCGCTCCACATCACCGAAAAAATCCCCAGCTCCGTAAAATTCGGCTCGCGCCCCAAAATCTTTTTGATGCGTTCGTATTCTTCCGGCAAAATACCGTGTTGCCTGACTACTTCCGATGTTACTGCCACTACTTTCATAAAAGATTTATTTTCGCGCAAAGATCGCAAAGACGCAAAGAAATTATGAATTATACATCGCAAAAACGTTTTATAAGAAGCAAAGACCCGTCGCAAATTAGTTTTTATTTAATGAATAAATAGATAGAATTACGAATATGATCTTTTTTGGAGCCGAAGATTCTTCCTTTCAAGCTCAAGTGCTCGCTAATGAAGAGAAAATCATTTGGCTAGAGAAGCCGGCGAAGTATCCGTATGTGAGAGAGATGGAAGGGCTGTATTTGGAAAAGGAAAAGTTTGATTACGGGTTTGGAGTATTGAAATTGATCGGATATGGAGTTGTGAACAAGCCGGTAGTGGATTTTCCAGAACAAAAGTTGTATCGAAGGAGGAGTTGGTGGATTCATCCGGATGATTTGTTTGCTGATCCGCAATATTTGCCGGAAGAAGCGGTGATTCCGAGCAAAATCCAAGTAGGAAAGCCGAGTCCGCTGGGACGGGATTGTAAGAAAGGGCAAGTGCTTTATTGGGAAAAAAATAAGGATGGCGAGCGTACCTTAATTCTCTTGCATGCAAATGGTTGTAAAAGAAACATCCGATCTGCTTGACGTTTCAAACCTATCTCTCATTCCCTTATTTACAGGGGCTCATGCATGAAAATTAACACACCTATTGATTATACTTACACCAATTCTAAGGGCGACCAGTATATTGTCTATGAAAACGGAGATGTGGAGATTCAACGCGCCAATCGCTTGCGCCAAATCTTTTTTTTCAGTCGACAAGAAACGATTGTAGAAGGATTTTTGCGCAAAACATTAACGCCTAAAATTGAAATCACAGCCGAAGGACGTCTCTTTGATGGCGCGTCAGAGGTGTGTTTAGTATGATTGAGAAAATCGCCTTTGATGAGTCGATGTTCTCTCGTGAAGTCCCTTAAAAGGCGCGTGATGATCCGATTGCTCGCCTCTCCCTGAACCCTTGGAATGACTTCTTTTGCGACTTGCTATAATGCACTCTAAGTCGCTACCGGCTTTTTGCACCGATCTATAAGCTTCTTCGCTATTTTGCTTTTCCCAGTGTGCAACGGCCATATCAATATTGGTTAAAAAATCAACGGCATGTTTCAATTCGTCATTCTCCCGCATTGCAGGTTGGAGTAATGCTCCTCTTGTCAATTGAGTGTCATTTTTTTGTTTCTCAATCAAAACAGCATCTAGGTCTATATCATGAGCCGTACGATAAATGCTTTTACACTGCTCCCAAATACAATCTGCTTGAGTGTGCAAGAATTTCAGAGCGTGATCCGCCGCGCGATGTTGTGCGGGAGTTGCATTCATACTGCAAACCTCTTTGATAGTAGCCCTTGCTTCTCGAAATTTTTCCTGAAAAGATTTTTTCTTTGTTAATTTTTCATGACCATTTTCCCAAAATGGCTCGCCGCCGAATCTCAAGTATTCTCTTTGCAAATGCTCTAATGTATCGCCTGTCCTAAGTGGCGTGCCTTTTTTTAAGGCGTCCATTCGCTTTTCATATTCTTCTAATTTTTTTTGAACCGCTCCTCCAAACCCTCCCTTAGTAAGCCAACCGAAGAAATGGGCGGCATCCTGAGCAGTTTTTTTGGCGGTGGGCAATTTCTTATAATCATCATGACTCATAATACTATGCTATATGTGAGTTCATGATGATTTGTCAAGTGAGCCAGATTTCTTCCAGCTAGCACGATAGATGAGGCGACCTTCGTTGAGAAAATCTTTTTGAAAATCGCTCAAAGGTTCCTGAGAGGCATCCCATTCGCCCAAAATTTCCCAGCCTTCGGCTTGATTCCAGAGGCGGCAAGTCCACGCAAAGTAATCGGCGTGATCTGTAGTAAAGCGGGCGATGCCGCCCGGCTGGAGAGCTTGGTGGGCGGATTGGATGAAATCGGGTTGGATAAGGCGGCGGGGATGGTGTTTGCGCTTGGGCCAAGGGTCAGGAAAGAGGATGTGTATGGCCTGAATAGAAGCAGGCAGACACATCCATTTGAGGAAATAATGCGATTCCAAACGCAGTACGCGCACGTTTTGTTTATTTTCCCTGACAGCACGCTTAGCGATCTTGCGAGCGCGTCCGAGGAGGCGTTCGACGGCTACAAAATTGATTTCTGGGCGACGAGCGGCTTCAGCTAGAATAAATCCACCATCCCCTGCCCCGAGATCGATTTCAACTGGATTTGAATTATTGAAAACAGATTGCCAATCAAATACTTGCAAAATATTTTGATTGGATAGCCAAAAATCGAATATCATCGTTTTCTCCATTAGATAAGCTTCTACTATCTTTGATTTAGGGTCTATAGTGTGTTATATTGAGTTGTCATGCTAGCTGTTGGTATAGCAGGAGGCACGGCGGCAAATGTCTACGTCTATAATGGCGCAGACTTGCTAAAGCCCTCGCGTAGCCTTAATCAAATCAAGGAGCCGATTTCGTTGCGCCTTGATGCCACCCAGACCAACACAGCTGTAGAATATAGAGCACAAGCACAGATACGTTCAATCCTTTCTGATGCCTCGCAGCAAACTTATGTTTCCCAGAATAGCATCTTCAATCAATTAGCGACGCTCGAAATTGAAGAAACCGACGCCGACACGGCCGCATTGGCTCTGCTCGAAGAAGAAGACACGGAAACACTTTCCGAAGAAGAAGGGATGCTCATCACCTCCAGCGATGAAAAACTCGATGAAGAAACCTCGGTAGAACCTTACGCAAATGCCGATACTTCGGAGGTCGAGAGCATCCTTTCCTTCGGGCTCACCAGCGAGCAAACTGTTTTTCGCTCGGAGGCGGTCGCATTGGCCGCTTCCGAGGCCGACTCAGGGGAAGAAGAATAATAAAATTCTTTAGACAGAATTACTCCGTACCTCCTTGCCCTTTTTAACCACGGAAAACACGGATGTATGCTCGCTACCGCGAGCAGAGAGATTGTGCTCCGCACTCCTCTGTCCGTGATCTCGTACAAGCTCGCAAGGCGCAAAGAAAAGAAGAAAGAAAAATGCAAATAACAAAGATGACGTTATTCTTCTTCCTTTGCGTCTTTGCGCGAAATCATTTTATGAGCAAAGAGGCGTATCTGTGACATTTTTCTGCCCTGCGTTAGCAGGGCATACATCCGTGCTATCCGTGGTCAAAATGGGCAAAAGAGCGCGGAGCAATAATTCTGTGAATTTTGTTAATTCTGTCTAAAAAATTTATCACACAAACCAATTTTTGAGTTTGAATTGTGGGGATGGGGTGGGGAATTCGATGAGGCCGCGTTCGGGATAACGTTCTTTTTCGGTTGCGCCTTCAAAAATTTGTACCATGAAGGTGGCGTTTTTGCCTTGCATGTCCCAGCCGAGCGCTTGATGCGGAACGCTCATTTCCAAGGCGTCCTTGATTTTTAATTCCACGGGCGTCGTGGTTTTTTGGAAATGCACGGCGTCGAAACTCTGCTCCAAGTAAGCTTGGGATTCTTTCACATCGATCACGATGCGGACGGTGTGCGGTTGGTAAAAATAAACGACGATTTTTTCGGGAAGATGATTTTGGGTGTCCAATCGGAAGAAGAATTTTTCTTCGTTGAAGCCGTAAAGAATCTGGCGGGCGATGCGGTCGGATTGGAACATGGCCGTTTGCTGTTGCGTGACGTCGAAGCGTCCGGCGCCCATCCAATCGTAGTAAGAAGCTTCGCCGAGAATGGGATCGATGTAATCGAAAGGTTGAGTGATCGGCGTGGTGAACGAAGGCAAGCAGATGGGCACTTCGAGATATTCCGGCGGATCGATTTTGAGAGCGCGATAGACATTTTGGAGATGCGTTCGAAAAAGTTCGTCGAAGAGAAAATCGCAATCGGTTTGAAAATCCGGACCGTACCACCAAAACCAATCGCTTCCTTCGGCGGCATAAATTTCTTTCCACGCGCGCTGAAGCGTTTCTTCTGAAAATTTTCCTGTGTTTTGCTGGGAAACGAGAAAACTGCGGGTGCGGCCAAGCCATTCCCATCCTTGATTTTCCTCGGGATCGCCGATCCAAATGTCGAAATCGCTGTTGATCCACGAGCCGGAATAAATTTTTGAAAGATGCGGATTGTTGTGAGCTTCGTCGAAATAATCGCCGAGTCGGCGCGAAGTTAATTTGGAACTGCGAAGAATTTTTTCGTAGAATTGACAGAGAAAGGATTCTCCGCCGTCGGGAAAAGCTTCCCAGCAATTTTCGCCGTCGAGAGCGACGCAGAGGGCGTTGTGGGCATGATGCGCCGCGTTTTCGATATTTTCGAAATGATGAACGAGATAATCGGAGGCTTCTTCAGGCGAAGTGCGCGAAGCATTGAAGCCGATGTAATCGGAAAGCGGACGTTCACGGAAAAGTATTTTGACGTGCGCGCCATCGTATTCGGTGTGCCACGCTTGAAAAAGCTCGAGGTGATCGACGTTTTTGCCTTCGTCATTGAGACTGCGAAAGAGAATGCCCTCGTCGGCGCAAAAATATTCGATGCCGGCCTCGCGCATGAGCGGCACAATTTCCGGACACACTGAACCTTCGGAAGGCCACATGCCGCGCGCACGGCGGCCAAAAACTTTTTCATGTTGCTCCTGCGCGAGCTTGAGATGCGCTTTGACGTCTTCGGGCGCTTGGAAACGCGGGGGCAATTTTGCCGCGGGCATGCAACGTTTGGCGATGTCGGTATCGTACACGAGCGGCATGATGGGATGAAAAAACGGCGTGGTGGTGATTTCGATTTGGTTTTGCTCCTGCGCTTCGCGATAGAGCTTGAGCACAAGCGAAACGATTTCGTGATGAATATCTAAAACACGATTTTTTTCCGCCTCTGTAAAATTAGAACCCTTTTTCTTGAATTCCGCCAATTCGGGAAAACGTTTTTGCGCGCTGAAGCCGCACCACGCGAGATTGTACCAAGTTTGGAGATCTCGATAATCTTGCGCAGTAAAATGCGCGATACTTTCCTTGAGCGAGGAAAGATCGTATTGGCGTCCGCGAAATTCGAGCAGTTGAAGATAACGCGGGAAAGGATTGATGAGATTTTCCCAGTTGATTTTAAAAAAGTTTTCAAGAATACGCGCTTTTTCTTCGTCGGTGAGTTCATCGGCGGGTTTCCGGCTCCATTGTTCCCATAGATCATCGATTTTTTTTTCGGCGAGTTCGGTGATTTGAAGAACCAAAACGGGCGTGAAGTTGAAATTGACGCGCAAATTTTGGTAGCGGCGCACGACGTCGATCATATCGAGATAACCGCGCACGCAATGGAGACGCACCCACGGCATCATCGCCGTTTTCGTCAACGGATTGACGTAATACGGTTGATGCATGTGCCAGAGAAGCGTGATGTTTAACATAGAGTTTTTTTTAGATAGAATTAACAGAATTTACAGAATTTTTGCTCCGCGCCCTTTATTCCACTGGATGCCCGCTCAAGGCGGGCATGACAAGTGATGAAGCGAGGTTGAAAGAGTAAGCGAAACATAGGATTGTTTGGTGACGTTAAGGTTGCTTCGTCGCAAAGCTCCTCGCAATGACAACGGTCAAAAAAACCGGAACGAAGCGATTCGCTTCGCTCGAAAAATATTTTTTGTCGGGAAACACAGATCGAAGCAAAAAAAATGTTCATTTTGTTCATTCTGTCTAAAAAATTATTCCCATTAATCGACTTTGACTTCTTTTAAAAAGCGGGCGGCTTCTTCGGGCATGGTGGGATTGATGTGAAAACCGGTGCCGAATTCGAAACCTGCGATGCCGACGAGACGCGGCAGAATTTCGATATGCCAGCGAAAATCGTAATCGATGGACGACCAATAATCTTTACGCGGGCGGCGAAGCGGCGCGGTGTGAACGATGAGATTGTAATCGGGACTATTCAAGCCGCGGCGATATGCGGTGAGCACACGTTTGAGAATGTCGGCAAGCAGAACGATATTGTGATCGGTGATTTGCGAAAAATCGGCGGCTTGGCGGCGCGGCATGATGCAGGTTTCGAAAGGATAACGGCTCGCAAAAGGACAGAACGCGGAAAATCCGGCGTTTTCATAAACCATGCGCTCGCCGGCTTTGCGCTCGTTATTGAGAATGTCGCTGAAGAGATTGCGGTCTTTGTCTTCGTAATAACGGCGCGCGGAAGATAATTTTTCCTTGAGCGCGACAGGCACGATGGGAATGGCGATGAGTTGCGAATGGGGATGCGCGATGCTGGCGCCAGCGGCAGTGCCGACATTTTTGAAAACAAAAATATAGCTGAAGCGCTGATCTCGCGCTAGATCGAGCATGCGCGCGCGGTAAGCGGTGAGGACTTCCACAATGCCGGAGAGCGGCTGGTCTTCGAGTTGAATATGCGGATCGGGGGTTTCGATAATCACCTCGTGTGCGCCGATGCCGTTCATGCGGTCGTAGATGCCGACGGCTTCTTTTTCCAATTCGCCCTCGACGCGAAACGCGGGAAATTTATTCGGCACCACGCGCACGCGCCAACCTGGAGTATTCGGCTGAGTATTCGGATCGCGCATGGCAAAAACTTCGGGCGGCGTGAAGGATTCATTGCCCGGCAAAAAAGGATTGCTCGAATCAGATTCATTCACGTGAGGCTGATCGGCGTGTTGATATTGAGAGGGACGTCGGCGGCGTTCGGGGCTAAAAACCACCCAGCGTCCTACGATAGGGTCTTTTCTGAGTTCGGGCATAATGGCTTCCTTCGGCAAGATACTGCATGGTTTCATTTGCACTTCCAAGAATGTTTTCTTGTTATGCGACGTTTTTTTGAGTACATCGGCAGGATGGAAACGATTCTCGATATCTTAGAAAACGACGCGCGGACAGCGCCGGAAGTCATCGGACAGATGATGAACAAATCTGCCGATGAAGTGCGTCAATTGATTAAGAAGTACGAAGACGAGAAAATTATTCTCGGTTACAAGGCGATTATCGACAATGATCGCGCCAATCGGAATTTTGTTCGAGCTATTATCGAGGTCAAAGTCACGCCGGAACGAGAAGGCGGCTTTGACCGGATCGCGGAACGCATCGCGAAATTCGATGAAGTGCAGTCGTGTTATCTCATGAGCGGCGCGTACGATTTGTTGGTCATGCTCGAAGGAGAGGACTTGAAGCACGTCGCGCGTTTTGTTTCGGAAAAACTCTCGCCGATCGACGGCGTGATTTCGACATCGACGCACTTCATGTTGAAACCCTACAAGGAACGAGGAACTATTTTTATACAGGAGGAAGGCGGCGAACGGTTGAAGGTGTCGCCTTAGAAATTTAAAATGAGTAAGTCTTATGTTGCGAATCACGTACAAAACATCCCCCGGTCTGGGATACGTGATTTTTTTGAAATTGTCCAAAATATGTCCGATGTCATCTCGATGGGCATCGGCGAGCCGGATTTTGTAACGCCGTGGCACATCCGCGAAGCGGCGATCTACGCTCTGGAAAAAGGGAAAACCAGCTACACGTCAAATTTAGGCACTCCCAAATTGCGCAGAGAAATTTCGCGTTATGTGGAGAAAAATTACGGTATTCCGTACGATCCGAAAAATGAAGTTTTGGTGGCGGTGGGCGTTTCGGAAGCGTTGGATATTGCGTTGCGCGCGATTTTGAATCCGGGCGACGAAGTGATTTATCACGAGCCGTGTTTCGTTTCATATCATCCGGGCATTACGCTCGCGCATGGCAAATCGGTGGCAGTGGCGACGAAAGTCGAAGATCATTTTGCGCTAAAAGCAGAGGACATCGCAAAAAAAATCACGCCGAAGACAAAAGCTATTTTGCTGAATTTCCCCACCAATCCGACGGGCGCAATTTTGCCGCGCGAGGAGCAAGAAAAGATCGCGGAATTGTGCAAGAAGCACGATTTGCTTGTGCTCACCGATGAAATTTATTCGGAGTTGAGTTACACCGATCAACCGCATCAGTCGATTGCGAATATTCCGGGCATGCGCGAACGAACGATTTTTTTGCACGGTTTCAGCAAGGCATTTGCGATGACTGGATTCAGAATCGGCTACGCATGCGGGCCGGCAAATTTGATCGAGGCGATGATGTGCGTGCATCAATATTCCATGATGTGCGCGTCGATTATCAGTCAGGAAGCGGCAGTGGAAGCTCTGCGCAACGGCGACGCGGCGATGCGGCACATGCGCGAGCAATATCGTCTGCGGAGAAATTTTTTGGTGAATAATTTCAACCGGCTCGGATTGAAATGCCTCGAACCTCTCGGCGCATTTTATGCGTTTCCGTGCATCCAATCCACAGGCTTAAGCAGTCGGGAATTTTCGCTGAAACTTCTCGAACAAGAAAAAGTGGCGGCAGTGCCCGGCGACGCTTTTGGCCCCAGCGGCGAAGGTTTTGTGCGATGCAGTTACTCCACGGGAATGGATCAACTCAAAATCGCCATGGAGCGCATTGAGATGTTCTTAGGACGTTTCTAGATCATGTCTTTCAATGCCCCTAGACAAATGATGCCTCAGGACACATTAGAATAGAATGATGCCTCAAAATTGGGAAAAAGAACATCGAATGCTGACTCATGGTGAAAGAGAAAATCTTTTGCCATTGCCATGTTTGTTTAATCGGCATGGCAATCAACTGCAAACATGGACTGAGCAATACCAAAGTTTTTTTGTCGCCGCCCAAAATCGTCAACTTGAAAACTGGGATTCACAATATGGATTTCTTTACGAGGACTTGATTACTCGAGGACCGTATGGAGGCCATGACATAGGAGGGCAATATCCTTCTTTGTTGAGTTTATGTTTGCGCGATCGATCAGCTTTTGATGGCTTAATGGATTTTCTCGAAAGCAAAAAGATTGAAATTAAACCTAGAGATTATTTTCGCGTAGACTCGAAAAATCTTGCGCCCATCTTTGGATCCACTCCTTTCAGCGCCATGTTTCCCTATGCTCCAAATTCCAACGGAGATTATGTTTTTAAAAAGAAATTTACCCATCAAGACGGTTCCGTCAAAAAAGAATTCCAAGTCGCCACCCGCGATGATTTTATTCGCATATCCGAGAGAGGCGATAATCTGGGGTTAGCTTTGGATTATTTCGTTCTTCTTTTAAGAAAAGGAGAAGAAATTCATCCGGAAGATTTTTTTATCGATTCCAAAGAGTATGCAATTGAGAATTATTCGAGAAATATGGAAAGCGCATTGATAAATAATGCGCGGATTGTTCGGGCGTGCTTTTCCAAGCAGGGGAAACAGGTACCCCATCAATATAATGGCCCCATGCTTTTTGGTCTGTTGGCTCAAGGCGACTATGAACAAGTTCAATCTTTTTACAAAGAAACATCAGGCAAAGAGATTACACCTCAATTTGCGCTATCCATTGGAGGCGTAACTAGCACTTCTGAAAAATACGAACAAGCGGTGGCTATTTGCAATGAAATGAGAAAGGGTAAACTCAGCGCCTCCACTGCCCTGCAGATGGGCGAAATCTATTTTTGTATATGCTCTGATAACGCGCTTACGCGGGCGTACTGGCGACTAAAGACTCTTAAGGAAAATGAAATTCCCTTCTTATTGCCTCATCAAATCGAAAGTAAAAATAGACTAGAGGCTTTTATCGGTATGATGGAAGCATTCCAAAAAGAAGAATCCACTTTCATTTCTCAACCGTTGACACAAGACAAAGCAACACCTCTAAAAGGACGCAAGCAAGCTCTCTAATTTAAATAAATCCATAACGAAACAGCCGCATAGATAAAATAAAGAATGAAGACCTGCCATTCCGCATAACGCTGGCGCGTCACGAGCGCATAACCCATCAGCGAGCACGGAATGGAAGTCATCCATAACATGTGATTTTGCAGAATAATCGGCACGAGGAGAAATGAGACGGCGACGAGCGCGGCGATGATGATTTTGCCGCGTTGGAGGCCGAAGATCACGGGAAGAGTTTTGAGTCCGGTTTGGAGATCTCCTTCATAATCTTTGATGTCGCGGATGTGACTCGCCAGAGTAAAGGTGACAAGAATCAGCAAAATCCACGGCATGGGAATTTGTTCGATGCGATCGACGGGATTGAACGTGAAAAATCCCGCCATGAACGCCGCGAGACTCGCGATGGAAATTAGAAACGAGGCGAGAATGGGAATGCGTTTCAATCTCAAAGGCGGCGCGGAATAAATATAGTACGCGGCGATGAAAACCATGATGGCAAAAAATGTGTAACGCCCGATCATGTAGCCACCCAAAAGCGCGCCGGTAAGAAAGAAGATATTGAGAGAGCGCATGTCGGATTCGGAGAGAATTTGCGATGAGAGAGGACGCGATGGATTGGAAATTTTATCGGAGACAATATCCGTCATGTCATTTACGCCTACAGAAAACATCCACGCAAAATAAAGCATCAAAAATAACGCGCTCGAAGAAAGCAAACTCAAGAGCAAATCGGCGAGTGGAAGTTGCGCGAGTTGAATCGCCAAAACCGCGCCGAGAATCGCCATCAGCGCATAATGTGCGACGCGTTCGATGCGGGAATTTTTCAGCGCGGCAAGGCATTTTTGCGGATTGTAGAGGTAAAACCACAAAATCCCCATGAAGAAAATTATGAAAAAATAAATATAACTCAAAATCAGCGCGATGAATTTTGCGGAGAAATCATCGACCATGTGCAGAGGAATGGCAAAGGCAGGCAAAAGCGTAAATGTCGTCCAAAGACACAAACTCGGAAGCGCAAAAAAACAAAATGTGATGGTATATCCAACCCAAGCGGTAAAAACGGCTTTGATGGCGCTTTTGGTTTGATGATAGACGTAAACCGATAACGCCAGAAGCACGATGAGAATTTCCAACCGCATGCCCAGAGTGATGCCGGCTTTTTCCAAAGGACCAAAAAAAGAAATGTAATAAAGAGGCAGTTGATCGGGAGTCGTGAGAATGTATTCGATGTCGCTTCCCGCGCCGCCAGTGGTGATCCAATCAAAAATCGGCGGCAACCATGTAATCGCAATGCCCCAGACAATGAATTTACCTAAGAAAACAGGGCGACGCGGAGAAAAAATCATTCCGCAAAGCGCAAACGCGACGGCGATGGCGACAAATCCCAAATAATGATGCACGAGGCGATCCGCGCTATAAGCTTCAACATACGCAGGCGGACTCGATAAAATTTCCAATAAAAAACGAATAAAAAGAACACCCGTCACTCCGGCGAGCCAGTGACCGAAAGTCATGGGAGTTTTTTCGACACGATCAATAATTTTTGAGATCATGGATTGAATTTTTTTAGACAGAATTAACAAAATTTACAGAATTATTGCTCCGCACCCTTTTACCCATTTGACCACGGAGTACACGGATATTTAGCCCCGACAAAGTCGGGGTCAAAAAATCAGTGTTCTCCGTGTTTTCCGTGGTTAAAAAGGGAAACGGGGAACGGAGTAATTCTGTAGAAATTCTGTTCATTCTGTCTAAATAATTTCACTTAACATGGATTTGGCGAGGGCATGAGCGGATTTGCTTTGTCCGCCGAGCATGCGGGAAAGTTCATCGATGCGGTCTTCTTTATTCAAGCGTTGAATCTGCGCGATGGTGCGACCGGATTGGATATTTTTTTCGACGCGAAAATGAACGTGACCGGACGAAGCGACTTGCGGCAGATGCGTGATGCAGAGCACCTGATGCGAGTTGGCGAGCTCGCGGAGTTTTTTTCCAACCGTTACGGCAGTCTCGCCGCCGACGTTGGCATCGACTTCGTCAAAAATTAAAATCGGAATATCGTCTTGTTGCGCGAGCACGGTTTTGACCGCCAACATCACGCGCGCCATTTCGCCGCTGGAAGCGATGTCGCGCAAAGGACGAGCGCCTTCGCCGGGATTGGGCGCAAAAAGAAATTCCACGGTATCTTTTCCAGATGGAGCGAGATGAGGCAAAACACGAAGCTGAATTGGAAAATCGGATTTTTTAAATCCGAGTTCGCGAAGTTGCTCGGTAATATTTTTCGAAAGTTTCGGCGCGGCATTTTTGCGTTGAAGCGATAATTTTTCCGCGATTTGATCCAATTGTTTTTGGCGCTCGGCAATTTGCTTTTCCAGACGCGCGATATTTTCTTCGCGACCGGCTAATTGCGCATGTTCTGTTTTCAGTTCTTCGAGTTTATTTAAGATATCGGGAATCGTCGCGCCGTATTTTCTGCGCAAAGTCTGCAATAAATTCACGCGAGCTTCGATTTCCTGAAAACGCTGAACATCCAGTTGAGTTTCTTCGATTTTGTTTTCAACTTCGCCGGAAAGTTCCTGCAACTGCGCAATCGCGCCCTGATTGAGTTCGCGCAAATGCGTGGCCGATGCATCCAATCGCTCCCATTCCTGCAAAAGCCGCTCGATGAACGCCAATTTTCCAAACACATCCTGTTCGCCTTCTCCTAGAATTTGACGAACATTTTCACCGAGTTCTACAATGCGCTGACCGTGCGCGGCGATTTGGTATTCGCGCTCAAGTTGCTCTTCTTCTTCGGGACGCAAATGCGCTTGCTCGATTTCTTGAATTTGGAATTGTAAAAAATCCAACCGCGTTGCCCAATCGCCGCTCTCCGTGCTTTTGAATTCCTCCAACTGCGCGCGATCGAAAGTTTGTTCGCGGTAAAGTTGCTGATATTTTTCCAAATCGATTTTTCCGAAAGCATCGAGCGCGGCGCGCTGGGCTTCCGAGGAAAGAAGCGATTGGTGATCATGCGGCCCGTGAATATCCACAAGAAAATCGCCTAATTTTTTTAACGCCTGCAACGTCGTCGGACTGCCGTTGATGAATTGGCGATTTTGGCCTTGCGAAGTAAAAATGCGTTTCAGAATCAGAGGATCGATATCGCTCTCGATGCCGTGTTCCTCCAAAAGTTTTTTCACTCGGCGCGGCGCCCGCAATTCGGCTTCGACCACGCACTGATCTGCGCCGTCGCGAATGAGCGTTTTATCGGCGCGTTCGCCGAGAAGAAGATTGAAAGCGTCGATGAGAATGGATTTTCCCGCGCCGGTTTCGCCGGTGAGAATATTGAATCCGGATTCGAGTTCCCATGTGAGGTCATCGATCACCGCCAAATTTTTTATGCGCAAGCAACGCAACATAAAATTATCCTAGCGGCAAAATTTCCTGTTTCCATCCGAAATTTATGCCTTATTTTAAGTCTTTTTATGCAACTTACATTTCTAGGTACGGGGACATCGCAGGGAGTTCCGATGATCGGATGCGATTGCGAGGTGTGCAAATCGAGCGATCCGCGCGATTCGCGCATGCGATGCTCTGTTTTGCTGGAAGACGAAAACACGAAAGCGCTCATCGATACGCCGCCGGAATTTCGTTTGCAGGCGATTCGCGAAAACTTAAAAACGCTCGACGCCGTCGTTATCACGCATGCGCACGCGGATCATATCATGGGATTCGACGACTTGCGGCGATTCTGCGAAATGAGCGGGAAAACGATGCCTGTTTATGGCACCAAGGAAGCGCTGGAACGTTTGACGCAAATTTTTTATTACGCGTTCGACGATTCGGAAAAATGCAAAGGCTACCTGCGCGCCGTCGCGCACGAAATCACCGGAAAATTTCAAATCGGCAATATTGAGTTCACTCCCCTGCCCTTACCGCACGGAGCATGGACTTCTCTGGGATTTGTTTTTTCAAAGAACAGCGAAAAACGTTGCGCCTACCTCAACGATTGCAAATCCGTGCCCGATGAAATTCTGCAACAACTCGAAAATATTCCCGTGTTGATCATTGACGGATTGCGCGACAAACCTCATCCCACGCACATGACCGTCGCCGAAGCCATCGCCGTTTCCCAAAAAACGCATGCGCAAAAAACTTACATCACTCACCTCACCCACGAAAAACTTCACATCGCACGGGAAAAAGAATTACCCAAAAATTGTTTCTTAAGCTACGACGGGCTTGAATTGGTTTTATGAACCTCCTTGACGTTTGCTACCTCACGCCACATTAAAAATTATGCTGATTACAGAAATTCCTAAATTTGTTCCGGAGGGCGAGCAATACATTTCTCTTCATCGAAATGATATTCCCGATAGCGACGATGCGTATTACGAATTACATATTCGCCAAACCCAACGCGATGAAAATGGCTTTCGCTTTTCCGTCATACGATCGATGGAGTTGGATGGAGAAGATGCTGAAGCTATTTCCTCGCGCGTTGCTGAAAAATTTGGCCTTTCTGAATTACCTCCCCAAGCTACATTTGCGCTCTCTGAATTCCCTGAATTTCAACACACTCTATGGCATGAACAAGCCATGAAAAAAAATCCTCGTTTTTACAATCGCACTATTGTGCCTTCAAAACCGCCCACAAAGCATCGCCGCAAATGAAAAGCGAAAGCTAAACCATCTTGCGTCAGCAAGATGGTTTATTGCGAGGAGCGAAGCGACGTGGCAATCTCCGCTTTCGCTCTTTCATTGCAACGCCTTTCGCGACAGCGAATATAAAAAATTTGCAGAGCGACACACTGCATAGTGGAGGGGCGATGGCCACAACCCGTCGCGACTCGGTCGCACGGCGTGGCAATCTATCTCTATCGTGTATATTGCATTTTTTCTGCGCGATTCATCCCCGTAGCATCTACGGGGTATTCTCGCGTCAGAAGATAAAGCATCCAGAACCTTCCCCTGTTTTTGATGAGGGATTTTTCTAAATAGCTGATCGCATATATTTTGCGTATTTCAACAAGTGGAAGGGGTGTGTTTTTTTAAAACAGGGGAAACTTTTTGGTGGATTTTTA
>JBMONL010000061.1:0-50511 GCA_049324635.1 Verrucomicrobiota bacterium | reverse complement strand
TGCGCGCGAAGCGCCCAACAAACGCACACATGAGAGGTTTCTTAAGGGCAGTAGCCCTTAAGTGGGAGTTTGAGGGCAAAGCCCTCAAATTTCTCCAATTTACTTTGTAAATTTAGTGAATTCTGTCTAAAAAGATTTTTTATGTTACCGGATTTGCAATCGGCGTTGGCGTGTGAAGATGTGCGGATGGAAGTGAATGGCTCGAATACGATTGTGGGCGTGATTAATGTCATTGCAGTGCCGATGGTTCCTTTTCGCGTGATTAAGCTTTGTGTTTATACGCGGTGGGTTTCCGGCGACGGCGAGTTTAATCAAAAAGTTCGCATTCTCACGCCGGACGAAAAAGAACTCGGCGTGACGGAGACGCGTTTTAAAATTACGCCGCATGACGCGCACACGACGAATATCGCCATTTTTAGCGGAATGGAATTTTCTCAATTCGGCGATTATCCCGTGGAAATTTTTCTGAACACGGATTTGCGTCTGCGATTTCCGTTGCGTGCGGTCAAGCTTCCGGGCTTTACTCCTCCGCCGGAGGCGTCTTAATCGATTCCACATCCGGCGGGATATTCGGCTGTTTGGGAGAAAGCGAGAGCGCTCGAAAATCGCGTTCATTGATCACAAAAGCATAAGGCTCGTCATTTCTACGCGCCAAGACTGTTTGGTCGCTGAGTTTTTTTGCAAAGACAAGTCGATCGATATATTCACCGCGTTTGAGAGAAATCGTAAGAAGCGGTTTGGCGAAATCATCGCGTTGGGCGGCGCCAATCCAGCGCACAGCTTTTAAATAGCCCAAAATTCTAAGTTGCAGTTGCAATAAGCGTTGATTGATGACTCCCTCTTCATTGATCAATTTCCAATCGCCATTGGCGGCTTGCACGGTGCAGGTTTTTTCTTGCGCAGTCCATGTGATGGATTCAATGGGCTCTTCGCGAAAATCCAAAACGTCGAGCGAGTACCACGTCCAAGACTGGCGCGGAAAATAATCGAGGATTTTTTTTGGGACTGTGACGACGGAAAGTTGGCGCGGAGTTTGAAGATATATTTCTTCGCCTGTTGTGGATCCAAAAGAAAGAGTTTCTTCTTTTACTTTTAGCGAGGGGGCTTCGTGAGTATTGGGAGACGCGGGATTTGCATGCCATTGCACGACTGCCGTGGGTTGCGCGAGTCCAAATGCGGCGAGCTTTACCGGCGGGGGATAACGAAGAGCTCTCAGTGCAAATAATTGTCCGAGGAAATTATCCACTTGCATGAATTCAGCTTTATGATTTTCGTTCGCAATATACCAAGTATTTTTATCTTTTCGCTGAAGTTGATAGTGGATGCCGTCGAATCGAATCGATAATTGTTGAACGGCCGTCGTGAAGGGATAAGAAACGACGCGGCGATCTCGCACCTTGTCCAAAATGTTGCCTAAAGACTCAGCAGTTGTTTTGGGTAGAGTGAAAATCGCGGGACGGTCTGTGCAGGAAGCGTAGAGCACATTTGCGTCTTCAGGTGTTGGGGATCCGATTTTGAGCATGTAAGTTTTCTGTTTGTAATCCGTGATTTCAAGAACCAGCGAAGGCGTGGCGAGTCCGTAGGGAGATTGCGCCGTGTCGCTTTCGGAAACAAATTGACCGGCACGAATGTCTGCGGTTTCCTGAAGAAATTTGGACACGGATTCAGCATCCGCCGCGGTTGCCAAAGGTTTGAGAATTTCCCATGCATGTTCGTTTTTCTTAAGTTCGATTTCTTGACGATCTTTTTGCGCGACAATGCGCGTGATGAGATCGGGGAAAAAGTTAAAAACTTCGTGGCTACGCCACGCATCGAGGTCTTTGTTCAAAAATTCTTCGAGGCCTTGATCGATCACGACAATCTCGCGCTTTTGATCATCTGTTAACAAAGCGTAAACAGTTCCGGGAATCGGCGTCTCGCGTCCGATGGCGAGCGTTTGCATTTTTTGATCGACGCCGAGCGCGACTTTAATGCGCGGTTCTTTTAATCCGTATTGTTGTAAAGCCGTATTCCATTCAGGAATATTTTTCAGCGTGTCGAGACGTTCGGCAATTTCGATTTCAACCAACGCTTCGCGAACGGCGCCGCTGTCGGCGGGAAACGAAATGGGTTTTTCAATTTCCCATGAATTTTCATTTTTTTTGATAAAACAAAAAGAGCCTTTGGGATTGTGAATTTCGAAGCGTTGAATAGTCGTATATTTAAAGCGGCCAACCTTGCGAGCTTGCCTTTGAATCTCGGTGGTGCCCGGGTTTTTCCATACGTCCAAAACGACATACAACACAAGTCCAACCGCGATGACGCCTAGAATAATGACGCTTTTACTTTTCATACGACGCCCAACGGCGGCGACGCACCCATATCCATGCGCCTGCGAATACACCGATCAATGGAACGATCGCTAATACAAATAAAGCGAGAGTTCTTTTTTGAGCAAGGGTCAAGGTTACGGCAAATTCTTGAGAAGCTTTAGGCGTGATGCCGAGTGATTCTTTGCGCTCGAGCATCCAATTCATGGCATTGAGACAAAAGTCCACTTGGAGAGAATCCATTCTGCGATTGGAAAGAAAATTAGCCGAACCCACAGCAATGATTTTGGATCCTTGTAAATTCACTTGGCCGCCTTGCACGGCGCCGACATCGATTGCAACCGCCAATGTTAACGGGCCGGCGTGGTCGGTTTTAGAATCGAAGTTTGTAGTGTCCGCTTGCAGATTTTTATATTGAGTTTCGCCCCAGCTTTTTTCTCCAGTTTGGATCAACGCCGTCACTTCGGTTGGCTGAGAAGAATTCAGTTTATCGGAATTTTCATGGATAGAGATCGAGCGGCTTACTCTTAAAGAGAGATGTGTGTTCATGGGGCGGATCCATGAAATTACAGGATGTTCTGCAAACGCGCTTCCAATAGCATCCAGAGAAAAAGCTTGCGCAAGTCCGTCATTAGACAAGGCGACAACGGGTTGGATAACAATATCGTCGTTAAAAATCACACCGTAGTTTTCGAGAAGGTTTTCCAGTCCCGTTTTATATTGAGGATCGAGAAAAAGTAAAAGGCGCCCTTTATTTTGAAGATACATTTTTAAACGAGTGATTTCGTCGTTTGAGAAAGGGTATTGAGGGCCTAAAATAACAAGACTGTCCGCATCGGCGGGAACTTGCGGCGCTTGAGCGAGGTCGATTTTCTGCACATCACAATTTTGTCCCTTCATACGGCCAGCGAGAAGCGAGGCGCCTTGAGAATCTTCATCTTTTGATAAAGGGTCTAGTTCACTATGACCGGAAGTGAAATAAATTTTCGCTTTTTTACCTTGAACCATGCTCATGATGGCGCCGGAAATTTCTGCTTCAGCGTTGAACGTTTTAATTTTAGGCGCTTCTCCATAAATGAGACCGGTATTGTCCATGGTGGCCAGTTCCGCGACTTTCAGGACGCGAAATTGCTCGCCGGAGACAATAATCAATACGTTTTCCGCGTTGGAAATTTTGTATTTTTGAACCACCTGCAAGGCTTCTTCGCTGGTAAAAGGATGCACGGTTTGAACGATGATTTTGCCTGTGCTCCGGTATTGATATTCACGCAACAAATTATTGACGTCTTCTTGGATCAAAGAGGCAAGCTTGTCGGGTTCTTCCGCAATAAAAGAAATTATCGTAATGGGTTGAGAAAGATGGCCGATCAATTTAAGGGTTTGTTCCGAGAGCGTAAGATAACGGCTGATGGAAAAATCGGCGCGAGCGTGTTTTTTGTAACCGATATAATTGATGGCGGCAAAAATAAAGAAGATAAAAAATAACGAGACATAAGATAAAAATCGCGAAGAAGTTTTGCGTAAGTGTTTCATATCAATCGTTGTGTTTACGCGAAGTCAGTACGTGGTGCGTCAGAGCCAGAAAGAGCGCGGTGCCAGAAAGATAAAAGATCAGCGGGCGACTGTCGAAATATCCTTGGCTGTATTGTTGCGTATGATCGTAGGCAAAAATGTAACTAAGAATTTCTTTCACGGAAGAATCCTTAATAATATAGCTGAGGAATCCGACAAAAAAAAGTGTCGCAATTATCGTGAATGAAAGAATGGCCGCTACAATTTGATTTTTGGTGAGCGAAGATGTGAACATGCCGATCGAAATCCAAAACATGCCGATCAAAAGAACAATGAAGTAAGAAAGTAAAATAGGCTCCCACACAATCGGCAATTGATGGCGCGTTAAAATTTGAAATACAGCCAAGTAAAGCAACGTCGGCACCCAAAGAATCATATAAAACCCAACCGCCGCAAAAAATTTGGACAACACCACATCCCATTCGCTGAGAGGAGCGGTCAGTAAAGTCTCAATCGTGCCGCTTTTATATTCCTCAGAAAATAATCTCATCGTTAGCGCCGGCATCAGCACCAAGAGTACAAACCAAAAATAAACAATGTAGAAAAAAATTTGCATGACCGTGTAATCGCGCACGCCTTGAGCCGCTAAGTGAACGCATTGCATAAATGAAATGCCATTTACAAACGCCAAACAAACAAAAATCACGTATGCAATCGGCGAAAGCAAAATCGATCCGAATTCGCGTTTGAGTTGAATGAAAAAAGCGCGTGTCATCATCGTTTACTCCTGCGTAAGTTCCACAAAAACATCTTCCAAGGTCACATGATCGCGGCGAAATTCTCGCAACGGCCAATGCTCGTGTTTGATGAGTTCATCGACAGCTTGCCGGCTGTCCTCTCCGGGTTTGGATGTGCATTCGAGGGAAATCCATTCGCCGTGATGCGCGCAAATCTCAACGGAAGAAATTTGCGCGATATGGAGGAGTTTTTCGAGTGCGGATTCACGCGGGGCTTTAATTTCAATAAACAGCGATCCGCTCTGAACTTTTTTACGAAGATTGTCGAGGGAATCCGAAGCCTCGATTTTGCCTTTATGAATAATGATGGCGCGATCGCAAACCATTTCTACTTCGGAGAGAATATGAGTGGAAAGCAAAACAGTGCGTTTTTTTCCGAGGTCTTTGATGAGTTCGCGCACTGCGCGAATTTGATTAGGGTCCAGTCCGGCAGTCGGCTCGTCCAGGATCAGTAATTCCGGATCGTGCACCAAGGCGTCGGCTAATCCAAGGCGCTGGCGATATCCTTTTGAAAGCGACGCGATCACTTTGTCGCGCACGTCGGCGACGCCGCATTGAGCCATGACATCTTGCACGCGCGCGCGAATCTTTTTACGCGGAATCTGCTTAAGAAGCGCGCGGTAATTCAAGTATTCCGAAACGCGCATTTCGTGATACAGAGGCACATTTTCCGGCATGTAACCGAGCTTTTTGCGCACATCGAGAGTGTTTTCAATGAGGTTGTGTCCGGCTATTTTAATTTCACCGGACGTGGGCGCGAGATAACCTGTTAATACACGCATTGTCGTACTTTTGCCGGCGCCATTGGGGCCAAGAAAACCGACGATCTCGCCTTTATTCACCGTGAAGGAAATGCCTTTGACGGCTTCCACTCCGGCGAATTTTTTGACGAAATTTTTAACCCGAATCATAATCCCGTATAGAAATGGTTGAAAAGATTGTTGAGTTTAGGAAAAGCGTCTTCGTAATGTCAAGAAAACCGCGCTGAAATCAGGCAAAATACGCGTCACGGCTTCTCGACAGGCATGGGAAAATTCGCTAAGGTTGCGCGCTATGTCTGAAAATCTCACTCCGATGATGCGACAGTATCAGCAGGTCAAAAAAGAAGCGCCTGCGGATGCGCTACTGTTGTTTCGACTGGGGGATTTTTTTGAGATGTTTTTTGACGACGCAAAAACGGGCGCGTCGCTTTTGAATTTGACGCTTACCAAGCGCAACGGCGTGCCGATGTGCGGCGTTCCGGCGCATTCTGCGGAAAATTATATCGGCAAATTGATTCAAATGGGAAAGCGCGTGGCAGTGTGCGATCAAATTTCCGAGCCGAAACCCGGACAGGTTGTCGATCGAGCGATCACGCAGATTTTCAGTCCGGGCTGCGTGATGAATTTGAATCTGACGCAACCGAAGGAAAATCGATTTTTGGCGGCGGTGCAGGAAATCGACGACAAATTCGGCTTCGCTTACTTGGATTTGACGACGGGGGATTTTCGGTTGACGGAAATTGTCGATGCGCGCGGCGTGCAGGACGAAATTTTGCGTTTGCATCCGAAAGAATTGCTTTTTCCCTCGGAACAAACTCTACTTGCTTTACCCGATGGCATTTCGCTGGCAAAAACCGCGTACGACGATTGGATTTTTGAAAAAGATTTTGCGACGTTAACTCTGCGCGAGCATTTCAAAGTGCAATCGCTCGACGGATTTGGTTGTTCCACCATGCCGGCGGGCATCGGCGCGGCGGGATCTCTCATTCATTACGTCACGCAAACATTACGCGGTTCGGCGGCGCATGTTTTGGGATTAAAAACTTATTCGACGCTGGATTATTTGATTTTGGATTCCACGACGCAAAAAAATCTGGAACTTGTGGAAAGCGCGCACGCGGCGGCGGCGAATACGAGCCTGCTTAAAGCGATTGATCAGACTGTAACGGCGATGGGTGGGCGCGAATTGCGGAGTTGGATTCTCCATCCATTGCGCGACGCGGAGAAAATTTCTCAACGACAGGAAATGATTGAGGCGTGGTTGGACGACATTGGACGATTGGAAAATTTCAGAGAACAATTGCAGGAAGTGCGCGACTTGGAACGCCTCATTGGAAGAATCGCTCAAGGCTCCGGCAACGCGCGCGACGCGCAGGCCTTACGGCAATCGCTGGAGCAAATTCCTTCGCTCAAAAAATGCGTGGATGAATTGAATAAGGATTTGGCGAAAATATTGTCGCAAGATTTGAAAGCTCAACCGGGAACAATTGATTTAATCAAACGCGCGATTGTTGAAGATCCGCCGATGGCGCTCAAAGAAGGGGGATTGATTGCGACCGGGTATCACGCGGAGTTGGACGAACTTCACACGGCGATGCGCGAAGGAAAAAATTGGCTTGCGGAATTGCAAGCCAAAGAACAAGAGCGCACGGGGATTAAATCGCTCAAAGTGCGGTTCAATCAAGTGTTCGGCTATTATATAGAGATTACCAAAGCGAATTTGGCGCAAGTTCCTTTGGATTACACGCGCAAGCAAACGATGGTGAACGCGGAACGTTTCATCACGCCGGAATTAAAAGAGATGGAAGGAAAAATTTTGGGCGCGGAAGAACGCGCGCGCAAACTTGAGTACGAAATTTTTTTGGAGATAAGGGATCAAATCGCGCAAAAAACGCGGGAAATTCAGGCAACGGCGCGCGCGTTGGCGCAATTGGACGTACTTGCGGGACTGGCGCAGTTGGCGCGGTTGCAATGTTACGTGAAACCTGAGATCGGAAAAAACGATTTTTTGGAAATTACCGAAGGACGGCATCCGGTGCTAGAACAACAATTGCGCGAAGAAAAATTTGTGCCGAATGATACGCGCATGGATCAGGAAAACTGCCGCGTGATGATTCTCACCGGACCGAATATGGCGGGCAAGAGCACGTATATCCGGCAAGTGGCGCTCATCGCGCTTTTGTTTCACATCGGCTCGTATGTGCCGGCGCAATCGGCAAAAATTCCGATTATGGATAGGATTTTCACACGCATCGGCGCGAGCGACGATCTTTCGCGCGGTCAAAGCACCTTCATGGTCGAGATGAATGAAACGGCGAATATTCTTAACAACGCCACGCAAAATAGTTTGGTGATTTTGGACGAAATCGGGCGCGGCACTAGCACGTTTGACGGCTTGAGCATCGCGTGGTCGGTCGCGGAATATCTGCACAACGAAGTGAAGGCGAAAACGCTCTTTGCGACGCATTATCATGAGCTCACCGAATTATCCGTCACGCTTCCCGCGCTGAAAAATTTCAATATCGCTGTGCGCGAATGGCAGGATCAGATCATTTTTCTGAGGAAAATCGTCGAAGGCGGCGCGGATAAAAGTTACGGCATCCAAGTGGCGCGACTCGCCGGTCTGCCCAAAGGCGTGCTCGACCGCGCCAAAGAAATTTTGCGTAATTTGGAAGAAAGCGAACTCGACGCCACCGGCAAACCCGCACGCGCCGTTCACCGCAACGGCAAAAAAGAAAATAACGGCGAGCAGATGGATTTGTTTAAGCAGGGTTAACCATGGATTGAGATTGACGCCACATCATTGCTAAGTCTTTTTGTTGCCGGAGAGATTCTTTAAATGCTTTTAAGAGTTCGCGGTACACATAGACGTCCATTTGATGTATCTGTTCCGCTTCAGCAATCGCTTCCGGTGTGATCATTTGACGTTCTGGAATATCCATCGGTGTCACATTACTTTTTGGGGATGAAAAAACCGGATTTTTCCCGAGCGCTTGCAAAAACCAAAATACCGAAAAATCAAACATTTCGGTGATGCCTATAAAATCATATTCTTTTTTGATCAATGCGACGGCTTCTTCACCGCTGGCGATATTCCCTATGAGGAATTTCGTTTGTCCATCAATGCAAGAACGTGCAAAATCTAAAAAAGTAGGGAAATTTTTTTTGAATTCTTCATGAAATCTGTGGGTTGAGACGCCATAAAGGTATTGAGAAATGAGTCTTCGGATAGGATCGCGAATAAATGCGGCTGTTTGGAAATTGCCACCTTGAGCTTTGAATTGCTTGATGCCTTCGTAACTGAGATGTCCAAAAACAACATCCACATCCAAAACTCGATCGATCAAAGCTTTTTGAACCTGCGTCCATATAGGCGGATGCATTTCCAACAACCAAACGCACCAGATGCGACTCGAAAATGTTTGCTGTAAAATTTCGCACAACGACACTCCCGCTGTCTTGGGAATATGATTAAAGAGACAGGGTTTTTTATCAATTTTTTGTTTTAACATGGGAATTCGAAAAGAGGGAGGGTTTTCATTCTGCATTTGCCGGCATAAATTTATCGATCATCATTTTTTGTGATTGTTGCCAAATTTTAGCTAAATCTTTTCTTTGTCGAACGACTTCTTTGAATTCTTTTAAGAGTTGTTTATAAACGTAGATGTCAATTTGGAAGAGCTGTTCAATTTCAGCGATGGCTTCCGGCGTAATGGTTTCGCGTTCTGGAATATCTGATGGAGTGACATTGCTTTTGACGGTAGGGAAAAAAACAGGATTTTTTCCGAGGGCTTGCAATAACCAAAATACTGAAAAATCAAACATCTCAGTAATGCCGATAAAATGATATTCTTTCTTCACCAACGCTAGAGCGTCTTCTGGCGATGTGACTTCGCCTATCAAATATCGACACTGTCCATTGGCGCTGGGACGAGCGAACTCTAGAAAAGTGGGAAATTTTTTTCGAAATGTCTCGTGAGATTTATGAATCGACATGCCATAAAGATATAAAGAAACGATCCTTTGAATGGGATCGCGAATAAATGTGGCGGCGCAAAAGTTTCCTCCCTGCTCGCGGAAGCCTTTCATTCTTTCGTAGCCTACATGCCCAAAAATCAGATTAACATCTAACACTTGGTCAATCAGAGCTTGTTGCATTTGGGACCATTCCGCCGGACGCTCATCCAACATCCAGAGTGACCACATGCGACTTGCAAAGGCTTGTTTTAAAATACCATGCAAAGATGCGCCCGCGGTTTTTGGGACGTGGTTAAAAAGGCAAAGCTTCCCATCGAGTTGTTGTTTCAACATAGAGCGACACTTTTATTAAGCTAAATTCATGCCACATCGGCAAGATAGAAAGAGATGCAGGTGTGGCCCAAAATTTGCTTTGTTCAATAGCTTTAATTTGTAAAGATAAAAACGAATGAGTAGCGATTCTTTAAAGAAAACGGATGCGATTTTAAAAGAAGGGCGCGAGTTTCTTCATTTGGTTGAGTCTGTGGAGCTTCCTTCATCGGCATTGAAGCCTTCTGAGATGTGGCAAGCGCATCTTGAAAACACACATCGTAAAGCGATTCGAGAAGTAAAGAACGCGGAAGAGATTATTGAATTGGTTACCTCAAAAGATTTTTTTTCCTGTCCGTGTGTGAAGGCGGATTATCATTTTGACGCGGTTCGGAGAACGGGGCTTCGTTTTTTTGAAAAACCGGGTTATGAATTGGATTCTTTGCCGGAGGAAATTTGCGAATCATCGTTTTCCGGTTCTGAAGCTTGTTTTGAGCATAACGGGCGGCGATTATCGACGGCTTTTTTGTGGCATCTAGCCGCCGCACTGAGAATGAGGGAGCGCATCGGCGGAAATTTGAAACGCATGATGGAAATCGGGAGCGGTTATGGCGGATTGGCGCGGATCATGAAGCTTCTCAACAAAGGAATGACGTATTATCTGGTGGATTTGCCGGAATGCTTGGTTTTCGCTTATGCATTCTTGAAGAAGAATTTTCCTGAAGCCGATGTTCATCTGGTCACAGATGGAAAAATTCCCGCGTCGGGAGATTTTGTGCTCGTGCCGGTTTGTTTTTTGAATCAATTTCCGCGCGAAGGAGTGGATTTGGTTTTCAATTCGCAATCGTTCAGCGAAATGACGCAAGGCGCTTTTGATTATTATTTGGATTTTATACAAAATCACATTAACCCGAGATATTTTTATAATATCAATCGGTATCTTGAACATGCGGACGGAGTGGTGATCGAGGGACGGTTCGAACGGGGAGTCAGCATAGATGCGGCTTCCAATACTGCGGCTCTAGATGCGCATTGGAATGTATTATATTGGGCGCTGAGCGAGGAAGATCATTGCGCGAGTTGGGACCCGAGATTTCAGAGAGTGCTTGAATTGCTTGTGGAGAGAATTCCCATTGAACAACGCAGTGAAGAGATGTATGCGCGGCAAGCGGAAGAAATGAGGAAAGAATTGAAAGGGGCATTGAGAGCGGATTCGCGATGGCATTATCTGATGTGGAATGTGAACCGCATAGCGCCTAGCCCCCAGAGTCTTGAGCTTTATATCGCGGTTCTTGAAACGCTCGATTATGGAGAAGTTGAATATTATATACGGCAATGGATCAGTCTTTTTGGCGACAAAACGCCGAGAACTTGCAGAGATCAGAGCCAATGGATCATGGATACTCGGTGTTATCGTCGTCTGTGGTCTAAATTTTTTGCGAAGATACCTTCCATATATTTGCGAAAAGACGCTCAAGGGAAAGCGTATTTGACTCTCAAGATGGACGCGAAAGATTCGTCTTCGTCGTTTCAATCTTATGTTTCTTCTATCGTCGAGAAACCTACGGTATCGATTTTTATGTTTTGCAAGAATCGCAAGAACACCATTCAGCGAGCGCTGGAGAGCATTTTGAATCAAACATATCCTTATATGGAAATTATTGTGCAAGATGGAGCGTCCACGGACGGGACGTTGGAGATACTGCAAAAATATCAGAAGCGCATCAAACTGGTGTCGGCGCCGGACGCAGGTCCTGCGGAGGCGTTTTGGACGGCTTTGAAGCGATGCACAGGCGATATTATTGGTTCGTGCCTATCGGATGAGGAAATCATGCCGGATGTTGCGGAATTCGCGGTGGAATTTTTTCATCAAAATCCGTCTGCTGGAGCTCTGACGCGCGATGGTTATTTGGTCGAATTAAATGGGGCTATTCTCGGTGAAGTTTTGGGGCCAAAAGAATTTGATATTAAAAAATATATGGCGAATGAATTTGCGCCGCATTTTTGCGCGTCGTTTTTTAACCGAGATGCTCTTGAGTCGGTCGGATTATACACGCGAGAATGGTTGATGGATTGCGGGGAGTTTGAGTTATGGTGCCGCTTGGCGTTGGCGGCGCCGGTGGTTTACCAAGCCGGATTTGCGTCCAAATATGCTTATCATAACGATCAACTCAGTCGCAATCCTGAGAATATGTTAAAAATTTTCCGCGGACGTATTAAAGTCATCGAAAAGCTATTTATTGAGGAAAAAATTCCTGATTTTAGCGAAGCTGAAAAAACGAAATGCATGGTGGAGACGGCGTTGAGTTTTGCGGAACATTTTAAACGCATGGAAGAATATGATAAAGCGAATCAGATGATGCGCTTTTGCCAAAATAGTTTGGGGCGCGCGCATGCGACATGAAATTTTCGATTCAATGAGACAGTGTTGAGAAAATGATGACGACTTGTCTTTCTTGTTAAAACACGTTATACGATAAACGCATGACGACATCGGCTATAACAGAAACCATGGAAGAAACAGCCATTGCGTATTTGAATTTGGCGTCAAGGCACGAAGTGGAAGAAAATTTTTCGGAAGCCTTACAAACGCTGAAAAGAGCAACTCAATTATTTCCCGACGAACCGGACCCATTTTTCCGGCAAGCGCATTTGTTATTAAAAATGGGGCACGTTAATAAAGCCATCGGCTTATTCAAAGATTTAACTCAGAGAATGCCGAAATATATTTTGTCATATAATCAACTGGCGCTTTTGCATGAAGCGAGAGGATTGATCGACGAAGCCTTGGAGTATTGGAAATGCACTTTTAAGACGAATGATCCGAATTTGCATTCTCGAGCGTTAACGGCGTATTTGAAATCGCCGACGATTACCAACGAGCAAATTTTGGAAGCGCATTTGGATTGGGCGCGGCGCTATGCGCAACCTCACTTGAATCAAGGAGTGTGTGATTTTCCAAAATACGACGGCAAACGCCCGATCAATGTGGCATACACGTGCTCTTATTGGCAGGTGGATACAATTCGCTTTCAATTATTGCCGATTTTGAGGCAAAGAGATCCGGCGAGGGAAAAAGTGTTTGCGTATGCGAATGCAGGTGGATTTTCAGAGGAAGAAATTGCAGAAACACAGGCATCAGTGGATGTGTTTCGACCGATGTGGCATTTATCGCCCAAGCAATTTATCGAGCAGGCAAGAGAAGACCAGATTGATGTATTGGTGGAGCTGAACGGACATTCGCCGGGGCATCGGTTTGTGACGATGGCGTCGCGATGCGCGCCGGTGCAGGTTTCGTATTTGAATTATGTAGGCACCAGCGGCGTACCCAATGTGGATTATATCATTGCGGATGATGCATGCATTTTGCCGGAGGAAGAAAAGTATTTTACAGAAAAAATTTACCGCGTGCCGGGATCGTTTTTTTCATTCAATTATGAAAGCGATCCACTGTCTACTTCGCCGAGCGATGCGCCGTGCTTGAAAAATAAATATGTCACATTTGGATGTTTTGGTAGCGGCGGGAAAATTAATCAGATATTGATTGGCTGGTGGGCGGAAATTTTGAAAAAAGAGCCGACGGCGAAACTTTTTATTCGCAACAACGAGCTGACGCCGACGGATAATCGAAAATTTATGGAAGAATCGTTTGCGAAGCATGGCGTGGATAAAAGCCGGTTGATTCTGAAAGAGGGCGCCAATCGCATGGGAGTGATTGAGAGTTATCGCGAAGTGGATATTTCATTGGATACTTATCCTTATTGCGGCGGCAATACGATTGCCGAATCACTGTGGCAGGGCGTGCCGGTGATTACGCTCAAAGGGCATCGTTTTGCGGCGGCGTACGGCGCCTCAGAGTTACAAGCGGCGGGATGTCCGGAATTGATCTCTTATACAAAAGAAGAATACATTGACAAAGCGATCACACTAGCGCGCGATGTAAAACGAATTGTTTACTATCGCCAGAATTTGCGACAGATGGCGTACGAGCACGGTTATACCAATAGCAAAGCCTTTGCGACGAAGTTGGAAGATGCTTATGAAGATATGCTCTTGCAGGCGCAAAGGGCGGAATCTTTCGAGCGTCAGCGTCAAATGTGTCTCGATGTGTCCGAAATTTTAACTGTTCCCAATCCAAAATGCCGCGAATTTTTAGCCAAGCAAACGGAGGAAATTTACGGAGCGGGAATGCAAAGCCCTTTGCTGAAAATATTGAAAAATAGTTTTTAATTCTTTCCCGATTTATTCTTTAAATGAACACTCCTTTGCTTTCAGTCGTTATCGCAGGACGAAATGATAATTACATGGGGAATTATTTGTATCGCCTGAAAACATGTTTAAATTTTTTGGCTACAAGCGCGGCAGATTTGAAACGATTGGATGACGTGGAAGTGATGATGACCGATTGGGGAAGTGAAATTCCGCTCAGAGATGCGTTGGAATTGTCGCCGGAAGCGGCGCAAATGACAACCTTTGTGGAGGTGAGCGAAGAAGCGGCGAAAAAAGTTTACCCGGAAGGAGCATTTTATCCGAGTGGTGCGTATAACGCCAGCATTCGCCGAGCGACGGGGAAATTTATTATGCTTACGGATTCGGATTGTATGATCCCGCCGCAGGGGATGGAAACATTAATGCGGATTTTATCCGGCGAGATTCCTTTTCTTACTCCACTTTCAGAAACATTTTTCTATATCCGTCGTTATCAAATTCCGTGGGAAAACGCGCAACGGCAACCGTCGGTTCAAGATTGGCGGCGTTATATTCAATTCCACGCGGGCGCTCTTCGCAAGGAACTTTCCGAGGGCGGCATGTTGGGAGGGTATGCGGCGGCGCAATTGATGCATCGCGATCGTTGGCATGAGACGCGCGCGTATGATGAAAATTTAAAAGGCTGGGGCTGGTGCGACAATGAAATCATGATTCGCATGAATCAAAAATATCCGTGGGTCGATTTAATCAGCCATGGGATTTATGGATTGCACATGGAGCATTGGTCGAGAAATTCGCGCAAAGATACGAGTAGAAAAAACATCAACCCCATGCAGATCCATTATAAAATGGAAGTCAATGATGCGCATTGGGGTCTTGCGAATCATGATTTTCCTATGCGCAAAGCAACGCCCGCGGCAATAACGCAAGAACATGATTTTCAACCTTTGAAAGGTAGTTGTTTTGACAGAGAGCAATTTCAAAAAGAACTTTATACCAAAGATACATTGGTGATGATTGCTTGGATTTTGAAACAGGAGAATGTATCCCCTGAAGAACGAGAAGCCGTGTTAGCTCTGGCGACGTTTTGCGTCAAAGAATATCCGCGCAATATGTTATATGTGGGCGAGCTTTTAAAGTATTCCATCGCCACTGTGTTTCAAACATGTCCCGGAATCGAAAGTTATTTTTTGGCGCCGTGGAAAGAAGGCATCACGAACGCAGAATCATTTAATCCGGACAAATTTTCAGAATTTTTGGGGCATGTGAAATATTGCGGCTATGGGAGATTTCTGACAGTTCCGTGGGACAGAATGGATGACAGTTTAGATGCGGCATTAGGAACATCATCCAATGCCGAATTAATATTTTTGCATCGACCGACTTTAGCGCAAAATTTTGAGGAAGTTTTTCCAAAATTGCTTTCACGGCTTGCGCCCGGAGGGGTGATGATCGTTTTTGAGCATGAAACGAAAGATGCCGCATTTTGCTCCAAACACACAGCCACTCTAAAAACACCGTGCTCGCTTTTAACCTTTTCATCCGAGCGCGTGAGCATGATCGCAAAAGCGCCAACTGCGTGATTGCCTTCCGACGAGCTTTTCTTATGCTATGACTATGCAAGTGTGCGATGCGAAACTCCAAGGCGTAAAAGTGATTTATCCTCCCACGGTTTTTGAGGATTTCCGAGGGCAATACGTGGAGATTTATAATAAACAACTATTTCAAGAAGCGGGAATTTCCGTTGATTTTATTCAGGATGATATTTCGGTTTCAACGCGGCATGTTTTGCGCGGGATTCACGGCGATGCGGAAACGTGGAAACTGATTTCTTGTTTGCACGGGAAATTTTATCTTGTGGTGGTGAATAATGATCCGGATTCACCCCAATACAAACAATGGGAAGGTTTCACGCTTTCCGAACATAATCGTTTGCAAGTGCTGGTTCCTCCGAAATTCGGCAACGGGCATTTAGTGATGAGCAAGCAAGCCATCTTTCATTATAAACAAACCACGCAATACAATCGTGCCGGACAATTCACAATCTTGTGGAACGATCCATCTTACAATATCTGGTGGCCAATGAAACGCCCCATCTTGTCGCAACGCGACGAAGGCGTAGAGTGATAATGTTGTGAATTTCCCCAAGGTTTCCATTTTCATGTTTTGCAAAAATGGCGCGACGACGATTCGTCGGAGCGTGGAAAGTGTTTTAAAATTAGATTATCCGAATATTGAATATATCGTACAGGATGGCGCATCGACGGACGGCACAAAAGAAATTCTAGAATCGTACGGTAAAAAAATTTCTCTTATCAGCGAGCCGGATTCCTGCGCGCAGGAGGCTTTTTTTCGCGCGTTAAAACGATGTACGGGTGAAATTGTCGGTTCATGCCAAGCGGATGAAGAACTTTTGCCGCACGCCGCGAAATGGGCGATCGAAAATTTTCAAAAAAATCCAGAAGCGATCGCTGTTTATGGCGATAGTCATAATACGGACACCGAGGGGAATGTCATCGGCGATTATAAACCGCGACGTCCTTTTACGACCGAAAAATACATGCTTCACGAAGTTGTGCCGACATTCGCGTCGAGTTTTATTCGGCGTTCGGCAATGGAGCAAGCCGGATTACGTGAGCGGAATTGGAACATGGGCGGCGGAGAGTTTGAATTGTGGACGCATCTTTCCCTCTTGGGGAAAATTATTTATTGTCCAGGATTTATCTCCAAATTCTCCGTGCATGACGAGCAATTAACACGCACGCCGGAAATTCAAGATGCGACGGTCGTGAATCGAATCAAGATCATTAATCAGTTTTTCAATGATCCTGAATTTGTAAAAAAAATTTCCATCTCAAAACAACAAACACTGGCGGGATTATTTCTCTGGTCAGCGCAATTGAGTGTGGATCGCGGCGCGTATGAAGAAGCCGTCAAATATATTCATAAAGCCATGCCTTATGCGTCCTCGGAGCGCAGACTGCAAGAATTTGCGGGCGATTGTTGTAATAATGCCTTAAAAGCATTGCGTCAGGAAAAATGGAACGACGCTATGAAATGTTTGGATTGCGCTGAAGTGGTCGGAGGAGGGTTTCCCGATATTCAATTTTTGCGAGCAATGGGGTGGATCGGGCTGGATGAGAATGAAAAAGCTGAGAAGGCGCTTCGCGCGCATTTGCAAAAATTTCCTAACGATCCCCAAGCGCTCGATCTTTTAGCGGATATCAAAGCAAGTTAACTTTTGCGCAAAACAGTTTTCAATGTCCAAGCTGAGAGGCAATCTTGAGTCAACAATCCTTGTTTCCAATAGGCGTTTTGATAGTCGAGAAGAAGTTTATCGAGTTGCGTGCAATTTTTGTCGGTAAAAGCGGCGAGATGTTTTTTAGTCTGGCTACCGAGACCGTCGCCGATTTCCAGCGAACCGATGCGTTCGGCTTCTTCGGGAGAAGGTTGTTCGATCAAGCGACAAAGCGAAGCAATCGCCAACTCCGACGGTAGAGAATCCGGACAAAAAGCGTGATTTTTTAATGCGGTCGCAAAAGCTAAAATACCGTCGTGAATCGCGCGCAAAATATTTTGTTGGTCTTGAGAAATTTCATAAGCATCCAACACGGGAACGATTTGTCCTTCGGATTTATTGAAATGACGAAGACTCCCATCAAAGCTGGAACACACGATTTCAAAAAGTTCGCGGCATGAAGCAATTGTTTCGGCAATAAAATGCGGGTCGCCGTTGTGACAGCAGTAACTTTTATAAACATAACCATCGCCGTCTTGCGCGCGCGGAAAAGTTCCGAGGTAATAACCCATGCAATCCGTCTTTTTTTCTTCCTGAACGAGAATTGCCGCGAGAGATTTTTGAACTGTACAGTTCCATCCGACATCGACAATGGCGGTTTTGTTTTCCGTAAAAAATTCAATCTGCTCCAAGTAACGCATAAGAAGTTTTCGCTCCACAAGCGCGCGCTGATTCAGCGCGGCGAGAACGGCGGGATGACGCAAAAGCGCGAGTACTTTGTCGGGTTTATCGCGATGATCCACGATTTCTTCGGAAGATTGAAACCCGCATTCCTTAAAAACATCTTCAAATTTCGACGCATCGATATTCAAGCGCGTTAAAAATTCTTTGGCAGGACGCGGGTTGGCGCTGACAATGAGGAATTCCGTATCGGTCATCAGTGAACACCCCAACGCCGCAATGCCGAAAGCGCGGCGCGAAGAATGCAGAAGCTGGAAAGAAGGGGAATTTTCCGAGCGCAGAATTTCATAAATTTTGCTGAGAATGAGTCCGTCGCGTAACAAAAAAAACGCTTTTTGGATGCCGTCTTCTTTAAATTTTTGAATCAACCAGAGAACAAATCCGCTCAAAAGTGGCCCAAAAAAGCGATGACCAAATTGAAACCAAGGATCGGCAGATTGATTTTTGACATAAGCTATGCCTTGGAGAATAGATTCCGTTTTTTGGAGACGATAATCTCCAGTGGTTTGTTTTTGAGTATGCGAAAAAGCGTGCGGATGCAAAAGCGCTTTGCAATTTGCGCGCAGAGCGCCGTCGACATCCGATTTTGGGTTGTCACCGATATGGAGAAGTTTGCGAGGATCGATACCGTGTTGTTTGCACGCGATTAGAAATAAATCGCCCTCGTATTTGCCTTTGCGATATTCGCACGAGGCAAAAATTTCGTTTTCGTGAACATCGTAGCCGCATTGAGCGAGCAATTTTTTTAGAAAAGATTTTTCAAAAAACGTATCGGAGAAAAAAAGAATCTTTTTTCCTGTGTTGCGAGCCTGTTGATACAAATCAAAAATGGGTTTGCTCGCTTCCGCAAGGGCTAACTCAACACGTTGTTCAGCTTCGGCAAAAGGCGCTGGATCGGCGATATTTTCGGCGCGACAGAATTGCGCGTAAATTTCTGCGAGTGTGGTTTCGACGGATTTTTCCGAATTCCATAGAATATCGCGCGCGGCTTGTTCGGCGCGAATGCGGCGCAAATAGATTTGCCCGATATCAAGCGGCAAAGAATGAAACGGCTCGAAATCTTTGAGAAATAAAAAAACATGATCCGGTTGAAGGCACGCGCGCAAAAGCGCCGTGTCGAAAACATCGAAGGATACCGCGTCGCAATGCACCAACGCAGAATTCCATGCATTTAAAAAAACTTCGGCATCGATGCCGTCGGATGAAACAATGCGTTGTTGCGCAGAGTGAATTTTTTCGTACGCCTCGCGAAAAAAAAGTTCGTCTTCTGATTCCCATTTTGAAGCGCGAACGGTTGAATTGAGCATGACTACAGAATGAAATATCAGTGGTTCTTGGCAAGGCGGAATTCTAGCCTGCATTTCTCACAACAAAATCTACTTGCGCTTGCGTTGTCAGTCGTCGGTCGAGTGTCGAGTGACACACTCCCTCCTCTTTTCTCGCAATCGCAAGCATCTCTGTTGTGATTTAATGCAGGCGGCACGGGATTTCTCGTCCACACTCTGTCATTGTTTTATCTCTGGTGGTGAGAAATCCGGGCTAGCGCAAAAAAACTACCGATGGAGGGGGTCGAACCCACACACTGTTGCCAGTACTAGATTTTGAGTCTAGCGCGTCTGCCAATTCCGCCACATCGGCTTATTGAGAGGCGTAAATTGTACTTTAACCGCCTTCGAGTGCAATCGAAATTATTTCTTGTTCATAATGAACGAGATACATTTCAAAATAACCCTAAAGTAATAAATATTCCACCCGACTCTTTAGATAAGAGGCGGGATATATGTCCACAATTGATACAGCAACTCTTATATCGCTTTTGGGATACGACACAGATTCTTCAGCGGCAAGCACAACGGCAAGTTCGACAACCACAAGCGAAACGGATGATTCGCAAGATTCTTATACTGAACAACAAGCGCTTTTTGCCAGCGCACTTCAAGAAGTTATCAATGCAGGCATTTATGATATTCATACTGTGCAGGAATTTGACTCTTACGAACCCACATCGACCGCAACCAGTAGTTCCTCTTCTGCAACCACAACCACCACCGATACAGAATCATCGACCGATACATCAACCATCGTCGATGCGGTTGCCGCCTCCATAGAATCTGCGACGATGAGTTTACTGGCGTCGATGACTCCCTCCAATTCAGGAATCAACGTTTTGGGTTATTTATACGCCCAAAACGGCATCGTTTCTTCTTTGTCGCAATCATCGACCTCCTCTCTGCAATTTTCCGCATAGTTTTATTTATCCATCATTCGACCTCTGATTGACAGAGGTAAGGGTTGGTTTTAATTTAGGGGGATGCTGGATATTCGATTGTTTCGAGAGAATGCGGACGAGGTGAAAGCGCGTTTGGCTTCGCGCGGCAAGGGCGACGAGAAGATGGTGGACGAAGTGATCGCGTTGGATGCGCAACGCCGTCAAATTTTAAGCGAAGTCGAAAAACTCAAAAGCGAACGCAACTCACTCAATAAAGAAATTGGCGCGAAAAAAAGTCGCGGCGAATCGGTGGACGAGATCATGCAAGGCATGAAAGAACGTTCGGAGCGCGTGACGGTTTTGGACAAAGAAGTGGCGGAAGTGGAAGAAAAACAGCGCGCTATTTTGTTGCGCATTCCGAATTTGCCGCACAAGGCTTGTCCCAAAGGCACGGGCGCGCAGGATAATCCCGTCGTCAAAACGTGGGGCGAAAAACCAAAATTTAATTTCAAGCCCATGGATCACGTGTCGCTGGTGGAAAAATTAAAAATTATCGATTTTGACATTGCGACGAAAATTTCCGGAAGCGGATTTATCCTTTATCAAGGAGCAGGCGCGCGATTAGAGCGAGCGCTCATTAATTTTTTGTTGGATTTGCAAACCAAAGAGCACGGTTATACGGAAATTTCGCCGCCGTTTATTATTCGCGAGGCGTGCATGGAAGGCACAAGCCAGCTACCGAAATTCAAAGAAGACATGTATGGCGTGACCGAATGCGATTTATATCTCGCGCCGACCGCCGAAGTACCCGTGACCAATATGCATCGCGAGGAAATTGTGCCGCTGGCGCGATTGCCGATTCGATACGCCGCATACACGCCGTGTTTTCGGCGCGAAGCGGGAAGCGCCGGACGCGAAACGCGCGGAATGATTCGCGTGCATCAGTTCGATAAAGTGGAGTTGGTGAAAATTGTGGAACCATCCACGTCGTACGACGAATTGGAGAGCTTGCGTGGCAACGCGGAAAAAGTTTTGGAATTGCTCGGATTGCATTATCGCACGATTGAATTGTGCGCGGGCGACATCGGTTTTGGCGCGGCGAAGTGTTATGATTTGGAAGTGTGGGCGCCGGGTTCGGAGGCTTATTTGGAAGTTTCTTCCTGCAGTAATTTTGAGGATTTTCAGGCGCGGCGCATGAATTTGCGTTACAAAGCCGCCGACGGGAAAAATTATTTTTGCCACACGCTGAACGGCTCCGGAACGGCGTTGGCGCGGCTATACATTGCGCTCGTGGAAACATATCAGCAGGCGGATGGAACGATTGCATTGCCGAAAATTTTGCATCCTTATTTCGACGGAGAACGAATTGGTTAACAGGTTGTTGAAAAACCCGCGCATGTCGCGTTGCTGGCGATTTTTTCGCTTCCGCGAGGCGCGACGAAGGAGAATATTGAAATGAAATCTTCGACTGAGAAGCAACAAAGCGGAAGCGAAAAAGCGCCGCAACCCTTTGGGCGGCACGTCTTTTGGCGACTGCATGCATCGCGTACTTGTCGTGTATTTCGTTTCAATACACTCCTCGTACGCAATGCGTGCATTCATCCAAAATCCGTTGCCGCGCGACGTGCGGGGGTTTTTCAACAACCTGTTAATAAAATTTTTGACAGAATTTACAAAATTAACAGAATTACTCCGCCCCCTTTATTTTTGGGAAGCGGGGTGCGGAGCAAATTTTTTCATTTTGTTAATTCTGTCGAAAAAATAATCTAATAATTATGGCGGTTAAAAGAGCATTAGGAAAAGGATTAGGAGCGCTGATCGGCCCTGCGCCGAGTAGCGCAATGACGTCTGAACATCCGGTCGCGAATCCAGCCATTCCTCCAATGGAAGACGCAGACGCGGAGATGGTGCAGGAAGCGCCGATTCAGCAAATCACCACGAGTCCGCATCAACCGCGAAAAGATTTTTCTCCGGAAGAGTTACAGGAACTTGCCGATTCCATTCGTTCGCTGGGAATTTTGCAACCGCTTTTGGTGCGCCAAGTCGGCGGACATTACGAATTGATCGCAGGCGAACGCCGCTGGCGCGCCGCGCAAATGGCGGGGTTGGAAAAAGTGCCCGTCATTATTCGACAAGCGAGCGATTTGGAAGTTTTTGAGTGGGCGATGGTGGAAAATCTTCAGCGCGCGGATTTGAATCCAATCGAGGAAGCGGAAGGTTATGCGACGTTGATCGAAAAATTTGCGCTCTCGCAGGAAGAAATTGCGCGGCGCGTCGGAAAAAATCGCGCGACAGTCGCCAACTCGCTTCGCTTGAGAAATCTTTCTCCCAATGTGCAGGATTTGGTTCGAAAAAATCATCTCAGTGTCGGTCACGCCAAAGCAATTCTTTCTATTACCGAAGAAAAAACACAAGAAGCCGCCGCCGCGCAAGTAATCAAAAAAAGTTTATCGGTTCGCCAAACCGAACGTCTCGTTTCCACGTTGCTCGGCGAGCGCAAAAGAAGAAAACGCGCGATTACTATAGCGTCTTCCGCCGATTGGCGCGATTTGGAATTGAAATTGCAACGCATCGTCGGCACGCGCGTGCGATTGGTGGGCACTGCGGAAAAAGGTCGCATCGAAATCGAATTTTATAATCCCGGCGAGCTGGATCGCATCCTCTCGCATTTGGGAATGACATCGGAAGAATAATTCTTCTTTATTGCGGGTTTTCATGGCACAGCGCATTCAACTTCTTACTGAAACTGTGGCGAATCAAATCGCCGCCGGTGAAGTCGTCGAACGACCCGCATCTGTTGTGCGCGAACTTTTAGACAATGCGCTTGACGCCGAAGCGGACAAAATCGATGTGGAAATTCAGCGCGGAGGAAAGACCTTGATTCGCGTCACCGATAACGGTTGCGGAATGAGCAACGACGATGCGCTTCTTTCTCTCGAACGCCACGCTACGAGCAAAATTCGCTCGATGGATGACTTGCAAAAAATCACTTCTTACGGATTTCGCGGCGAAGCTCTGTCGAGTATCGCTTCGGTGAGCCGTTTTCGTTTGCTCACGCGGGAAAAAAGCGCAAATGCCGGAACAGAAATTGTCGTGGAAGGCGGGAAAATCATTCGCGCGCAAGAAGCGGGATGCCCCGTGGGCACAACCGTGGAAGCGCGTTCGCTTTTTTTCAATCTTCCGGCGCGGCGAAAATTTTTGAAATCCGATTTGACCGAATGGGCGCACATCGAACAGTGTTTGCGATTGGTTTCGCTCGCTCAACCTGAACTTTATTTGACCGCCTTTCACAATAATCAAAAAATTCTTCAATATCCAAAAGCGTCTTCGCTCTCCGAACGCCTCATGGCTGTATTTGGAAAAAAATGGATGGAAGAAATGTTGCCGGTCGAAGCAAGTCGAAATGATATGAAACTTTTCGGCGTCATAGGAAAACCCGGCGTCAGCCGGAGCAATCGTCAGGAACAATATCTTTTTGTGAACGGCCGTTGCGTGCAGAATGCAACGCTGAATTTTGCGTTGCTCGATGGATATCATACCGCCCTTGTCAAAGGGCGATATCCTGTCGCCGTGCTTTTTTTGGAAATGGAGCCGTCGCGTCTGGATGTCAATGTTCATCCTGCGAAAAAAGAAGTGCGCTTTCATCAAAACGACATCGTGCGCAATTTTGTTTCGCAATTCGTTGCCGATATCTTGCGCGGGACGCCTCAAGAAATTGCGGAAGAAATTTTCTTGAAGCCACCGCCGCCGCCCGCGCCGCTACCCGTTACTCCCGCGCTAAATTTTATTTCGTCGCCGCCGTTGCCGACGGCGCAGGAGCAAGATTTTTCCTCACGCGCTGTCTTGAAAACTGCGCCGGTCGAAAAAAATCATTCGCTGAATGTCGTTGGCGTGATTTTAAATTTGTACATTATCGCCGAAGGAGATCAGGGGCTTGTGCTCATTGATCAACGCGCCGCGCATTTGAGAATTTTATTTGAGACGATGCTGAAACGATTAGAAAAGGCGGAGATTTTAAGTCAGGCGTTGCTTTTGCCCGCAACATTGGAATTTGCGCCCGACCAAGCCGATATTTTGCGACGGCAAATCAAAGCGCTTCAAAAAATTGGTATTGGAATTTCCGAAATGGGGGGACGCACGTTTATGATCGATGCCTTGCCGGCGATGATTCACATTTCCGATGTTGAACATTTTATCCGCGACGTAGTTTCCGATTTGCAAGACGCCGGCGTCAGCGCGAAACGAAGCAAGCGTCTCAGCGAAGAAGAAATTGCGGGAATTGTATGTCAACGCGCCGTGCGCGCCAAAGATTCTTTGAAAGCCGAAGAAATTGATCGCCTGTTGCGCGATTTGCACGATTGCGATTTGCCGTACACTTGTCCTCAAGGACGTCCCACGATGATTATGATTTCGCGCTCCGAGTTGGAGAGAAAATTCGGAAGATTATGAAAAAAGACGACGCATATTTTATGAGCGAGGCATTGCGGCAGGCGCGCAAGGCTTACGCGCAGGACGAATCGCCCATTGGCGCGATTATCGTGCGCAACGATGAAGTGATTGCGCGCGCCTACAATCAAGTGGAGACACTCAAAGACGCCACCGCGCACGCGGAGATGCTCGCGCTCACGCAAGCGCAAGCCGCCGTCGGCGATTGGCGGCTGACCGATTGTATTCTTTATGTGACCAAAGAACCTTGTCCGATGTGCGCGGGAGCGATTGTGCACACGCGATTGCAAAAAGTTATTTTCGGCGCCAGCGATCCAAAAGCCGGAGCCGCAGGCGGCGCGATGAATTTGCTTCAACATTCCGCGCTCAATCATCGATGCGAAATTATTTTCGGCGTCATGGAAGAAGAATGCAAACAACTGCTACAATCTTTTTTTCAGGAAAAACGAAAGACAAAATCATGACTCGCACGCAATCATGGATTCATGCGATTAGGCTGTACTCGTTCACGACGACGTTATTGCCGATGCTCATGGGATTCGCTTTTTGTCCGCAGTGGGATTGGGTGTTGGCAACGCTGATCATTCTCAGCGTTTTTGTCACGCATGCGGGCACGAATATGATTAATGATTACTATGATTATATTTACGGCGTGGATCAAATTCACACACGCGGATCAAGCCGCGTGCTCGTAAATAAACAACTTTCTCCTCTCGCGGTGAGAAATGTTTCTTGGGGATGTTTTGTTGTGGGAGCGCTTGCCGGACTTGCGGTTGTTTTTTATACGCGGCGTTACGAACTTTTACTTTTTGGAATTTTTGCAGTGCTGACGTGTTTTTTTTATAGTTCCACAAAATTTCAACTGAAGCGGCGCGGTTTGGGGGATATCGGCGTGTTGATTTGCACAGGACCTCTGATTACCGTCGGAATTTATTATGCGCAAACCGGACAATGGGATCCGTGGGTGTGCGTCGCCGGATTGATTCCGGGTTTACTTGCGGTCGATGTGCTTCACACGAATAATTTGCGCGACGTCGCAAGCGACAAAATCGCCGGCTTGTGGAATATCGCGCACAGTCGATGGGGCGTGGCTTATTGGTGGATGATTTTAGCGTTGGCATACGGCGTGCAAATCGTGTTGATCTGGAATCAAAAACTTTCCGTCTATACGTTGCTCACGCTCTTGCTTCCGCTCATCATCCATCCGCGTGTTTCGATTGAAAAAATGGCGCTCGGGCATTTGCTGTTTAATTCTATTGTCGTTTTTTTTCTTTTTTTTGATAAAATATTCGCATGAAAGCGCGGCGATTAACGTATTCCGGACGCGTGCAGGGCGTGGGCTTTCGTTATTCCGTCAAGCAACTCGTCACCGGATACGACGTCAGCGGCTATGTTCGTAATCGTCCGGACGGTACGGTAGAACTTTGGCTTCAAGGAGAGGACGAGGAGATCGACGCCTTGGAAAAAGCGATTGCCGAAAGCCACTTGTTGGGTTTTATTCAAGAGGTGACGGCGGATAACGTAACTCCGGACGCTTCGATTAAAGGATTTCAAATACGATGAAACCAAAAGAAATTCTTGTTCTCAAAGACCTCAACAAAAGCTTTCGATTGCTTTGGAAAAGAAAACGGCTTTTGGCTGTGCGCGATTTGAGTCTGACGGTGCAACGCGGAGAAATTTACGGACTGCTTGGCCCCAACGGCTCCGGCAAAAGCACGACGATGAAATTAATTCTTGGTCTTTTGCGTCCGGATTCGGGAAAAATTCAAATCGATGGACACGCTGCCGGATCCATGCCGGCGCGCAAAAAAATCGGGTTCCTCCCTGAGAATCCATATTTTCCTCAATTTCTTACCGCGCGAGAAATTTTGCATTATTACGGATCGCTCTGCGGCTTGCGCGGAAAAAAATTGAATCAACGTTCCGAGGAATTGTTGGAACTTGTCGGATTGCAGGACGCGGACAATCGTCCTCTGCGCGTTTTTTCCAAAGGCATGCTTCAGCGTATTGGTTTAGCGCAAGCGATGATTCACGAACCGGAAATTTTGCTTTTGGATGAACCCACTTCCGGCGTGGACCCTATGGGCTCGCGGCAAATGCGCGATTTGATTTTAAATTTAAAAGAAAAAGGCAAAACGATTATTTTTTCCTCGCACTTGCTCGATCAGGTGCAAGAAATTGTCGATCATGTAGCGATTTTGCATCTCGGCAAAAAACTTTGCGAAGGTTCGCTCGAAAAATTGCTTACCATTCCCGACGAGGTTAGCATGCGTCTGAAATATGTTTCACCGGAAAAAAAGAAAGAACTTCTTTCTTGGCTCGCGCAACAGAATTTTGACAGTGTGCATATTGCTTCGGCGCACTGGAATCTGGAAGAATTTTTTCTCAACGTGATTCATGGGTCTGTCGCCGAATAGGCGCAGGCGGCGTGGAGGAAATTTTGTGAGTTGCGAGGCTTCATAGGCTGGGGCATATTGAACGGAATGTGTCTCAGCCTATGAAACGATGTAAATCGCAAAAAAAAGCCGCAACGCCGCCTGCGCCTATTCGGCAACAGACCCATGATGAATGATTTTCAAGAAAACAATACTCTGACTCCGGAAGTTTTGCCGCCTCAAAAACCGATATCCCATGTCGGCTGGTATCATCCATTGGCGGGATTGGTCATGATGGCGTTGGATTTTGGCGGTTCCGTGGGCGATGTGACAGGTTTCTTGTGGGTTCTTTTTCTGCCGCTTGTCATTTTAGGAATTTTTGCCGTTTCGACTTCGGCCATTGCCTTCATTCAAATACGCGTCGCCGGCGATGACCCGAAAACTGCTTTCACCAAAGGAGCCATTGCCGGCATTCTCTGTGCGATTCCGACTCCTATCTTTGGCACCGCTCTTGGTAGCATCATTCTTCTCAAAAGCGGTTTAAAAAATTTGAGCGACAAAGAAAAAAAGAGCTAAAACACTTGCGTGTCGAAAAATTGACACCGATTTCTTGATGGAAAAACTCCGTATCTACAACCTTCCATGGATTGTCGAAAAATTTCCTGTCAATATAAACAGAATTCTTATTTCACTATACATTGAAAAAGTCGTGAATTTGTGTAATTTCAGCGCGACCTATGCATCGAAAAGAAAAAAGTATCTGCGAAAAATACAAGATTGAACATGGCTTTGTTCTTTATATAGCTGATCATGAAGGACTGCATATTGATTGGAGCAAAAGACAAAAAGTGTTTTTATCTCCATCGATCGATGATGAATTGCGCAAAAAAGCGGCTTAACTTATGTTCTGGTTTTTTTTACCTTTGATTTTAGGAGTACTGGCTTGTGTGCCGTATCATATTTGTCTCAAAGTGATGCCACAAACAGTGCAACCTTTGGTGGCTTTGGCAATCGCTTACACAATCGCCGCTTTATCGTGTATTCTTATTTTGACATTCGGTTTTCAAAAAATTGATTGGATGCAAAATATTAAAGACATGAAATGGCTCGGCATCGCTCTCGGTTTGGCGATTTTAGGTGTGGAACTCGCCTTTCTTCTTGCCTATCGCGCCGGATGGAATGTCAACGCCGCCAGCATTACCTTTAACGCTTTGGTCGGCATCACCATGGTAGCGGTCGGATACCTATTTTTCCGAGAACATCTCACATGGATCAATGTCTCCGGCATCGCATTTTGCTTGATTGGAATTTTTTTCATCAATTATGGACGATAAAATATGAATGCTTCCTCTCTAGGAAAAATCAATATCAAAGCGCTTCCGACGCCGTGTTATATCGTTGATGAAATTGCGCTGAGAAAGAATTTGGAGATTATTGATTCCATTCAAAAAAAAACGGATTGCAAAATTTTATTGGCGCTGAAAGGTTTTGCGATGTTCAGCGTTTTTCCGATCATCAAAGAATATTTGTGCGGAACGACGGCGAGTTCTCTGGATGAAGCGCGTTTGGGACGCGAAGAATTCGGCGGCGAAACACACGTTTGCGCGGCGGGATACAGCGACGAGCATTTTAAGGAAATTCTCAATTACGCCGATCACATTGTTTTCAATTCTTTTTCCCAGTGGCAACATCTCAAGCCCTTCGTGGAAAAATCAGGCAAAAAAATCGAGTGCAGTATCCGCATCAATCCCGAAAAAGGGAAATCACCCGCGGAAATTTACAATCCGTGCGGAAAATATTCGCGCTTTGGCGTCACGCTCGCGGAGTTTGAGCAACACGAAAAAGAACTCGATGGCATCACCAGTTTGCATTTCCACGCGCTGTGCGAGCAAAATTCCGATGCGCTCGAGCCGGTCATCGCCGCCGCGGAAGAAAAATTCGGAAAATATTTTAAAAAGATGAAAAGCGTCAATTTCGGCGGCGGGCATCATATTTCGCGCAAAGATTACGACGTCGATAAACTCTGCGAGTTGATTTCCAATTTCAAGAAAAAATACGGCGTGGAAGTTTATTTGGAGCCCGGTGAAGCGATTGCGCTCAACACCGGTTTCTTAGTCGCTTCTGTTTTGGATATCATCAAAAACGAAATCGATATTGCCATTCTCGACGCTTCCGCCGCGGCGCACATGCCGGATGTGATTGAAATGCCCTACCGCCCTCAAATCGAAGGCGCCGGAAAACAAGGCGAATTTCCTCATACGTATCGTCTCGGCGGGCCCACGTGCCTCGCGGGCGACATTATTGGCGATTATTCTTTTCCTGAAAAACTCAACATCGGCGACCGGATCATTTTTCACGACATGGCGCATTACACGATGGTGAAAAACAACACGTTCAACGGCGTGCGCCTGCCCTCGATTGTGAAATGCAACACGCAAACCGGCAAATTCCAAGTCGTGAAAAAATTCGCCTACGAAGATTACCGCAATCGTTTGTCATAAAAAATCTCCGCTCGTGGTGAGCGGGGATTTTGATGTGATACTAATAATTTTCACATCCAAGAAGAGAGCGAGAAGCAAAAGAGGTTAGACGTGATCAAAAACTTGTGTCGGACGAATGCGGGCTTTTGAAAAATTGATGCTACTGGCATCCACATTGGCAAACTCAAATATTTTTTCGATTGAAATGCCTCCCGCTCCAATGGATTCCGCTCCAATGACTTCACCTTGAGCATCTAAGTCGATATTAATGATCATGCCGCGATTACAACGATTCATTGTCTTTGCTACTTTGGTGCGTGGATCTTTGAAATAGATGTAAACCGCTTGAGCTTCCGGGTCAACGTCGATAATCGGAGGACGCTTGGAAGTCACCAATAGGGATGCTTTATTTTTCTTCATAGGCTGTCATAAGCCAGCAATCTTTATCTTTAATTTCTGCGGCTACGCATAATGTAACTCTACTCACGGTCTTAGTAAAGAGCCAAACAACGCCTCCATGCGTTCCCGAACGCTGACGAATTTTGTCATCAGGTGAACGAACGACGCTTTTTACATGCTCCAAAGATATTCCACGCAATTCAAGCCGATACATGACGTGGCGAGTATTATGAAAACGCATCAAAAGAAACTAAAATACCCCCAAAAAAAGTCAAACCCGCTTCAATGTAGCGCAAAAAAAATCCCCGCTCGTGAGAGCGGGGATTTTGAATAAACAATACTTATTCGCTGTAAATAAGAGTGACGGTTCCCGATCCGGTGGATTGGATTTGGGAGAAGTCGTCGAAATATAAGCCTTTGAATGGAGGAATATTATTTCCGCCTTTGGCTTTGATGTAGATATTGCCATCGAGGGTGGTCACATCCGAGCCTGCTCCGGAAATATTCACGCCGTAGCTGGTCGTATCGCCCGAGCCAGTGCCGTACATGGTAATTTTACCCGCATCGACGCCTGAACCGGTCGTATAAACGCTTCCGCCATCGAGCAAGTAGATGCCGTGATTGTAGCCATCGACTGCGCCTTTACCTTGGCCGCGAATAAGAATATCGCCTGTATCCGAATGGACATTGGTCAGATCGCTGTAGAGAGCGACGCCGTAATTATTCGCCGTGCCGTTACCGCCGGTGCCGTACATGGAGATATTACCGCTATCGGTGGAGATATCTGCTACGCACAGCCCAATGCCGTAGTTATCGGAACCTGAGCCATCGCCGCCTTTGCCGGTGATTTTAATATTCCCGCTACCGGTCGTAACTTGATTTACGCCGATGCTATTGGCATAGACGCCGTAGTTGTAATCCGTGCCGTTTGCGCCGGTGCCGGTGATGGTGATATTGCCCGTATCCGAGCCAATATTGGTGGCATTATGCAACCACACGCCGACATTCTCACTGCCCGTTCCGTTACCCTGACCGCGCACGGATACATTGCCGTAATATGAACCGATTTCAGAACTTTGGAAAAGCACGCCGTAGTTGTGATCGGTGCCATTCCCGCCTGTTCCTGTGATGGAAACATTTCCGTTATCCACCGAACCAACCGTGGCATTGTAGAACCACACGCCGAAGTTGCTGATGCCTGTGCCATTGCCTTTGCCCACGACCGTTAGATTACCGTTGGTCGTATAAACATACGGATTGTTGCCGTACATTTGGCTCACGTGCACGCCGTAATTTTCATTCACGCCCGCGCCGCCGGTGCCTTTGAGGGTTACATTACCGGAACCTTCCGAAGCGACTACAGATTCATACACCCATGTGCCGATGTTTTTATCACCGGTGCCGTTGCCGCCTTGTCCTACGAGGTTGATATTTCCATCTTGCGAATAAACTTCCGCCTGATCAATCAATATACCGTAATTGCGATCTGTGCCCGTGCCGCCGGTGCCGTACATAGAGATGTGTCCATCGCCATCCGAGTAAACTCCCGCGTCTGGACCCACGCGCACGCCGATATTGCGTTCGCCCGTGCCCGCGCCGCCGCGACCGACCATCAGGATATCGCCATCGGTGGTTTCAACCGAGCTACCATTGGCGACATACACGCCGTAATTATATCCATCGCCTGCGCCGCCTGTGCCGCGCAAAACAATTTGAGACGCTTCATCGTCTTCGCCCGTCGAAATAATTTGCCCGCCGTCGATGACCGCCACGCCGTAATTATCGCTACCCACATTGCCGCCGCGACCGGTCAACTCAATTTTGCCGGTGTTCGCCGCGATGGTGCCGCGATTCGTGATGCCGTTAAATGATCCTGTCGATGCGCCCGCAGTATTCGCCCTCATGTAAATCGCGCGATCGGTTGCGTTGAAATCTTCTGATGTATTTTCGAGGAAAACGCCGCTTTCGATATCGATGCTTCTTCCGGCGATCAATTCCAACTGATCCGCGCCGTCCCACGAAATATTCGCGCCGCTATCGACGATCATATCGCCGTCAACCGCAGGTGTGCGCACCGTCAACGCATCTTTGATAATAAGATTGGAGATGTGCACCAAGCCGAAACCATTGGTATGACCGATGGTCACGTGATTGAATCCATCTGCAATCGAATCCATTTCCGCGTCGGTGAGGTTCAGTGTTCCCACTGCGCCGTCGCCGAGTCCGATCGAAGTTCCAACGTTATACGGCTGGACGTACAGCTTCCCAGCGCCTGAAATGGCGAGGTTATCCCAGCGCATCGTGTCGGCGGTGAGAATAATGTAACCTGTCGTCGTTCCACCGATGCTGTTTGCCGTTGCGCCGGTGGTTTTGATGCCTTCGGTTGTGCCATTGCCTACGCCTGTAATCGTCACATTCGCGTCGCCGCTTGCGCCGACTGATCCGCCGTTATACAACCAAACACCCGCGGAATTTCCATCGCCGCCCGTGCCGCGAACAATCACATCTCCATCAATCGAACTCACGCTCGAATTCACTTGAATCAACACACCGCTGTTGTTGGTAGAGCCGCCGTGACCGCCCGTGCCGTTCATGGTGATTTTTCCGGCACTGTCGCCGGTGCCTGTCGATTCCACAAACGCGGAATTGTGCATGCGAATGCCGTCGTTGAGGTCGCCGCTTCCGTTGCCGCCTTGACCGGTGATGCTGATATCGCCGTCAATCGTGGAGATTTTTGAATTCAATCCCATGATCGACACGCCGAAGTTTTCGCTCGTGCCATTGCCGCCCGTGCCGCGAATAGTGATATTCGCCGCCGTCGCGCCGACTCCGGTGGACATGATTTGTCCGCCGTTGATCATGTAAACGCCATAGTTGCGTTTGCCTGTGTTCGCGCCCGTGCCGTAAATGGTGATGTTGCCGTTGACCGACGAAACATAACAATCTTCCTGCGCCACATAGACACCGCATCCGTACGCATCGCCGTTACCGCCGGTGCCGCGAATAGTGATTTTGCCGTCGCCGGTCGAAGTCACACGCCCAGTGCCGGTGGTGTTGCCATTGACTTGTACGCCGAAGTTATACCAAGCCGCCGCATTGTCGCCGCCTTTTCCGTAAATCGAAATATCGCCGTCAACCGTATCTACGCTCGCGCCCGTGCCCGCGCCGTCGCCGTACGAAACTCGCACGCCGTTGTTATCCCAATTTCCGTCGCCGCCGGTTCCTTTGAGAAGAATATTCGCCGCTTCCGCGCCTGTTCCTATCGACGCCACTTTCCCGCCGTAAATCACCCAAATACCATTGTTGCGATAACCCGTTCCGTTGCCTTTTCCATAAATCGCAATGTTTCCATCCGTCGAACGCACCGCGCCGCCATCCACGCTCACACCGTGATTGAAATCCGTTCCATTACCGCCTGTGCCTTTGATAGTAATCGTCGCCGCGCTCGCGCCCGTCCCCACCGACTCCACCGTCCCCCCATTCGCCACATACACACCAATATTATTCGTCCCCGTCCCATCCCCGCCCGCTTGGCCGGTAATAGAAATATTGCCGTCAATTGAAGTCACACTAGCTGGATTTGTTTCCGCATTAATGTAAATACCATGATTGCTGGAAACACCTGATCCTGCTGTTCCTATCAGCGTAATTTTTCCTGCATTTGTTCCTAATCCTAATGATTTGACATAGGCACTATTTTCAATAGTGATGCCACTACTACCATTACCGGTGCTATTACCACCTTTTCCTTTAAGTAAAATATCCCCATCAACTGTGCTTATTTCAGAATCATTACCAACCATATAAACACCGTACGTACCGTTATCACCCATTCCACCTGTACCAATCAAAGTAATATTAGCGGCATCATCACCAGTTCCTGTCGATTGCACTTTACCGCCCCAAGCAACAGCAACACCCGTATTCGCAATCGCTCCAGCTCCGCTACCACCTTGCCCTTTAAGAAGAATATCTCCATCAATAGACGAAACGGTGGCATCTTGTACTATAACTCCATGCGTTCCTTCATTACCCGTGCCACCTGTGCCTATTAAAGTTATTTTTCCAGCACTAGATCCTGTACCAATCGATTCTACTTTTCCTTTTCCAATTAAAATACCTACATTACCTTGGTTAATTCCGTTACCGCCTTGTCCATTAATTAAAACATCACCATCTATGGTAGTTATCCTTGTTGCAGAAGTACCAGCTACAGATACACCATAAAGCCCAAGATCGCCACTATCGCTGGTTCCCGTAATAGAAATATTTGCCGCGCTGGCTCCTGTTCCTACGGATTCAACAACAGCGCCGTTGGCTATTTGTACACCGATATTAAAATTACCCGTATCTCCGCCTTGACCGTAGAGTTTGATGTTGCCTGTGTTGGAGCGGAGGGTGCCGCCGTCGATATTGACGCCGATGAAGTTGCCGCTGGTTGAGCCGGCTTCGTTGGCGCGCATGACGATAGCGTCGCCGGAGTGGGTTGTGCTGGTGTTTTCAATGAGAGCGCCGGAGTGCATTTCAATCGAACGTCCGGCTTGGAGTTCAAATTTTGTATTCGCGCCCCAAGTGATATCCACTGCGCCGCCGAGATCGGATGAACCGAAAATCACGATATTTTCATCTGCACCGAGTCCGCCGCTCGCCGCGCTGGTTTGAATAGTGAGATTGGTTAATTCCAGAATGCTGGCGATCCACGCGTCGCCGAAGGTATCGGGTCCGTTGAGCACCAGATCACTATTGATAACATTCACTGTGCCCGGATCGATCAAAAATGTGCCGAAGTTGCCATTTTCCGCGCTGGTATCCACCATTCCCGAAATATCCACATGTTTTCCTGAAACTTCCACGAAACCGCCGTTGCCCGCGCCCGCGCCTTTTGCGCTGATATTTCCGTGAAATTCCGCTGTGTCTTCGGCAATGACATTCACCGTGCCGCCGTTGCCGTCAACAGTGGCATCTGCGCGAAGTTCCGCGCCCGGCGCGATGAAAATATTGCCTGCGCGCACGTCGATATCTCCTCCATTAGCGCCGCGATAAGCAATGAGTTTACCGGTGTTGACAATTTTTCCGCCGTTGGCGCGCAAATAGATTTTCCCGCCTTCGTTGGTGACCGAATTCGCATTAATCACGCCGCCGTTATTGATAGCGAGCGAATAAACATTGCCTTCCGCCGCTTCGAGCTTGGCGGTCGTGGCTTGAATGAGTCCTTGGTTGTCGATGCCGGTGCCCTCGGTGACTTCTCCGGCTTTCACAATAAAATCTCCCTGCGCGGGCTTGAGCAAAACTTCCGTTCCCGCGGCGAGTCCGACGGTTTTTCCTTGAATCGTTCCAGCATTTTCAATCTGACGAGCAATCAAAAAAACATTTCCCATACCGCCGTCGATTTTTCCTAAATTCTGAATTTTTGCCGAAGAATCGCCCGCGAGCGTCATGTTGCCGCCGGAGAGAAATTCGCTGTCGCTCGCGTCGAGCGTGGAAGCGACAAAACCTTGCGTGTCAATCACGCCGCTTGCTCCCACCACGATGCCGTTGGGATTAATCAAATAAACCTGACCGTTCGCCTTCAACGTGCCGTAAATGGAGGAGAGATTTCCACCCGTCACGCGGTTCAACACCGCGCTCGACGCGCCGGGTTGAATGAATTGCGTCAACTCGCCATTCGCAATCGAAAAACCTTGCCAGTTGATGATCGCGCGATTCGATGTTTGATTGATTGTTAAGTTTGATCCTGCCGACGTAATACTCGCCGACCCTGCCGTCACCGTCCCGCCCGTCGGATTCGCAAACACCGACGCCGTCGCAACGACGAAAACACCTAACGACAATACAATTGATTTCATAGTTTTCATAATATCTCTCCAAGAATTAGTTTTTCACCCGGTTTTGAAGCCAAAATACTTGCACATCTCCCCCAGAAACGCAACTGGTTCTTTTTTCAGATTTTACCATCCTAATGACAGTTCTTTTTTCTGAAAAAAATGCTTTATTTCTTCTCTGAATCGCGCCGTAGAAAACTTTTCGGCATTTTGTCTGCAAGCCAATGAATTAAATTCATTAATTTTGTTTTCGAAAACTTGAATGGCTCCTATTAAAGCTTCCGCATTCTGCTCATGAAAAAAAATTCCCGTCTTTCCATCGAGCAAAGTTTCCAAAGCTCCGCCTTGGCTCAAAGCAATCACGGGTTTACCCGCCGCTTGCGCTTCGACAGCAGTAATTCCAAAATCTTCCACTTGAGGATAAATAAACGCTCGGCATCGTTCGAAATGATCGATCACAGAAGTATCCGGTTGTTTTCCTAAAAATTGTACGTTGGGTTTCGCCATTTGCATCAAGCGTTCTTTTTCGGCGCCGTCGCCGATGATAACTAATTTTTTACCCAATCGATTAAAAGCTTCCACCGCAATATCCACTCGTTTGTAAGACACCAATTGCGAAACAATCAGATAAAAATCTTCCGACTTTTTTCCCCACTTAAATTTTTCCACATCCACGGGCGGATAAATCACCTCGGATTCTCGTCCGTAATATTTTTGGATTCGTTGCTGAACAAATTTTGAATTGGCGATGAAATGCGAAACTTTTTGCGCCGCTTCATAATCAAATTGTCTCGCATAAGGCACAATATTTCGAAATACCCATTTGCCTATCGCGCCCAAATGCGCCGTTTGTTTGAGATACGTTTCTTCCATTTCCCACAAATATCGCGCCGGCGAATGACAATAACACACGTGCGTCGCGCTGTCCGGAATGCGAATGCCTTTCACAATGCTCGCGTCCGAGCTCAAAATCAAACTCGTTTCTTTCGGCAATTTCATCGCGCGCAATGCCGCCGGATACAAAGGCAACATGTGTCGATAATAACGCTCTCTTTGCGGTATCGCTTGCAAAAAGGAGGCTTTGATCTCATGCGCGCGCAACGAAGATGAAATATTTTTTTCATCGGCGACCAATGTAAAAATGGGCGCGTGAGAAAAAAGTTCCCCGAATTGCTCCAAAACTTTTTCTCCTCCTCTCATGCCCACCAACCAATGATGCACAAGCGCAATCGATGAGACTTTTGGATTCATGAATGATGCAAAACGGCTTCGTATATTTTAAGCAATTCTTTCCGATGTTTCTCCATCGTCCACGGATGTTCCCAATATTTTTGATGTGCCGTTTGGCCGAGTTGCGCGGCGAAAGAAGGATTCATCATGTGTTGCATTTGTTCGCACAGAGCATTCACGTTGCCCATTTCGAAAAAAAGTCCCGTTCGATTATTTTCGATGTAATGAATCGGAGCGCTTTGATCGGAGGTGATCACCGGAATACCGCGCGCGCACGCTTCCAAAGGCGCAAGAGGATTCGCCTCATACCAGATCGAAGGAAACACGAGAGAACGCGCTTGATTCAAACGCTCCATAACCTCATCGTGCGGCAACCATCCCGTGATTTCCGCGCCTGGATAGATTTTTTGTATTTCCTCCCGCAAATATCCGTCGCCTATAAAAAGCGCTGGGACATTCATTCTCGCCGCCGCACGCGCAAAAATATCCGCGCCTTTTTCCCTCGAAAATCTGCCCACAAAAATAAATTTTTTATTCCCCGCGACATCCACGGGCAATTCTTTGGGAATATCAATCGGATTATTCAAAACGCTCACCTTGGCGTTCTTCGGCAAATGTGGCTTTAAAACATTTGCGCAAAATTCAGAAACCGCGATGTAATGATGAATTTTTTGAGGAACACGCAAAATTTTATTCTGCAAAAAAGTGCGTCCGGTGCGCCAGAGCTTATGCGCGTAGCATCGCGAATCGCAGTTTCGCAAAATACATTCCGCGCTGAGAGGTTTCCTCTTGCAAATTTTCATCGAGGGATAATCCATGAAAGCGCCGTTGGGACACGCAATGAAATAATCGTGCAACGTCATCACCGTCTTGAATCCCATTTGCAACACCGTATTCAGTGCGGCGGGCGAAAACGCCTTCATCCACGAATGGATATGCACAATCGTATCGCGCGGATCGCACGAAGCCATTTGCGCGCGCGCCCATCGGCACGCTTGAATATTCCACATTCCACGAATACATGCGGAAGTGCGGTTTTTTTCCTCGAAAATTTCTTTTTGCCCCAAACAACAAACTTGAACGCCGGCTTGTTTCAAAGAATCATCCACCGGTTCCGCGCAACTCATCAGCCACACTCGATGCCCCGCTCGCGCAAGGGCTTTCGCTTCCTCCAGAGCCACCAATGCCGCGCCGCCATTGACATGCGCTTGATCGTTCAAAAAAATAACATTCATCCGCAAACCGTTTCCACCTCTTCAATAAACGCTCGTTTCAGATGCGCAATCTCATAATGCTCACGAATAATTTTTTGCGCGCATTGCCCCATGCGCGAGCGATCTTCAATATGCATTTCGCTCACGCGATCGATCGCGCGCGCAAGAGGCTCAACTTCGCCGCTCGGAACCACAAAACCGTCTCTTTCATTCTCAAAATCCTTCATCCTTTCCACGCAATCGGTCATGATAACGGGAACATTCGACGCCATCGCTTCCAGCACCGTCAACGGCCAGCCTTCCCACAATGCCGAATGCACATAACAATCGCACGCTCTCAAAAGTTCACAAATATCATCGCGCCAACCCAAGAAATAAACGCTTCTTTCAATACCGAGTTCCTCGACAAGCCGCCTGAGCCGATCCGCGTACGCTTCCGATGCTTTCGAATGTGGCGTGACTCCTCCCGCCAAAAAAAGTTTCATGCCAAAGTCTGCACTTGTCATTCCCGCTTTTAGCGGGAATCCAGAGGGATAAAGGGAGGGCATATTGGTAGATTTATTTTCAAGATTTTGCTTCGCGCTTTGCATGCGATTCAATGCCTCTTTCCATGCTCGCAACAAAATATCCTGCCCTTTCTGTTCGTCCAAACGCCCGATATTCAAAAACATTTTTTCGCTGTCTGAAACACCAAGTGCTTCCCTCGATTTTTTTCTCTCCGACGTGGGAAAATCGCTGAATGTTTTTGTGTCAATTCCATTATAAACAATGCGTGTCCGATCAAAGCGATAGTGTTCCCACAATTCCTTTTCCACCGCTTCCGATGTGCAAATCGCCAGCCGCGCCGTCTTTCGCAATGTCACACCGAAAAAACGATCTTTCATCCGCTGTAAAAAAATATTCCCGTAAAATTTCACTCGATTTTGCGCGGATAGGATCAATGGAACACCGGCGAGAAATGCCGCCCAGCCCGCAATCTTCACATCCATCTGAAACATGCTGATCACCGCCGAAGGTTTTCGCTTTTTCAAAATTATTGCGCATCGCAAAATTAAAAAAATATCTAATAATTTTGTGAAACCACGCTCTTCAATGACCTCGATTTTTTCTTGAATTAAGTAATTAACAATCGAAGGTGTTGGCGCATCAATTCTTTCTCCGCAAATGGCAAACACCTCATACCCCGCGTCGCGAAAAGCTTTCGCGTACTCCAACCCCATCTTCCCCGCGCCGGTAAAATCCGTCGTCGAAAAAAAGAAACAAATTTTTTTCATTTATAAAATTTTTAGACAGAATTCACAAAATCGAAAGCGTGTCGCTTTCGTTGCGAGGAGCGAAGCGACGTGGCAATCTTTCATTCTGTTCATTCTGTCAAAAAATTCTCCAAAGATTTTCTTTCCAGAACATCCACATTGCCTCCAATGGTCGCGTTAATCCATTCGATTCCGCGTGATTCGAGAGTCTTGCGAAACAAAACAAACCACGGGCGCGCGTCTTTTTCGTAACTCATCGGCGGCGTCCAAATTTTTTCGCCATGAAAATGCGTTTTCTGCTGATCGTAATTCATCTCCACGCCGAGCAAAACAATCGGATTGCATCCCATATAGGCGGCCAATTGCGTCGCCATGAAAATCACGCTGTTGCCTAAACAAATTCCCTGCGCAATATCATGCGAAAATTTCTTCGCCTTTAATTTTCCATAAGTAAACATCCCCGCTTGATTGCGTACCGGCGCAAAAAAATGCGCCCAGCGCGACAGAGCGTAGAGTTGATCCAAGAGTGTGATTTTTTTTCGTTCTTCCTCTGAAAACAAACCCACCGGCGTGGGGAATTCCCAATCATCGCAATAAAATATCCGGCTTTGTTCCGACGCCGGCAAAATCTTTTCTCTCAACTCATGCCAGCGAATCCGGTCGCTCACGCACGTGTAGTTCGCCTGAAAACCCATCTTGTCGTAGAGCAAAAACGTCGAATTCACCGCGAACGTGACGTGATTTTTTAATTTCGTTAAATCCATCTGCGCGACCGATGGCGCGTTCCCAATAATAAACGCCTTTTTCCCCGAATGAATATCTTTCAGCGCGCGCAAGCGTTCTCTGTGTTCGTTTTTAATTTCCTCATCCCGCCGAAAATACTCCACGCGCGCCTTTCCCATTGGCGGCATATAACACCGCAACACCCGCGCAGCATTTGTATTCATTAAAACTTTTTTAGACAGAATTCACAGAATTTACAGAATTATTGCTCCGCGCCCTTGTACCCGGTTTAACCACGGAAAACACGGATATTTTGCCCTGCTAACGCAGGGCGTTGGATAAAATTTTCTTGCTCGTGGTAGCGAGCATATTATCCGTGTTTTCCGTGGTTAAAAGGGAAAAGGGGTACGGAGTAATTCCGCAGAAATTCTGTTAATTCTGTCTAAAAATTTTTATCATTTCCTCGCAACGCGCAAAATCTTCCTCGGTGTCGATATCCTCCGTCTCCGGCCATGCGATTTCAATCAACCGAGGCGAAAGATTCGAGCGATCGCCTTGTTCGAGCACTTCGCGCCGGTAACAATACGCGCCGCTGGTTTCCAGAAAAACAGGCTTGAGCGATTGCGTCTGTATTCTAGGCAATGCAAAATTCAGAGGTTTTCCATCGAACCACGCGAACGTCTGCTCGCGTCTCACCGTCAACGCACACTCGGCATTTTCTTTTGTCACCGCATCGACCACCGCGCGCAACGTCTCAACCTTCACAAACGGCGACGTCGCGTGACACAACAAATAAACATCCGCCGGCACTTGTTGGGCAAATTCTTTGTAAATCTGCGCGCCGATGACTCCGTCGTTATCTAAAAATTCAGGTCTCTGCGTGAACACAATATTCTGCGCCTTGAAATCCACGAGTTTTTCCAGCGACTCCACCTCGCTCGCGTAAACATGCACCGGAATCCCCAAAGCATCCATCTTCTCCAACATCCAACAAAACAACGCCCTCCCTCCCAACTTCCTCACCGACTTCCCCCCCGCCCTCCTCGACCCCACCCTCACCGGCATCATGCCTACAATTTTCATTCTTCCGCCACCTTTTTAATTACATCCAAAAATTCTCTTCCCGCTTTTTCCCAAGAAAATAACTTAGCGCGTTCGCGTCCTTTTGAAATCAATTCTTGCCTTTTTTCCTCCGACAACGAAACCATAAATTTCAACTTCTCTGCCATATCCTCCACCGAATATGGATCGCAATACACCGCCGCCTCGCCGGCGACTTCTGGAAGCGACGTTACATTCGAAGTCAACACTGGACAGCCGCACGCCATTGCTTCCAAAGCCGGCAATCCAAAACCTTCATATAATGATGGGAAACATAAAAAATCCGCCCATGCGTAGTATTGTTTTAATTGAGCATCGCTGACTTCACCTGTAAATCGCACTCGATTATCTAAAGTAGCGGCTTTTTGCATGATACTCTTATCGCCGGTGATGAAACCTTCCTTTTTCCCGACGACCACCAAATCATGCGGTATGTGTTCTTTATTTTGATTAAAAGCATCCAATAATCGATCTAAATTTTTATGCGGTTTCACATTTCCAACAAAAAGTATGTATGGATTCGAATGTGATTTTTCCATTTTGACCACCTCAAACCAATCTTGACTGACACCATTGTAAATCACGCAAATTTTCTTAGGATCGCAATCTGTATATTTGTGAAATTCTTTTGCCGTAAATTCTGAAACACAAACGATGGATCGAGATTTTTTTCCAGACCATCGTAACATGTTTCGAGCGTAACTTTGTTTTTTGAAGCCTTTAAAGAAATGAGGCATCGCCACATGACAGACATCATGAATGGTTGTTATTATTTTTTTTTGCCAAAAAATTGGAATGTTATAATGTGGCGACCAAAAAAGCTTAGCATCCCGCGATTTCAAACGCAAAAAAGCTAATTGCTCTTTAATGGAATAAATCGGCGCGGTGATGACAATAATTGTTGCTGAAGAACATTTTTTTTCCACCCACCGTTTCTGCTCTTGATTTTGCACTATTATTTCCCACGAATACGGCAAACGCGCCTGCGCCAAATAAACTAACATGTTCCTCAACACCACCCCTATTCCCGAAGAAAAAAGCATTCGAGCATCAATAATGATAGAATGCATGCGTTTACTTTCGCGCAAAAAGAGCCTTTAAAAAACCCATTCCCACAGGCAATACCAACGAAAAAATCAACAAAGTTATTACTATGCCTTTATTGAACATAAAAATTCGCCACAGTTCGGAGAAACAATAAAGAAGCACAAAATATATAAGAGCGAGATACGTATCCAATTGATATCTCAAAAACCCCATCATGGAAGCTGAACAAAATGAAGCGACCGCAATGATGAAAAAGCTATAATACCCGTAATCTTTCGTTAATTCAGCAAAAGCGGAATTGGTGGTTAATCGGTCATCAATATCCCCCAACACAAAAATATCTCCTCCCCGGTTAAGACTGTTAAAATGTTCTCCTGCAGTCAAAGAACCTTGGAAGGGAGTTCCCAAGTAGCTTAATATCTCCGAGGCACCGGCAACATAAAAAGAATCGATGCCTCTTTTTTCTGAATAAAATCCTGCGTTACGAGCGGAGTTATATGCCGAAAATAATATAAACAATACAAGGATCGCCAAAATCGATTTCGAGATAGGAATCTTGATCGTCTCACGCGGATCATTGATGATCCATAAACCCACGCCAATGATGCACGCCGCCACGAAACTCAAGCGACTAGCAATGCCGCTTATCAGTAACAATAAGAAGAGATTGAAAAAATCCAAAATATGAAAAGAAATTTTTGATAACATTCTATAAATCGCCAATCCACCAGACAAAATCGTCAGATATCTCAAAGAAAATATTCCAATGGAATAATTTTCGTAAAGCGCGATCTTGAGTATGTTAGCTTGACTGGTTGAAATCGCGTGAATGATCCCAGTCCATCCAATATTTTGCCATATATAATATAACGCATATAGACCGCCGATCGATCCAAATATGGAAAATGCTAAATAAATAAACCCGTCGTCAAGTGAGGCAAGGTGTTTGAAAAAAGATGTTTTTAAATAATAACGTTTGCCTAATAAAAATCCCAGCCAACTAAAAAAAAGAATCAGAGAATACCATGTGATAAAATATAAAATAGCTTTGGGGGTTAAAGCGATCGCCTCAAATCCTTTGATAAAAAATCCAAAATCTGGTGTCACCCATGCTAAAAAACTCAATAACACCGTAATGATGACTATTCCATAAGGTGTTAAAATAAAAAAAAGCTTGGAAACGCGTAAGTTCATAGCTTAAGTGAAGTTTAGCAGGCTCCTTTTTTTTTGAAATTATAAACTCCTCAAAAATGCATCTCAATCAGCAGATTCATGTTGCTCTTCAAGGAGTTTGCGTTAACCTTTGCAAGAAAGCATCTTCTAAATGCGCACAAGACACCAAGTTGCTAGACGTCGGGTGCTGGAATGGAAGAACTACATTACAGTACGGGGAAGCTTTAAATTCATCGTCGCAACAACTTTATGGATTAGAATACTTTGATCCTCAAATCGCAGAAGCCAGAGCAAAGGGAATCATTGTACAAAAAGCGGATTTAGAAAAAGATGAATTCCCATTTCAAAATGAAATGTTCGATATTGTGGCTTGCAACCAAGTATTGGAGCATTTAAAACAAATTTTTCATCCAATGGATGAAATATGGCGCGTTTTAAAACCAGACGGATACCTCATTTTATCAGTGCCTAATTTGGCGAGTTTTCATAATCGCATCATGATGTTGCTTGGCATGCAACCGACTTCCATACGCATTTTTGGCCCGCACGTACGAGGATTTACCTATCGTGCTTTTGTGACATTCGCTACACAGCATCAAAATTTTCGTTTGATTCAAAGCATAGGAGTTGGATTTTATCCGTTCCCTCCCAAATTTTTGGGCAACTGGATTGGAAATATTTGGAAATCCGCATGTCATACACCTGTATTATTACTACAAAAACCTAACATGCATTCCTTCGTTCCTTGGAGTCATGGAACCCAAGAATTTCAATCTCAAACTATTCTATAGTATGTCGGTTTAATGCCAAATGGTGAATGGACGCGAGGAAGTTTGCATCACACGGATTCCATAAATTCCAACAGTGCTTTTGTTTTTTGGAGCCAGTTTTGAGAACGAGCGTGTGCTTGAATGGTTTCTTTGGGAATTGGATTTTGGAGAGACATAGATACGGCTTTAGCAAAGTCTGCATTATTCTCTACGAGAGTGACGAAATCAAGTTTTCTGCGCGAGAGTTCAGCCGTCGCGGTGGCGACCACCGGAATCCCCGCCGCGGCGTATTCGTAAAGCTTCATCGGGCTTCTGCCTTGGTTGGCGGGATGCTCGCTTAACGGAAGCAATCCGATTTGAGCGTGTTGCATATAAGCAGGCGCTTGCTCATAGGGTCGCATGCCGAGAATATGCACATTGGATGGGAAGGAATGGTGTTGTGTCACTGGAAAATCCCCGATCAAAACAACATGAAGTTGCGGCAGGGATTGCGCGAGTTGACGAATCGCTTCAAAATTAAAGCGCTCGTCCAGAGCACCGACATACACAGCACGCGGAGATGGAATGTGCGCATATTCTTCCGGCATTTCACGTAACAGGGAAAAAAATTCGTAATCCACGCCGTTTTCCAGAAGCAACGAAGGCTTATTTTGCGAGAGCGATTGCAGACGCTCCAGTACAGGTTGCGAAGTTGCGATCATCCCGTTGCATCGATTCAGCAAAATCCGCTCCGCCTCCAAAATCGCGCGATCATTTTTCATCTCAACGTACAAATCCGTGGCGCGGTAAAAGATTTTTTTTGCGCGAATATGCCGTTCGCAACCGACCAACCTCGGCTCGTCGATGATGAGCGCGTCGATGTCCCCAAAATTATTTTTTTTCAGAATACTTTCTAAAGAAGGAAAAAAATAAGTGTAAAGATTGCGCTCGATGCCGCCGTATTTTGCGATTTGCCAAGGAATCAGCGACAACGGAACGTATTCGACAAGATTTTCAGAATGCCTTAAGCCGCTTTTTCGCCATAACGCGATACGCGCTCGATAACTAGCATTACCTTGAAATCTTAACCAATGCGGCAACGTAATCGGCGTGCTAAAATGAAAAACCCGATGCCCCATCGCCGCCAAATTCCTCGCCAAATGATGCGACCCCACCACCAAATGGGGATTCATGTAACTATGCGCAGCAAAGACAATGTTCATGATGCTACCACCTTACCTATAAGCTTCATGCTTGCGATATTTATCCTAAGCGCAGATCGGAGTGTGTGCCCGTACGGATAAGAGTAACTGCATCCGGAGTCGATTGATAAATGAGCAATCAATCCGGCTCGATATGACATTCGCGATAGCCTGAATAAACTCCTTTGAGCGGATGATCTTTGAATTTCGTTTCGAGCGGCGAACTCGCACATAATGTATCAATCACAGCGTAAATTTTTGAAAGATTTTTTCCTCGACGATGAGCGAGTTGGAGGTCTTTTTTGCACTTATTTGTGACGACGAGTTGCCTCATAAAGTCCCAAATCTTTAAACAATGCTTTGGTGTTTTTATATTTGGTTAAACCGACGCCTTTGGCGGCTTTTTGGATCGTTCGGCGCGTTTCGTCATTAAAATTTTCTCCGCTCCAGAGGGCATATTTTGAAGTCTTCACGCGCTGAAGAAAAAGATGGATCGCATCAGACATGGAAACGCCCATTCTTTTCAGAATACGTTCGGTGGTATCTTTCAGCCCAGCGTCAATGTTAATATGAATATTTGCCGTACGTGCCATAAAACTAATCTAGCATTGTTCACTAATAGAAGCAACTCTTAAGCAATCCTCGATTCATGTAACTATGCGTGGCAAAAATTATTTGCATAAAAATTAAAAAGATTTAGACGGTCGTCTTATAAGTCAATTCAGCGCATGCTTGCCAATTAAAAATTGAGGCTCGTTGTCGCGCGTGTTCTCCCATGGCTTTCCATTTAGCCGGGTGATCAAGAAAATCTCTGAAGGCATCTCGTAGCGCTCGTGCGTCTGTTGACGGAATCAAGATTCCTGTTTTGTCGTGCTCGATCACTTCCGGAACACCTCCGCAGTTCGCTCCTATAGCAGGTAATCCTTGCGCGGCGGCTTCCAGATAAACCAATCCAAATGCTTCTCCAGGCGGCTGGGTCAGCATACAAAACAAATCCGCTTGTGCGTAAATAGAAAGAAGAAGCGTCCGATCAGATTGCGGCGAAATAGCTCCCGTAAAAAAAGTTTGAACGCCGCAAGATTCCCCAAAAGCAAAAAGAGTTTTTTCATTATAAGAGCCGTCTCCTTTGCCGACGACAACATAAGCCAATCTATCTTTTTCCTCTGAAGAAAGCGACGCGAGCGCCTCAAAAACAAAGCGATGCCCTTTTTTTTCCACAAGTCTTGCCACAGTGAGAATGATTTTTTTATGCGAGGGGATCGAATACCGGCGGCGAATATCTTCCTCGGATTGCGCGCGCTCAAACCAAAAAGAATTCACTCCGAGAGGTGTTACGCGAATTTTATTTTCCGAAAGAACGGGGCTTGCATCCAATAAGCGTTTTTTAGTGTGTGCGCTATTGGCGCAAATCCAATCGGCGTAATCATACATATCGCGACAGCACAAAAATTTAATAAATCTAGACGTTTTCAAACCTAATATATCCGCCCCATGCACAGAAGCTAAAAAAGGAATTTTAAATTGAAGATGTCTCAAGAGTCTTAATGCAAAAACAAAAGCCCAATCCGCCGCATGCACCAGATCAAATTTTTTCAAAGCAAGAAAGCGATATGTTTTCCAGAGCATAAAAAGCAGATCATATCTGGGCGTAAAAATCGCGCCTTTGAAGCGAACGACTTTAAACGGATAGTTCTGAGCATCCGATTTTTCTAATTCTTTCCCGTAAGAAGGCGAAAAAACAGTCACTTGGTGCCCATTTTCCGCCGCGGCTCTCGCTATTTCAGCGCAGTAAGTAGCAATTCCTCCCTCAAAAGGAGGAAATTCATGCGTTAAAATTAAAATTTTCATGACTTTTGAGCACATTGATTGCATCATAACACTCCATCAGAATCAATGCTTCCTTTAAAAGGAGTGTTTTTTGTGGAAACTAAAAAATGAAAAAAATACTAAAAACGGTCGTGCGCAATCTTCCTATCATAGGTCCTATACTCATCAAAATAAGAAACAATCTTTTGCAGATGGATTTTCAATCAAGCCGTTATTGGGAAGAACGGTATTTACACGGGGGCAATTCCGGAATGGGATCGTATGCGCATCTGGCTAATTTTAAAGCGGATTTTATTAATCAATTTATCATGAAAAACAATATTTCAAGCGTGATAGAATTCGGATGCGGCGACGGGAATCAATTGCGTCTCGCCAATTACAAAAAATATACGGGCTTCGATGTGAGCGACACGGTGTTGGATGCTTGCAGAAAATTATTTAAAGACGATCCATCAAAAGAATTTAAAAATATCTCACAATGGAATCCCGCAACCCGCGCGGAACTTACCCTGTCGCTGGATGTCATTTATCATTTGGTGGAAGATAACGTTTTTTACGATTATATGACGAAGCTATTCGATAGTGCTGAAAAATATGTTGTCATATACAGTTCCAATGTCGACGCCACCCAGACTATTCATGTAAAACACAGGCAGTTTGATGTATGGATAACCGATAATCGTCCGCAATTTAAATTACTGCATTTTGAAAAAAATAAATACCCCTATTCTGAATCCGACCCCGATCATACATCCTTCGCGGATTTTTACATATATTCTAAACTCGTCTAATTAGGCCGTTCATGCTTGATGGAGGAGGTGGAGCGATTTGAGCCGCGTTTTTATCCTATGATTGTTGCTCTCCCTGAAGACAATTCACGCTCTTAAAAATGCAGAGATATTTTGTCCATCCAAAAGCCTCCATCAAAACTAAAATTTCGCGTTATTAAATTAACGCCGGTGGCGGTGTAGTGTTTTAATTTGCTCTGCGAGTTGCCTCATAGGGCACAGGGTTTTTCAACACCCTTACATTGCTTTCACATTTTTGTATTTTGTTACACGGAAAACACGGAGAATGAGAATTTTTTGCGCTTTATATGCATTCGCTTTTCATTTGCCGCCGTGCGTTCGTGAGGAATCAGTCCCATGTGAAATGTTTCCTGCGTCGCCGTATTGCGAAGCAAATCGGCGCGTTTTCACAAAAGTATCTTCAGTATATCGCTTGAATCCAGTATCTTTTCCGCCTTTTGCGAATTTTTGATCCAATGCTTCAGCATCTTTCCCGGCTCCAGCAGTTGCTTCTTCTGCCGCGCGTTTTGCCGCTTCTTCAGCTTTTTGACGATAGTAATTTGCTTGGTCTTCAGACATTTTTTTTGTGGCATCCGCCGTTTCTTGAGATGCCCTTGCTGTGGCTTTAGCGGCTTCTGCTGTTTCACGCAAGGCATCAAAAGTAGCCTTTTCTTTAGCTTGTCTCTGAGCTTTGCGCGTTTGTTCCGTCGCTTGATGTTGAGCTTCCTCTGCTTGTCTTTGTGCTTTGCTCTGGTGTTCTTTCACTCGTTGCCGAGCTGTAGCCGCTTTTTTTAGAATTGTTGCCAGGCGAGCTGTAGCTTCATTTGACGCTTTTTGAGTATATCGCTTTTTAATATCATTAAGCCTGCCCTGCACATTGCGTGCACCAACATCAGTGGTATGAATATTTCCGAGATGATCTCGAGTAATAACTTGAGCGGCGGCGGCTTCAAGGGCTTTCATACCGAGATATGTTTTCGCTTCTTCTTTGGAAAGAGTATCGCTTCCACCAAGCCATTTAATTGCCCAGCTTAAAATCTTACCTCCAGTATATCCTATCGCAATCCCAATACGCCCAGCCTCTGTATTTCCTGATGCTAATACTTCAAAGTAATCTTTTAATTTCTGATACCAAGTTTTTGGGGACGTCTTTGGCTCAATTTTGACTTGTCCATTGGCATCAAACTTAAAAGTATAATCCGAAGCGGCGTTTTTTTTACCTTCGGCTATTAATCCATTCGCTTTGGCTATGTCTATGACTTTATTGAGTCTATCTTTTTCCTCAGGCGATAGATTGATGTTATGAACCGCTAATAAAGCTTGATGTACATCGAGAAGATATGCGGCCGCTTTAGCTCGTTTAGTAAAACCCGAGTCGCCCGATGGGCCAGCTTTGTCGCCGGCAAATAGAAGTTCACAACCGGGATAAAGTTCCACGTTATTGCTAGGAGAAGTAACAATCTTGGTGTATAATACTCGTAGATTTGCCGCCGCTTCATGTGGAGACTGTTCTGCAGTAAGATGTGTGGCGGCTTCACGAAAATATTCATCTCTCGAACGAGGAAAAACTCTGCCTGTTTTCCCCCTTTTTTCGTATCGTTTGAGACTATCTAATCCCCACGTTTCTGCGTTTGATAAAATTTTAAGGGTTCTATTGAAACTCTCGGTTTGCAGTTGTTCTTGTTTTGCAAATTTTTCCCCAAATTTTGCACTCCATTTTTTTACAAATCGCTCTTCTTGATCTTTTGTCATTGCCATACTATTATAGTGTGTTGATCGGTCGGAAACGTCTAGTGGATTAATGAAAAAATATCAAAGAATCTCTCTTTCCGCAACCCTTTAATTTTGAGCCATTTAAATCCATTGCCTTACCCATGGGTCATGATTTCCTATACACAGCTTCTGCAAATGTGAAAACTAGTGGTCTGACAAATAAATAAGCTTATTTATTTGTCAGACCACTAGTTTTCACATTTTTTGGGCCCTACAGGATTTGAACCTGTGGCCTTCTGATCCGTAGTCAGACGCTCTAATCCGCTGAGCTAAGGGCCCCCTTTTTTCGCCAAGGAGGTCTCACGCTTCATGAATGCGCAAACTTGACCCCGCCGGCAGAAGTGAACAAAAATTATGCCTTTCCCAGTAAAAATAGCAATCACAAACCAGCTTCGCTGGAAATCCCAAATCCCAAACTCCAAATCCCAAACACATCGGTTGCCTTATTGCCCATGAATTTTGGACAGAATTAACGAAATTTTTACAGAATTACTCCGTACTCCCTATCCCGTTTAACCACGGAAAACACGGAGAACACTGATTTATTGCTCTGATTTTATCGGGTGAAGTACTCCCCAAAAATCCGACCACTCGCTATTGCATTTTCAAAAAAACTATAGGGGACTTCTTAAATATTCCCGTGGGGCGCGCAACAGGGAGTTGCGGATGGATGGCAAGGCGCGAGCGCAGTCGGATATTGAAATTAAATATCCGACAAACGAGCAACGCCGCCAGCCGCCGGCGACACGGTCGCTTTCCCTGCGCTTCGCGCGGATGAAGCACTCATTCACTTCGGGTGCGAAGCACGCAGAAAAAGGCTATGCCTTTGTTGCCCGAAGGGTTGCG
>JBMONL010000060.1:0-7321 GCA_049324635.1 Verrucomicrobiota bacterium | reverse complement strand
CTCGGCCAACCTTCACAATCCCATGATGATTGAGCATATTATAAAGCCTCAATTTTGCGTAAAAGCGCAATGAAGCTCTTTTTTGCTCCTCTATTTTCCACCCTTCTTCAGAGCTAAATCCCACTTCGGGACAGGCTCTAAACTATCAATCTTCCTCTGATCCTTTTGCGTCGTTGGCTTGGATGGCGTGACAGATGCCGCGTTGAGTGGAAGTGAGGAAGTCGCGGATGAGTTTGACTTCTGGGGTTTGGAGTTCTGGATCGGTGGAAAATTTTTCGAGAGCTTGTTGACGATTGAGTCCTTGGTGATAGAGGGTTTGGTAAGCTCGCAAGATGGCTTTGCGTTGTTGCGGTGTATAGCCTGCTCGTTTCAGCCCTACGCGATTTAAGCCGCACACAGCATTAGTCGCCACGGCCATAAAAAATGGCGGCACATCCATGCCGATGCGCGTTTGTCCGCGAATCATGGCGAGTTGTCCAATGCGCGTGTATTGATGAACTACAACTGCGCCGCCAAGAAACGCTCGATCCTGCACTGTCACATATCCGCCCAGAAGAACATTGTTCACCAAAATCGCGTGATTGCCGATTGCGCAATTATGCGCGACATGCACGCCCGCCATGAAGAAATTATTGTCGCCGATTTTTGTCGCGGTGTTTTCTTTGGTGCCTCGATGAATCGTCGTGTATTCGCGAAAAATATTATTGTCGCCGATTTCGACAAAACTGGGAACACCCTTGAATGCCAAATCCTGCGGCTCCGCGCCGATGATCGCGCCGTAGCCTACTTGATTTTTTTTGCCCATGCGCACGTTTCCAGTGATAACCGCGCGCGCGCGAATTTCGCATTCGGCGCCAATTTCCGCTCCAGCTTCAATGATGACCCACGGACCTACCGTGGTTCTTTTTCCAATCTTTGCTTTCGGATGCACAATCGCTGTTTCGTGAATATTCATAAAATGATTTTAGACAGAATTAACAAAATTAAAAGAATTTGCTCCGCACCCCTTACCCCTTTTAACCACGGAGAACACTGATTTATCAATTTTGTTCATTTTGTCTAAAATTTATATTTTTCTACTTTTCCTTGCAACTGAGGAGGAATATTCGCCGTGAGAAGCACATCGTTTTTGTCGTATTTTAATTCGAGCACGTGTCCGATGCGATGGATTTCCGCCAGAAGCGCGCCTTCGCTCTGCGGCAGACGCAATTTCACGCGCAAGAGCCAAGTTTTGAGCATATTTTCGAGCAACGCAAAAAAATCGTCCATCCCCTCGCCCATCAGCGCGGAAATGCCGACGCTGTGCGAATAACGTTCTACGTAGCGCTTCAAAACAAAATCATTATTCAGTACATCTATTTTATTAAAAACCATCAACGTCTGTTTGCCGTCGGCATGAAGTTGTTTCAACACGTCTTCCACAGCAAGTATTTGTTCTTCGAACAACGGATGCGCGACATCCACGACGTGAATCAGTAAATCCGCCTCGACGACTTCTTCGAGCGTGGCTTGAAACGCCTCGATGAGATGATGCGGCAGTTTGCGCAAAAATCCGACTGTATCGCTGACGAGAACGCGTTGTTTATTCGGTAAAGAAAATTGGCGAATCGTGGGATCGAGCGTGGCAAAGAGTTGATCCGCCACATAAACATCCGCCGAAGTCAGCCGATTCATGAGCGTGGATTTTCCAGCATTGGTATATCCCACCAAGGCGCACACCGGCCAATGAAAACGTTCGCGCCCTTCGCGCTGAACGCCGCGATGCTTGCGCACTTCTTTGATTTCGCGTTGCAAACGCCCGATGCGCTCCAACACGCGCCGACGGTCAACCTCCAATTGCGTTTCGCCGGGACCTCGCGTGCCGATGCCGCCGTATTGACGCGAAAGGTGCGTCCACATGCGCGTCAATCGAGGCAAAAGATACTGCAACTGCGCCAATTCAATCTGTAATTTGCCCTCGCGGCTTTTTGCTCGCCGAGCAAAGACATCCAGAATGAGTTGCGTGCGATCAATCACTTTACACTCGAGTATTTTTTCTAAATTGCGCACTTGCGCAGGGGAAAGTTCGTCGTCGAAAACCACGACTTGAATATTTTTTTCCTTAACTTTTTTCCCAATCTCCGCCGCTTTGCCTTTGCCGATATAAAACGGCGCCGTCGGTTTTTCCAATCGTTGAATCACATCAAGCACGGCTTTGCCGCCAGCGCTTCGAATCAACTCTCCGAGTTCGCGCAGTGAATCTTCTACCTCACACGCCTCATTTTCAGGCGTTTGCACCCCTACCAGCGCGGCATTTTCGCCCGCCTCTCCTCGTGGTAAAACAATCATGTGACTACTCGATTCCATACTGGAATCGCCGTCTTCTACTTTCAAGCTCCTTTCTCATTATCCGACTGTTAAATCCACTTATGCTTGGGATAGCGGCGTTGGAGTTGGGGTTTGAGTTGGGGATAAGTTTCGCGCCAGAAGTTTTCGAGGTTTTGAGTGATTTGAATGGGGCGAAAATTGGGAGCGAGGATTTCGAGAGTGAGAGGGACTTTGCCGTCGGCGACGAAGAGACTAGATTTGACATCGTAGAGGTCTTGAATTTTTGCGGAGAGAACGGGTGAAGCATTTTCGGCGTAAGTGATTTTTGCTTTGCGGCTGTTGGGCAAAATAAAACGTTCCGGCGCGTATTGATCAAGAATCGATTGCTGTTGAGGCGAGAGCCAATTTTTCACTACATTCCAGACTGGATGATCTTTGATGTCTTTGTAGGAAATAGCGTTCTGGCAAATTTGCTCGATAAGAAAACGCCGGTCCGCCGGCGAAATCGGCGGGAGTTCCCATTCGGGACGCCACTGAGCAAGGCAATTCAAGCGAACAATCCATTGCTCCACTTCGGCATTCCAATTTTTCAGAGGACAAATTCCATTTTCCACAGCGTCGGCAAAAAGCGCGGCGGTTTTTGCCGAAGGCACAGCGTCTTTGTCTTTGGATTCCAGAACCAGATCACGGAAGCGGCGTTCGCGGCGAGCCACGATGCGGCGCGCGGTTTCGTCAAAAATGACTTCTTCGCTTTCGTGAAAATCATCTGGAAAAAACTCCTTGAGCCAATTTTCCGATACAGAGGTTGCCAGACTCAAAAGCACTTGCACATCGCGGTTGCGCGTGTGAATTTCTTCGATTTCAGACGCCACGAATAAAGAGCTATTCTGGACGGCGCTTTCGCGTTTGAGCGTGCCGGCGCGTCCGTGCACCAAACGGCAACGCAATGTGCCGCCGTCGCAACGCGCGGCGAGATGATCGGCGAATCCGAGCAAAATACATTTTTGGATTTTTTCCGAAGACGCGATTTCCTTATCATCTTCTTTGACGCCGGCGATGCGAAGAAATTGTTGAAAATTTTGCGCAACGCGGCGAGCGGTTTGAGCGTGGATTCCAAGAGATCGACAATAATGGAAATCGAAATTTCGATTGGCGGCGCCTTGCCACGCGCGCATGAGAACAAAAAAATCGGATTGTTCCTCGTGTCCCCAAAGGTCTTCGCGGTTTTGCGTAACGCGACGATCTTGCGCGCGCATGAGCAAATTACGCTCCTGCGTTAAGGCGGCAATCAGCGCGACCGGACGGATACATTTCATTTCCGATGCGGCTAAAAGCATACGCGCATAACGCGGATGGATGGGATATTTTAACATTGCGCGTCCGACGTCTGTAATTTCTCCGATTTTTTCATCGAGCGCGCCCATATCGCGCAGGAGCGTTTCGGCTTTTTCGAGAGAAAGCGGCAGAGGATTTTCGAGCCAAGGAAAAGTTTGGAGATTTAAAAAGCCCGAAGCTTTTAATGTGAGAACGGCTTCGGATAAATCGAGACGTTGAATTTCCGGAAGCAGTTGAGCGGGACGCAAAGCGTGATCTTTTTGCGTCCAGAGACGAACGCATATTCCGGGCGCGGTGCGACCGGCGCGGCCGGCGCGTTGTTCGGCGGAGGCTTGAGAAATTTTTTCGATGAGAAGCGTGTTGATGCCGCGATGCGGATCGTAGCGCGGAATTTTCGCCAAACCGCTATCGATGACAATGCGCACGCCGTCGATGGTGAGCGAAGTTTCAGCGACGTTGGTGGAAACAATGATTTTTCTTTTATCGTAACGCGCAACGGCGGCGTCCTGCGCATCGACGGCTAATTCGCCGTGCAGAGGCAGAATAATCGTATTCTTTGACGCATCGCTGTTTTGAATGGCTTGAATCGTTTTTTGGATTTCATACGCGCCGGGCATGAAAATCAGCGCGTCGCCTTCGGTATTTTTGTTCAGTAATTTTTCGAGTGCGTCGGCGGCGGCGTCCCACGGCGTTTCCGGTTCTTTGGAAAGATATTCGATATCGACCGGATACGTGCGTCCTTCGGAGCGCAAAACTTCGCAGGGATGGAGATAATTTTGCAATAAATTGGCGTCGAGAGTCGCGGACATGACAATGATGTTGAGATCGGGGCGAAGTTTTTTTTGAATTTCAAAAGCGCGCGCGAGTGAAATATCGCTGTAGAGATGCCGCTCGTGAAATTCATCGAAAATGAGTACGGAAATTTCATCGAGTCGTGGATTGGAAAGAATTTGGCGCAGAAGAATGCCCTCGGTGAGAAACTTGATGCGCGTTTTTTGCGAAGAAATATCGTCGAAACGGATTTGATAACCGACTTCCTCGCCGAGTTTGCATTTTCGCTCCTCAGCAACACGTTTTGCCAACATACGTGCAGGCAAACGACGCGGTTGTAGAATGACGATTTGTCCGTCTCCAGCAAGCCCCTGATCCAAAAGCATCTGCGGAACTTGCGTGGATTTTCCCGAACCGGTAGGCGCTTGGAGAATGAGACGATTTTCTTTTTGAAGCGCAGAAACGATTTTTTCCTCAAGATCAAAAATCGGAAGAGTCATTTAATTATTTTTTGACAGAATTAACAAAATTTTTGCTCCGCACCCCTACTCCCATCGCTCCAATAAAATATCTAACATAAAAAATCCAATTATTTAAAATGATTCATGTAATCGTGAAGTGAGGCGGCAATAGCATCGAGCGATTGGCGATGATGAGTATCCGGCAGAACGGCGAGCGCGCGGCGGGCGAGTTGGAGATGTTCCTGCGCTTTGCGCGCGGCAAAGATGTGTCCGCCGTGATGAATGATGATTTGAATAATTTGCTCCTGCAAAGGCTCCTCGTTAGCAAGCATCATTTCAGTAAGATCCGAAGCGGAAAGTTCATCGAGCTGATGCAAAACATGAAGAAGAGGAAGCGTCCATTTGCCTTTGCTCAAATCCGTGCCGAGCGTTTTTCCGGTGAGAGATTCCGCGCCCAAAAGATCGAGGCAGTCGTCGTAAATCTGGTACGCAATGCCGAGATGATTCCCATAAGAAGTGAGCGCCATCTGCCATGCTTCCGGCGCTTCGTTCACCGCGCCAGCAAGACCGGACGCAATGCGAAACAGCGCGGCGGTTTTCATTTCAATCACGCGAAAGTATTCGGTCACTGAAAAATTCAGATCAAATCTCCTCTGCGTTTGAATCATTTCGCCGGCGCAAACTTCACCGACGGCGTCGGCGATGGTTTGAGTGATTTGTTTCTGAGAAAGTTGTACACCCATACGCAAAGCGTGAGCAAAAAGGCAATCGCCCAAAAGCACGGAAAGTTCGACGCCCCACTTGGCGTGGCTGGTGAGGCGCGTACGGCGAATCTGTGCGTCGTCCAAAATATCGTCGTGCACGAGCGACGCCAGATGAATCAGCTCTATTATAATAGAGAGATTGTAGTGATCGTCGCGCACGCCGCCGGTCGCGTTCGCCGCGAGCATGCACAAGGCGGGACGGATGCGCTGTCCTTGACTGGTAATGGCATACTCAACGTAACCGCGAATCGCAGGATCAAAAGCCTCCGTCTGCTGAAGAATCCGCGCGTCGGTTTGCTCAAGTTCGGGTTGAATAAGCGAAAAATGTTTCCGGATATCGAATTTGGAATTCAAAAAAACATCCGATGAATGCTTGCGCGTTGATGAAATTTTTTCGTCTTCCACACTGAATATTAAAAACATCTCCCTGAGAGAGTCAAGGCGCAGGCTTTTGAAATTTCAAAAGTCAGAAAACGAGATCAAGTTTGCACATTCACAGAAACTGTGCATGTGCACCCCTGAGCGGAGAAAGAGTCGAGGCGCAGACTTGAAAAAAGCTGGCGTCAAAGAAAAAAAATCAGACAATAGACGCTGATATGGCAGTACATTTTTCAGAAATCAGCCGGATGAGTCTTTTTCGCGGATTCAACGAGGATTTCGTGCGCTTGCTTGATGTCTTCTTTACGGAAAAACAATATCCGGCGGAATGTATAATTGTAAAAAAAGGAAAAATTCAAAAAACATTCTACATGATTCTTTCCGGTGAAGCGGAAGTTTTCGATGAAATCGAGAATCAAAAAATCATCTATGATACGCTTTCGGCGGGGCAATTTTTTGGAGAGATCAATTTATTCGATCCCGGTAGCGCTATTGCTACGGTGATCAGTTTGACGCCGTTGAGGACTTTGGAAATCTCCAATGAAAAATTTCGGGAATTTATTTCACAAAAACCTGGGTTGGCGGCGGATTTTACATTTCAACTGGCGGAGATTGTTGCGAAGCGATTCCGGCAAGCGACGGATGTGATTCAAAAAGAACTCACCTCGCCAGAAGCGATTCGAAAAGCAGAGCAAATGCCGGATAAAGGAATGTATACTTAGCTCAGTAATGCGAATTTTCTCATCCGGTTTGGGACATGTTGAAAAAGCACGAAATATCCCGATAAACGCTGAAAATACGTTATTTTAGAGCTTGCGCATGAATTTAGAGGACTTTAAAATATTCCCGTGGGGCGCACAACAGGGAGTTGCGGATGGATGGCAAGAAGCGAGCGCAGTCGGATATTGACAGAAATATCCGACAAACGAGCAACGCGTCCTCACGCGAATATTTAAGAAATCCCCTTAATATTTTGCAATATTTTAATCTGGTCTTTGGTTAAATCTTCTCGTTCATTTTTCGCATGCGCCAACAAAAGCGAGATTTGATTTTTATCTTTCCACTAATAATAAATCACTCTCGCTCCGCCTCCCGTTCCTTTGCTCTTAGCCGCCCATCTGATTTTCTGATTCCGCCGCTTCCGTGAATCAACTTTCCAAGATCAGGTCAATCGTATAAAACCAGAAGTTTCCTCTGTTTTTTTAGGGGTCTGAGAACCAAGGGAGATCGGGGGTGATGGGGATGGGGTCGGAGTTAAAAAGCGGGGTGGTGAGGGTGTGGAAGAGTTCGCGGAGTCCATCGGCG